>JAICEW010000071.1 GCA_025923995.1 Vicinamibacteria bacterium | reverse complement strand
GGTCACGCAGCGGGTGGAGGAGCAGCGCACGGCGGGCGCGCGTGTCGGCCTGTCCGAGCGCGCGCTGGAGTCCGCCCGCGAGAACGCGCGCGTCGCGGGCGACCGCTATCGCGCGGGCGTCATCCCCTCGTCCGAGCTGCTCGACGCCGAGGTCGCCCTCCTGCGCGCGGGCCTGGAACGGACGTCGGCCCAGGCCGCCCTGCGCCTGGCCGACGCCGCGCTCGCGCGCGCGGTGGGGCGCTGATGGCGGCCGCGGTCGAGTTGCGGGACCTCACGAAGCGCTTCGGCGACTTCGTGGCGGTCGGCGGCATCACGCTCGACGTCCAGGCCGGCGAGATCTTCGGCTTCCTGGGCGCGAACGGGGCCGGGAAGTCCACCACCATCCGCATGATGTGCGGGCTGCTGCGCCCGTCGGGCGGCAGCGCGCGCGTGCTGGGCATCGACGTGGCGAAGGACCCCGAGGGCGTCAAGCGCAGCATCGGCTACATGAGCCAGCGCTTCAGCCTCTACGAGGACCTGACGGCGCAGCAGAACATCCGCTTCTTCGGCGGCGTGTACGGGCTGCACGGGCCGGAGGCGCGCGAGCGCGAGCAGTGGGCCATCGAGATGACCGGCCTGCGCGGACAGGAGCACCGGCTCACGCGGGAGCTGCCCGGCGGCTGGCGGCAGAAGCTCGCGCTGGCCTGCGCGGTCTTGCACCGGCCACGCGTCGTGTTCCTGGACGAGCCCACCAGCGGCGTCGACCCGCTCTCGCGCCGCCGCTTCTGGGCCCTGATCGACGAGATGGCGGCGTCGGGCGTGACCGTGTTCGTCACCACGCACTACCTCGACGAGGCGGAGTACTGCCACCGCCTCGCGCTCATCCACGCCGGCCGGCTGGCCGCGCTGGGCGGCGTGGCCGAGCTGAAGCAGGTGTTCGCGGGCCACGCGGTGCTCGAGGTCGAGTGCCCGCATCCCGCCGACGCGCTCGACACGCTGAGCGACGCTGCCTGGGCGCGCGAGGTCGCGATCTTCGGCACGCGGCTCCACGTCGTGGTGGAGGACGCGGAGCGCGGAGCGCAGCAGGTGCAGGAGGCGCTCGCCGCCACGGGCAACACGCCCGCGCAGGTCGCTCGCATCGTGCCGTCGCTGGAGGACGTGTTCATCCACCACGTGGAGGAGGCGGAGGCGCAGAAGGCGGCCGCCGCGCGCCGATGAGGAAGACCTGGGCCGTCGCCCGCAAGGAGCTGCGCCAGATCGCGCGCGACCCGCTGAGCCTGGTCATGCTCATCGGCCTGCCCGCGTTCATGCTCGTGCTGTACGGGTTCGCGCTGAACTTCGACGTCCGCCACGTGGCGCTGGCGGTGCAGGACCTGGACGGCAGCCGCGCCAGCCGCGACCTGCTGGGCGCGTTCGTCAACTCGACCTATTTCGACGTGACGGCGGTGGCGGACGCGGGCGACGACCTGGAGCGCATCACGCGCATGCGTTCGGCCAAGGCCGTCCTGGTCATCCCCCGCGGCTACGGCGAGGACCTCGCGGCCGGGCGCAACGGGGACGTGCAGCTGCTGCTCGACGGCACCGACGCCACGACCGCGCAGACCATCCTGGGCTACGCGGGCTCGATCGCCGCCGAGGCCAACTCGCGGCTGCTGCACCGCGCGCTGGCGCGCACGGGGACGCCCGCGCCGGACATGACGGCCTACGAGCCGCGCGTGTTCTACAACCCGGAGCTGCGCTCGACGCAGTTCCTGGTGCCGGGCCTGATCGGCTTCCTGCTGATGCTGACCGCGGTGCTCTCCACCGCGATGTCCGTGGTGCGCGAGAAGGAGCGCGGCACCATGGAGCAGATCCGGGTGTCGCCCGTGCGCACCGCGGAGCTGATCCTGGGCAAGGCCACGCCGTACCTCGTCATCTCGCTGCTGGCCACCGCCATCATCATCCTGGCCGCCCGCGTGCTCTTCGGCGTGGTGGTCCGCGGCTCCTACCTGGACCTGTTCGTGGCGACGGTCCTCTACCTGCTGGGGGCCCTGGGCTTCGGCCTGCTCATCTCGACCATCGCCGACACGCAGGCGCTCGCGTTCCAGATCGGCCTGCTGACCTCGCTGCTGCCGGCCATGCTGCTGTCGGGGTTCATCTTCCCCATCCGCACCATGCCGGCCGTGCTGCGCGCGATCACCAACCTGGTGCCCGCGCGCCACTTCCTGGTCGTCCTGCGCGGGATCATCCTCAAGGGCGCGGGCCTCGAGCCCTACCTCGAGCAACTGGTCCTGCTGGCCGTGTTCGCGATCCTGACGCTGGGGCTCGCGTCGCTGCGCATGTCGCGGCGGGAGGCCTGATGCGCACGCTGTGGCACGTGATCGTCAAGGAGCTGCTGCAGCTCCGCCGCGACCACAAGATGCTCCCGCTCATCTTCGTGGCCCCGGTCCTCCAGATCGTCGCGTTCGGCTACGCCGTGAACACCGAGGTGCGCGACGTGCCGATGGTGCTGGTCGACCAGGACCGCAGCCCGGGCAGCCGCGACCTGGTGGACCGCTTCGTGTCGTCGGGCTACTTCACGCTGGTGGCGACCGAGGACACGCCCCGCGCGATCGACCCCTGGCTGGTCTCGGGCCGCGGGCACGTGGCGCTCGTGATCGGCCCCGGCTACGGCGCCGCGCGCGAGGGCGGCCCCCAGGCGGGCGTGCAGATGATCGCCGACGGCAGCGACTCGTCCGCGGCGACGCAGGCGCTGGGCTACGCGGCCGCGATCGTGAACGCGGCGGACCAGGAGCGCGTGCGCGAGCGCGTCCGCCTGGCCCTGGCCGGCGGGGACGTCACGCCGCCCGGCCGCATCCAGCTCGTCCCGCGCGTCTACTACAACGCGGACCTCAAGAGCCGCTGGTTCTACGTGCCCGCCGTGCTGGCCATGATCCTCATGATCATGACCATGCTCCTCTCCGCCATGGCGGTCGTGCGCGAAAAGGAGATCGGCACGCTCGAGCAGCTCATGGTCACACCGGTCGCGCCCTGGCAGCTGCTGGTCGGCAAGCTGGCTCCCTTCGCCGCCATCGGCACGCTGCAGGTGTTCCTGGTCACCGGCGTGACCACGCTGTGGTTCGGCGTGCCGCTGCGCGGCTCGTTCCTGCTGCTGCTGGGGATCACCCAGCTCTTCCTCCTGAACACGCTCGGGCTGGGCCTGCTGGTCTCGACGCTGGTGCGCAACCAGCAGCAGGCCATGATGGCGGCGGCGTTCCTGGTGATGATCCCGATGATCTACCTCTCGGGCCTCATCTTCCCCATCGAGAACATGCCTCGCGTCATCCAGACCGTCACCTACGCGATCCCGCTGCGCTACTACTCGAACGTCATCCGCGGGATCTTCCTGAAGGGCGCCGGGATGGAGACGCTCTGGCGCGAGTCGATCGTGCTCGCGCTGATGGGCACGGGGCTGCTCGCGATCGCGTCGCTGCGGTTCAGGAAGAGGCTCGACTGACCGGCGCCGCGGAAAACCCTTGACCGCTCCGGCGGGCGGACGTACCGTTCGAGCAGCCCCTCCGCCGGTGTCCCGATGGACGAAAGCGAGTTCGACGAGGCGTACGAGGACGATCCCGAGGCCCGGGCGATCGACGAGCGCCGGCTCGGCGGGGCCATCCTGGGCGCGGCCATCGAGGAGCTGGAGCCACAGACGGCCGTGTCGGTCCCGCGGAGCGCCAGCGTGAAGGACGCGATCGAGCTCATGCAGGACCGCGGCATCGGAGCGGTGCTGGTGCTCGACGACGACGGACACGTCGAGGGCATCTTCACCGAGCGGGACGTGCTGCGCCGCGTCGCCCTGGCGCGGACCGAGCCGACGCGTCCCGTGGCCGAGCTGATGACGCCGTCGCCGGAGTGCCTCGGCCTGCAGGACGGCGTGGCCTTCGCGCTCAACCGGATGGTCGTCGGCGGCTTCCGCCACGTTCCCATCGTGGACGACGCCGGGGCGCCGGTCGCCGTCCTGTCCCTGCGCGAGGTCGTGTCCTTCATCGTCTCGCTGCTGCCGTCGCGGGTGCTCAACCTCCCCCCCGAGCCCGGGCTGGAGGCCCGCTCCACCGACGGCGGCTAGCGCCGCGCTCGCTGGCGTTGAACGACTGATCTGGACCCCGCTTGGCGTGTGCCTGCGGGACGATGCGGCTGCAGCGGCTCTCTCCCCTTCGCCCGAAAGGAGACGAGCATGTCCATTCGCATCCCTGCCCGCATCCCCAGCCACCTCACCGATCCGCAGCTGATCCACGCGCTCTCGCGCTGCGTGCGCGACGAGCGCGGCTCGACCGCGGTCCTGGTCGCGCACCTGGCCGAGATGGACGCGAGGCGGCTCCACCTCAGCCTGGGCTTCTCCTCGCTGTTCGAGTACTGCTGCCAGGTGCTGCGGCTGTCCGAGAGCGCCACCTGCAAGCGCATCGACGTGGCGCGCGTCGCGCGGCGCTTTCCGGCGCTGCTGGACCGGCTGGCGGACGGCGCGCTGACCCTGACCAGCGCGCGCCTCGTCGGTCCGCACCTCACGGCCGAGAACCACGGCGAGCTCATCGCTGCCGCGGCGGGCCTGCGCAAGCGCGCGGTCGAGGAGATGCTGGCGCGGCGCTTTCCGAAGCCGGACGTGGCGACGCTGGTGCGGAAGCTGCCGGCGACGGCCCCAGCGCTTCCCTTGCCCGCGCCTCCGCTCGAGACGCCGGACGGGACGTCTCCCCCCGCTCGCGAGGCGCCGGGCGCTCTGCTCGCCCGGGTGCAGTCTCCCCCGCCGCGTCCGCCGGCGACGCCTCTCTCGGCCGATCGCTACCAGATCCGGTTCACGGCCAGCGCGGCGACCTGGAAGAAGCTGCAGGTTGCGCGGGACCTGCTCCGTCACACGGTCCCCAGCGGCGATGTCGGCGAGATCTTCGACCGGGCGCTCACCGCCCTCATCGACGACCTCGCACGGAAGAAGTGCGGCGCGGTGACAAAGGCCGCGCACGGGGGGCGTGACAGTGCTGCGCGGAGCCGGCACGTGCCCGCCAAAGTGCGGCGCGTGGTGTGGACGCGCGACCAGGGGCGGTGCGCGTTCGTCGGGTCGTCCGGCCGGCGCTGCCAGGAGCGCGGACGCCTGGAGTTCCACCACGTCGAGCCCTACGCCGTCGGCGGCTCGGCCACGGTCGCGAACATCGAGCTGCGGTGCCGCGCGCACAACTCATACGAGGCCGTGCTGTGCTACGGCTCGAATGGGAACGGGTCAGTGAGCGTGGTGCGCGAGCGCCCGGCGGCCTATGGGTTGAGCGTGCAAGGCTCAACCGGCCCCGGGGCCGGTTCGAGAAGAGGAGCGATCACGTCCGGCTGAGTCGACGCGAGCGCCATCTCGGGCGCGGGTATACTCCGCCCCCATGATCGCAACGCGACGCTCCACGCTCCGCCTGGCCACGGCGCTCGCCTTCGGTGCCTTCGCGACCCACGCGGGCAATGCCTCCGCCCAGGAGTACACCGGTACCGTCCGCGTCACCGTCGTCCCCGATCGCGCCGACTGGACCTATGCGCTGGGCCAGCCCGCATCGTTCAGGGTGACCGTCACGCGCGACGGCCATCCCGTGAAGGGCGCCTCGGTCGCGTACACGCTTGGCCCCGAGCGCACGAAGCCGGTCGAGGAGAAGACGGTCCCGGTCCCGGCGGACGGCGTCGTCGTGAAGGCGAAGGGGATGGACCAGCCGGGCTTCCTGCGGCTCGTCGCCACCGCGAAGGTGGACGGCCAGGAGTACCGCGGCCTCGCGACCGCGGGCTACGCTCCCGGGCAGATCAAGCCGACCGTGCCCGAGCCCGCGGACTTCGACGCGTTCTGGGACGCGAACAAGAAGACACTGGCCGAGGTGGCGATGGACGCGAAGCTCACGCCGATGCCGGCGTCGAGCACCGCGAAGGCCGACTGCTGGCACGTGAGCCTGCAGAACATCGCGATCGAGCCGGGGCACCTGACGCACGTGTACGGCGTGCTCTGCGAGCCCATGGGCGACGGCCCGTTCCCCGCGCTGCTCAGCGTGCCCGGCGCCGGCGTGCGCGCCTACCGCGGGCAGGTCGAGATGGCCGAGCGCGGGATCATCACGCTCCAGATCGGCATCAACGGCATCCCGGTGAACCTCGAGGGGCCCGTCTACGACGACCTGCGCTGGGGAGCGCTCTCGGGCTATCGCGTCCACGGCCTCGACGACCGCGACGACTACTACTATCGCCGCGTCTACCTCGGCTGCCTGCGCGCGGTCGACTTCCTCGTCAGCCGGCCGCGCTACGACGGCAGGAGCCTGGGCGTCGCGGGCGGGAGCCAGGGCGGGGCGCTCACCCTGGTGACGGCGGGCCTCGACCCCCGCGTGAAGGTGGTGGGCGTCTCCTACCCCGCGCTGGTCGACACCACCGGCTACCTGCACGGCCGCGCGGGCGGCTGGCCGCACATGTTCCAGGACGAGAAGCGGCATCGCTCGCAAGCGAAGATCGACACGATCGCGTACTACGACGTCGTGAACTTCGCGCGGCGCGTCCGCGTGCCCGGCCTCTACGCCTGGGGCTTCAACGACGAGACGACGCCGCCCACGTCGATGTACGCCGCGTACAACGTGATCACCGCGCAGAAGTCGCTCCTGCTCGCGCTCGAGATGGGCCACCCGCCGGTGCCCGAGGTGACGACGCGGATCAACGACTGGCTGGAGGCGCGGCTCAAGAGCCGCTAACGCTGGCGGGTCGGGACCCAGGCCGCGGTGCGCCCGCCGATCGTCTCGCGCACGATCGACTCGCCGCGCGACGTGAGGAGGTCCCCTCGGTACTCCCAGCGCCGGTGGAACAGCCAGCGCTTCGGGAACTTCGACGAGTCCCCGTCCACCCGGACGGCCAAGGCGACGATCGCGTGCATCACGCGGCGCAGGCGGGCCACCTCGTCGCGATCGAGCTCGCGAGCGGGCCGGTGCGGGCTGAGGCCCGCCTGGAAGAGCACCTCGTCGGCGATCCAGTTGCCGACGCCCGCGAACAGCGACTGGTCGAGGAGCACGGCCTTGATCGGCGCCGAGCGCCGCGCCAGGTGCCGGGCCAGCTCGGCGACCGGCGGCAGGCCGACCAGCGGGTCGAAGCCCAGCAGGCTGATGGGCGGCTCGTGCGGCGGGTCCTGCAGCAGACGCACGCGGCCGAACCGGCGGACGTCGCAGAACACGACGCGGCGGCTGCCCGCGAGCAGGTCGAGCTTCCAGAAGCGCGGCGGCTCGTCGTCGGGGCCCACCACCTCGAACCAGCCGCTCATGCCCATGTGGAACGCGGGCCAGGGGCGGCGGTCGAGCTCCAGCCAGACGTGTTTGCCCTTGCGGCCGGTGCCGCGGACGGTGCGCCCCTTGAGCGCGGCCGCGACCCGCGCCGCGGTGGTGCCGCTGAACACGATGGGGTCCGGCTGCGCGGCGACCGCCGCGAAGCGCCTGCCTTTCAGCAGGCGCTGCAGCAGCCGCCGCGCCGACTCGGCCTCAGGCAGCTCGGGCACGCGGCCCCGTCAGGCCTCCGGGATCACGATCCAGAGGATCACGTACACCAGGATCCCCGGGAAGGCGGCGGAGAGGATCGACACCAGCACGTAGAGGACACGCACCAGCGTGCGATCCCAGCCCAGCCAGTCGGCCAGCCCCCCGCACACTCCTCCCAGCAGGCGCTGGCGCGACCGCCGCAGCGGGCGTGCGGGGTCCATGGCTACCAGACCCGGCAGGGCCTGGCGCTCACCATCGGATCGCCGGCCTTGCACGAGAACGCCTTCTGGAACTCGGGCATGTTCGACACGGTGCCGTTGGTGCGCCACTGGCCGGGGCTGTGGGGGTCGGTCTGGGCCAGCAGGCGCGAGATCTCCGGCGTCGCGTTCTGGCACCAGATCTGGGCCCAACCCAGGAACAGCCGCTGGTCGGCGGTGAACCCGTCGATGGGCGCCGGCTCCTTGCCGGCCAGCGTCTCGTGCAGCGCCATGTGCGCGATGCGCAGCCCGCCGTTGTCCGCGACGTTCTCGCCCAGCGTCAGCTTGCCGTTGAGCTTCACGTCGTCGACCGCCGTGTAGGCCGCGTACTGGTCCACGAAGCACGCCGACTTCTCCTCGAACTGCTTGCCGTCCTTGTCGGTCCACCAGTCGGTCATGTTGCCGAGCGCGTCGAACTTCCGGCCGGAGTCGTCGAACCCGTGCGTCAGCTCGTGTCCGATCACGGCGCCGATGCCCCCGAAGTTGACCGCGTCGTCCATGGCGTTGTCGAAGAACGGCGGTTGCAGGATGCCGACCGGGAAGTTGATGTCGTTGAGCAGCGGGCTGTAGTACGCGTTGACGGTGGGCGGGCTCATCTGCCACTCGCCGCGGTCCACGGGCTTGCCGATCTTGTTCAGGTCGCGGCGGAACTCGTAGGCGGCCGCGCGGGCCGCGTTGCCCACCGCGTCCTCGCGATCGATGCGCACGGACGTGTAGTCGCGCCACTTGTCGGTATAACCGACCTTGTTGGCGATGGCCTTGAGCTTCTCGAGGCCCTTCTTGCGCGTCGCCTCCTCCATCCAGGGCAGCCCCTCGATGTCCTTCTCCAGGGCCTTCTCCAGCGCGGCCACCATCACGGCCATGCGCTTCTTGCCCTCCTCGCCGAAGGTCTTCTCCACGTAGCGCTGGCCCAGCGCGTCGCCCAGGTCGTTGTCCACCCGGTCGACGCAGCGCTTCCAGCGCGGCCGCAGCTCCTTGGCGCCGGTCAGGGTCTTGCCGTAGAAGTCGAAGTTCTCGTTCACGAACGCGGAGGAGAGCATCGGCGCCGTCTGGCGGATGACGTGCCAGCGCAGGTACGTCTTCCAGTCCGCGAGGCTCCGGGTCTTGAGCAGCTCGTTGGCGCCCTTGAAGAAGTCCGGATGCGTGACGTTGATCTCGCTGAAGGGCGGGGCGCCGGTGGCCGTGAAGAACGCCTCCCACCGGAAGTCGGGCGTCAGGCCGACCAGCTCCGCCCGCTTCATCTTGTGGTACAGGTTCTCGGGATCGCGCCGCTTCACGCGCTCGAGCGACACGTTCGCGAGCGCGGTCTCCATCTCCATCACCGTCTTCGCGCGCGCGGCCGCGGCGTCCGGCTTGTCGCCCGCCAGCTCCAGCTGCTTCTGGACGTGCGCCACGTACTTCGTGCGCAGCTCCTTCGAGCGATCGTCGTCCTTGATGTAGTAGTCCCGGTCGGGCATGCCCAGACCGCCCTGGTCCACCACCGCCAGCACCTTGGTCGCGTCCTTGAAGTCCTGGAGCGAGCCGTACCCGAACAGCACGGGCAGGCCCTGCGACTGCAGGTGCGCGAAGCGGTCGACCAGCGCGGCCTTGTCCGCCAGCGCGTCGATCGCGGAGAGCTCCTTCTCGAGCGGCGTCGCGCCCAACGCCTCGGCGCGCGACTCGTC
Source organism: Vicinamibacteria bacterium (assembly GCA_025923995.1). Taxonomy (GTDB): domain Bacteria; phylum Acidobacteriota; class Vicinamibacteria; order Fen-336; family Fen-336; genus JAICEW01. Next base: position 13,189 of record JAICEW010000071.1, on the reverse strand, counting down.
CATGCAGGCCGCGTAGTGGTCGCCGATCTTCTGGTCGATGGGATGGCGGCCGCCGGAGGACGCGGAAACCTGGTTCAGGATCTCGCGCAGGACGTCGCGGTTGCGGTCCTGCAGCTCGTCGAAGCGGCCCCACCGCGGGCGGTCGGGCGGGACGGGGTTCGCGGCCATCCAGCCCCCGCACGCGAACTGGTAGAAGTTCGTGCAGGCGTTCGCGGTCCGGTCGAGGGCCCCGATGTCGAAGCCGGCGATCTTCGGCTTGGGCGGGTCCGCCGCCAGGGCCGCCTGGGAGGCGGCGAGCGCCAGCGGCGCGAGCACGATCAGCTTCTTCACTTCGAGATCCTCCTGCTTCCCAAGGGAGCGCCTCGGAGAACGCGCCGGCCTTCAAGACGATGGACGACGCACGCGCGCGCCGGAAGCGTCGATTCTACGTCGAGCGGCCGGGGGCCGTGGGGCCCTCCGTGGACGAGGGCGCCAGGTCCAGGATGAGGCGCGCGAAGCGCTGGTGCGTGAAGTAGGACCAGGCCCAGTCGGTCATCACGACCAGACGGTTCCGGAAGCCGATGAGGAAGAAGATGTGCACCGCGAGCCACGCCGCCCAGGCCGGGTAGCCCCACATGCGGAAGCGTCCGAAGAGGGCGACGCCCGACTTGCGGCCGATGGTCGCGAGCGACCCCTTGTCCACGTATCGGAACGGCCGGCGCGCCGCGCCCGAGAGCGTGCGCAAGAGGTTGCGCGCGGCGTGACGCCCCATCTGCATGGCCGCGGGCGCGACGCCGGGCACGGGCTGGCCGTCCTGCTGCATCGCGGCCAGGTCCCCGACCACGTAGACCTCGGGATGGCCTGACAGCGTGAGGTCAGGCTCCACGGGCACGCGGCCGGCCCGGTCGACGGACGCGGTGAGGGTGCGGCCCAGCGACGAGGCGGCAACGCCCGCCGCCCACACGATCGTGCGCGCGGCCAGCCGCTCCTGGCCGAGCCAGACGCCGTCCGCGTCGACGCCGGTCACGCGCGTCTTCGTGCGCAGCTCGACCCCCAGCCGCTCGAGCTGGGTCGCGGCCCGGGCCGAGAGGTCCGGCGGGTAGGGCGGCAGCACGCGGTCGACCGCCTCGATCAGGACCACGCGCGCCGTGCCCGGGTCGATGTGGTGGAAGTCCTGGCGCAGCGTGTGGCGCGCGATCTCCGCCAGCGTGCCCGCCATCTCGACGCCCGTCGGCCCCGCTCCGATCACCACGAACGTCAGCCATTGCCGCCGCCGGGCCTCGTCCGCCTCGCGGTCGGCCCGCTCGAACGCCAGCAGCACGCGCCTGCGGATGAGCAGCGCGTCCTCCAGGGTCTTGAGGCCCGGCGCGTGCTCGGCCCATTCGTCGCGGCCGAAGTAGGAGTGCGTCGCGCCCGTGGCCACGATCAGCGAGTCGTAGCCGACCTCGCCGTCCGGAAGCAGCACCACGCGGCGCGCGAGATCGATCCCGCGGGCCTCCGCCAGCACCACGTCCACGTTGCGGTGGCGCTGCACGATGCGGCGGATGGGCGCGGCGATGTCGGGCGCGGAGAGGCCCGCGGTCGCGACCTGGTACAGCAGCGGCTGGAACACGTGGTGGTTGCGTCTGTCGATCAGCGTGACGCGCACGGGCCGGCGCGCCAGCTCGCGGGCCGCGGCCAGGCCGCCGAACCCGCCCCCCAGGATCACGACGTGGTGGCGCGCGTCCGTCATCGTGGCAGGATTCTATTCCCTGGATGTCGGGGGCAGGCGCTTCACGAAGTTTCACTAGGGTCAGCCGCGGAGCGCTCCTACGATCCAGGGTGGAGGTGCGCCATGCGCAAGGTGCTCCTGCTGGGCGTGCTGGTCGCGGGGATTCCGGGCGGGTGCGCGGGACACCGCGCCGCGACGGCGCCCGCTCCGGCCGTGTCCGTCGCCCCGGCTCCGGCCGCCTCGGCCGCACCCGTTGCAGAGCCAGCACCGGCCGCGGAGAGCGTTCCGGCCGCGGAGCCGGTCCCCGTTGCGGCCGCCGCGCCGTCGACCGACGCGTTCCGTGCCCAGATCGCTCCGATCCTGGCCCAGCGCTGCGCGCCCTGCCACAACCCGGGCGGCAGGATGTACGAGCAGCTCCCGTTCGACGATCCCGCGACCGTGGCCGGCCATCCCGAGGGCATCCTCAAGAGGATCAAGGACCCGGCCGAGCACTCCCTGATCGAGCGCTGGATCGCGGAGCAGTCGAAGTCCTGAGGCGCCGCCTGGCACGACCCGGGCGGCCGCTAGAATCGCCTCGTGGAACGGTTCGTCCCGTTCGGCACGGCGCATCTCGCGACGCTCGCCTTGATCGCGGCGGCGGCCGTCGCGCTCGTCGCCCTGGCCCGACGCGTCTCGGGCGCAGCCGCACGCGCCCTGCGCCTCGGGCTCGCGGCGGCGCTCCTGGTGGCGACCGCGGCGACGCTGGGCTACTGGTGGCGCCGCGGGCTGCTCGCGCCGCTCGACCTGCTGCCGCTCCACCTGTGCGACTTCCTCATCTTCGTGGCCGCGTTCGCGCTGGTGACGCTCGAGCGCACGTCCGCCGAGGTGCTCTTCTTCTGGGCGGGCAGCGGCACGCTGCTCGCGCTGGTCGGGCCCGACCTCCAGTCGGGCTTCCCGTCCTGGGCGTTCGTGTCGTTCTTCGTGCTCCACGGGCTGGTGGTGATCGCGGCCGCGGTGGTGACGTTCGGCTTCGGACGCCACCCGCAGGCGGGCGCGGTCGCACGGGTGTTCGCGATCACGAACGCGTACGCGCTCGTGGTGGCCGTGGTGAACGCGGTGCTCGGCTCGAACTTCCTGTTCCTTCGTGAGAAGCCGGCGGGGCGGACGCTGCTCGACTGGTTCGGGCCCTGGCCGGTCTATCTCGTGGTGGCCGAAGCGGCCGCGCTGCTGCTCTTCGCGCTGCTCGACGCGCCGTTCCGTGCCGGCCGAAAGGCTTCCGGCCCGCCTGTTGCGCGCTCCGCCACCGCTCGATAGAGTGAAACGAACCAGGACATGAGCTTCTTCAAGAAGGAGACCACGCTGCCCGCGGATGAGACCCGTCCGTCTTCCGACACGCCGGTGCCCCCGGACGTCGTGCCCGCTCCCGCCCCCCGCGGGATGTCGCGCTTCCGGCTGCTGCTGCTGATCGCGGTGACCGTGGTGAACGCGGCCCTGTCCGGCCTGCTGCTGCTCCAGCACCACGGCGAGGGCCGGGCCGTCGCCGCGCTCAGCCAGGTCTGCGGCGAAGGTGCGGAGAGCGGCTGCGACAAGGTGGCCCAGAGCCGCTTCGCGCAGGTCGGGGGCATGCCGCTGGGCGGGTACGGCCTCGTCTTCTACGGCTCGCTCGCGATCCTGCTGGCGCTGGCGCTGCTGGCGGGGCCGGAGACGCGGGCCGCCGCGGGCGCCCTCGCGCTGCTGGCGCTGACGCTCGCGCTGGCCGTGGACGTGGCGCTGTTCGGGATCCAGCTGGTCGCCATACGCGCCTTCTGCAAGGTCTGCCTGCTGACGTACGCGATCGGCGCGCTGGGCCTGGTCATCGCCCTGCCCGCCCGGCGCGACGGCCGCGTCGTGGGCGAAGCGCTCTTGCGGCCCGACGGACGCCTGGCGTTCGCGGGCTGGGCGCTGGCGACGCTCGCCCTCGCGACCACCGTGCTGGCCGGCGAGCAGGCGCTGGACCTCCGGCAGCAGCGGCGCGCGCGCCTGGTGCTCGGCGCGCCCGCGACTCCGGGCACGTCCGCCGTGGGTGCGCCCGTTTTCGCGAGCCCGGCGCCCGGGAGCGACTCCGCGCGCTTCCAGGAGGAGGCGCGGGTGGCCACCGAGCAGGCGCGGCGGCTGCAGGAGATCCTCGACGACCCGCGCAAGCTGGACCAGTACTTCGCCGAGAAGGCCGCGCGCGAGTTCGAGCAGGGGCCGGTGCACCCGCTCAAGCTCGACTCGGCGCCGTACAAGGGGCCGGCGCAGGCGCCGATCCGCGTCACCGAGTTCTCCGACTTCCTGTGCCCCTTCTGCCGCAACATCGCCGGCGCGTTCGCGAGCTACCTGCCCACGACCGCGGGACGGGTGTCGGTGTACTTCAAGAACTACCCGCTCGACGCGGAGTGCAACCCGAACGTGAAGCCCACCATCCACGCGGGCGCGTGCCGGCTGGCGCGCGGCGGGCTGTGCGCGCACGAGCAGGGGCGCTTCTGGCCGTACCACGACCGGATCTTCTCCTCCCCGCCGCAGGACGCGCCGAAGATGGACCTCACGAAGCTGGCGGGCGAGGCGGGCCTGGACACCGCGGCCTTCGCGTCCTGCCTGGACTCGCCGCGCGTCGCCGAACGGCTGGCGGCCGAGATCGCGGAGGCCAAGCGCAGCGGCGTCGAGGCGACGCCGACGCTGTTCGTGAACGGCAAGCGGCTCCCGCGCATCAACGACTTCACGCAGACGGTCGAGAAGGAGATGCAGAAGCTGGGCCTGCCGCCGCTGCCGCAGCCGGCGCATCCCTAGGCGGCCGAGCCGGGCGGTCTAGGCGCGCTTCCGCTTCTGCGGCGGCGGCCCCTCGAGCGCCTCCAGCATCGCCTGGTACTCCTTCGCGATCGCGAGCAGCTCGTCGATGGCGGGCTTGATCTCGTCCTTGGCGACGACCAGCGTGTCCACCTCCATCGAGCGCAGCGACTCCACCAGCGCGAGCAGGGTCTCGACGGGCGAACGGTGCGCGCGGTGCGTGTTCCAGTCGAGGTCCATCTGCGCCACCGGCCGCGCCTTGTCGGGCCGGCGCACGTCGAGCCGGCGCGAGAAGTGCGTCTGGTGCCTGTCGTCGTAGCGGGCGATCGTGTTCCAGGTGCGGATATCCTCGGGCGCGCGAAAGACGTTGCGGTTCTCGCGCTCGCCGCCGCGGGGCTTGGCGAAGGCCCAGCGGAACAGCACCTCCTCGGCCTCGCGCTCGAGCCACAGCGACGAGTCGGAGAGCCCGAACTGCTCGCGCGCGTAGCCGGGCTCGAACAGGTACAGGAAGTAGTTCTGGTCGGCCTCGTCGAACCGCTCGCCCTTCGGCAGCCGGTCCTCGAAGGCGGCGCGGAAGCGCGAGAAGGAGACGGCGGCCTGGATGGCCTTGCGGACCTTCCAGGAGTTGAGGCTCACCATGCCGCCCGTCTCGCGCAGCAGCGCCTCCTCCAGGCGCAGCTTCTCCTCGGGCCCGTAGGTCTCGTGGAAGAGCTGGCGGTAGAGCGAGTAGATGTAGACGTTGGTGGCCTGCGGCTTCCACTGCTGCGCGTGGCTGATGTGGCGCACGCCCAGCAGGCGCGGCAGCTTGCGCGCCAGCTCGGCGGCCGACGGCGCCGCGACGGGCAGCACCTCCAGCTCGGCCGTCGCCGCCACCACCTCCGCCAGGCGGCCCACCCGCTCGTCCATCTCGCGCAGCGAGCCCGCGTCGACGAGCTTGTCCGCGCGCGCCTTCTGGAGCCGCGCGCGCTCGCGCTCGAGGTCGCTGCGGATGGAGCGCAGCGCGGTCGTGCGCGCGTTGCCCTCGACCACGACGAAGTGGCCGGGCGCCGCCGGCGTCTCCCACACCAGGATCGCGTCGACGGGCATCCAGCCCATGTTCACGATCGACGCCACCAGCTCCTTGAGCGCCTTGTAGCTCTTGCGCATGCGCAACTCGAGCCGCGTCTGCACCTTCTCTTCGAAGAGCAGCTTCGGCTCGTCGTAGCCGGGCTGGCGCGTACCGCCCAGGCGCGGGTTGTTGGGGTCGAGGAACAGGCGCTCGAAGGGGACGCGGACGGCCGGCTTGAGGTCGAGGGGCATGCCCCTCCGAGTCTACGCCACGGCGGGGGCGGCGGCTCCAGGACGTTGCGCGCCGATTTGACGCCCCGCCGCGCGATCGGCAAGAGTCAGGACGATGATGCTCCGAGCGCGTTCCATCGTCGTCCTGCTTCCGTTGCTGTCGGGCTGCGGCGGCGGGGGCGGCACGACCAACCCTCCCCCGAGCCCGACGCCCGTGGCCGGCTGCGCGACCGTGCCCGTCGCCAACGAAGGCTGGCTGCACGTGGCGGAGGGGTCCGCCGTCACGTACCGCGCCAACCCGCCCGCGTCGGGCCCCCACTACCCCCTGTGGGCGCGCTACGAGGAGCACACGGCCACCGTCGCGCGCGGATACTGGGTGCACAACCTGGAGCACGGCGGCATCGTGTTCCTCTATCGGCCGAGCGCTCCCGCGGGCGTGGTCGACTCTCTTCGCGCCGCCTACCGCGCCCTGCCCAACGATCCCGCGTGCGGCCACAAGCGCGCGCTGCTGACCGCGGATGTGGACCTGCCGACCGACACGGCCGTGGTCGCGGCCGACTTCATGCTGCAGGCGGGGTGCACGGACGCGTCCGCCATCCGGGCCTTCGTGGACGCGCGGATCGGCCGCGGGCCCGAGCAGGTGTGCGCGAACGGAACCCGGCCTTGAGCCCGTCGCGGCGCTGATGCCCCTCTCCGAGCTCCTCGCCGGCCTGGGCATCGCCCTGGGGCTCGGCCTGATCGTCGGCATCCAGCGCGAGAGCGCGTCCTCGGACCTGGCGGGCGTGCGCACGTTCCCGCTGGTGACGCTGCTGGGCGCCGTCAGCGCGCTGCTGGCGCAGGCCGCGGGCGGATGGGTCCTCGCGGCCGGTCTCGTGGGCGTGGCCGCGGCGACTGCCATGGGCAACGTCGCGCGCCTCCGCTCGTCCGAGTCCGACCCGGGCATGACCACCGAGGTCGCGCTGCTGCTGATGTACGCGCTGGGTGCCTACGTGATGGACGGCAACCGCGCGGTCGCGGTCGTGCTGGGCGGCACGGTGGCCGTGCTGCTGCACTTCAAGGCGGAGCTGCACGGGCTCGTCTCGCGTCTGGGCGGCGCGGAGCTGCGGGCCATCATGCAGTTCGTCCTGCTGGCGCTCGTCGTGCTGCCCGTCCTGCCCGACGCGACCTTCGGCCCCTACTCCGTCTTCAACCCGCGCGAGATGTGGCTCATGGCCGTGCTGATCGTGGGGCTGAGCCTCGCGGGCTACATCGCGCTCAAGTTCTTCGGGGAGCGGGCGGGCATCGTGGCCGGCGGGCTGCTGGGCGGGCTCATCTCGAGCACGGCCACGACCGTGAGCTGGTCCCGGATCACGCGCGACCAGCCGCAGGCGTCGCGGGCAGCGGCGCTCGTGATCGTGATCGCGTCGACCGTGGTGTACGGGCGCGTGCTGGTCGAGATCGGGGCGGTGGCCCGGCCGTTCCTGTCCGCGGCCGCGCCGCCGATCGCCGTCCTGGCCGCGGGCATGGCCGCGAGCGCTCTCTGGCTGTGGCTGCGCACGCGGGACGAGGCGGCCGCACGGACCGACGGCCAGCAGCCTGCGAGCCTCAAGACCGCGTTCTCGTTCGCTGCGCTCTACGTGGTGGTGCTGCTCGCGGTCGCGTTCGTGAACGAGCGCGTCGGCACGCGCGGCCTGTACGTCGTCAGCGTCGTGTCGGGCCTCACGGACGTCGACGCGATCACGCTCTCGGTCGCGCGGCTGGTCGGCTCGGGCCAGATCGACGGCAGCCAGGGCTGGCGGCTGGTCGTGGTGGGCGTCCTGTCGAACCTGGTCTTCAAGGGCGCGATGGCGGCCGCGCTCGGCGACGCGCGGCTGCGCCGGTTCGTGGTGGTGATCTTCGGGCTGCAGGTGCTGGTCGGCGCGGGGCTGCTTGTTCTTTGGCCAGGGTAGCCGCTACTCGGCCTCTTATCGATTCAGATCGAGATTCAAGTGCTCACGGATATACGCAAGAGCCGTGGAGTAGTCGATGTCCCTCAAGCGAACCTCCTCGGGATACATCAAACCTCCATCGGCATCTCTCTCCGACATCTCCTCGAGGTCGACATCGTACCGGTCTAGCGATCCCCCCCCGCGTGGAGACGTGGACAAGACCCTTGCGCGCCTGCTGCGAATAGAGCTGAATCGCGCAGAGGTCGGCCTCCACGTTCTGTTCGATGACGATGTAGCGTCCCGCCCCGAGATCGGCCTCCAGCCTCGCCAGGAAGCGGATGATGCTGACGTCTTTGTCCACAGCCGGGAATCGTGAATATCTTCGCGACAGCGACCGCACCTACGACGACGCAGCCGGCTGCATCCGGATAGTCCGTTGCGTCGTCACCAGACCCTGACCCTGTCCTTCGGCTCCACGTACAGCTTCTGCCCCGGCTTGACGTCGAACGCGGCGTACCACTCGTCCAGGTTGCGCACGGTGTCGGCCCGGTACTCGTTCGGGGCGTGGCCGTCGCCCAGGATCTGCTGGCGCAGCAGCGGGTCGCGCAGCTTGGCGCGCCAGCTCTGCGCGAAGCTGATGAAGAACTGCTGGTCGCCCGTGAGGCCCTCCACCACGGGCGCGGGCTTCCCGCCCAGCGACTCACGGTACGCGTCGTAGGCGGCCGCCAGGCCGGCCACGTCCGCGATGTTCTCCGACAGCGTGAGCGTGCCGTTCACGGCCAGGTCCGGGAACGGCCGGTAGCCGTCGTACTGCTTGACCAGCTTCGCCGCCGACGCGTGGAAGTGCTCGAGGTCGGCCGGCGTCCACCAGTTGTGGAGGCGCCCGGCGTCGTCGAACTGCGCGCCCTGGTCGTCGAAGCTGTGGCTGATCTCGTGCCCGATGATCGCGCCGATGGCGCCGTAGTCCATCGCGAGCGGACGATCGGGGTCGAAGTACGGCGGCTGCAGGATCGCGGCCGGGAAGTTCATCGCGTTCAGCGCCGGCAGGTTCACCGCGTTGACGGTCTGGGGCGTCATCACCCATTCCGACCGGTCGACCGGCTGCCCCAGGCGCGCCAGGGCGCTGCGGTACTCGAACATCTCGACCCGCAGCGCGTTGCCCAGCGCGTCCCCGCGCACGACCGTGAGCCCGCCGTAGTCGCGCCAGCGGTCGGGATAGCCGACGCCCACCTTGAGCACCGCGAGCTTGGCCTTGGCCTTCGCGCGCGTGGCGGCCGCCATCCACTCGAGCGCGTCGATCCTCTTGCGGAACGCGGCCTGGATGTTGGCCACGATCTCCTGCACGCGGGCCTTGGCCGCGGGCGGGAAGTGCCGCTCGACGTAGAGGCGGCCGACCGCCTCGCCCAGCGCCGCGTTCGTGAGGTCGACCGCCCGCTTCGCGCGTTCGCGCCGCTTCGGCGTGCCGGTGAGCACGGTCCCGTGGAACGCGAACCCCTCGGTGCCGAACGCCTCGGGCAGGAACGTCGCGTTGTGGTCGATCGCGTGGAAGGCCAGGTAGTCCTTCCAGGTGTCGAGCGGCTCGCTGGCGGCCAGCGACGCGAGGCCCGTCACCGCCTTGGGGTGCCACACGACGAAGTCCTTCTGCGCACCCAGGCCCGCCTCCTCGAGGAACGCGGCCCAGTCGAGGCCCGGCGCGCGCGCGTCGAAGTCCTCGCGCCGCCAGCGGTTGGTTCCGTTCTTCACGTCCTCGGAGTCCTCGCGGGGCGAGTGGGTCTCGGCCAGGCGACGCTCCAGCTCGAAGACGCGCGCGGCACGCGCGTCGGCGTCGGGTATCTTGGCCAGCTTGAGCACGGCGGCCATGTGCGCCTTGCACTTCCCGCGCAGCTCCTCCATGCGGGGCGACGCGTCCACGTAGTACGCCCGGTCGGGCATGTCGAGCCCGCCCTGGAGGAGGAACGGCACGTAGCGCGTCGTGTCCTCGAGGTCCTGCGCGACCCAGACGCCCAGGACGTTCTCCGTGTAGAAGTTCGTGTTGTTGAACGCGTCCACGTCCGCTCGGACCGTGCCGCCCAGCACGCGCGCGAGCGACTTGCGGTCGGAGACGGCCGCGATGCGGTCCAGCGTCGGCTGGAGCGGGGCCAGTCCCTTGGCCTCGATGCCGGCCGCGTCCATGTAGCTCGCGTGGTAGTCCGCGATCTTCTGCGCGTCGGAGCCGGGCGCGGCCTGCGCGCTGGCCGCGTCCTGGATGATGCGCGACGTGCGCTCGTCCGTACGGTCGCTCACGATCACGCCCGCGCCGTACGCGCCGCGGTCCGGCGGGATGGGCGTGGCGCGCAGCCACGCGCCGTTCGCGTACTTGAAGAAGTCGTCGCCGGGCGCGGTGGACCGGTCCATGCCCTCGAGGTCGATGCCGACGCCCTTGGGCTCGGCCGCGGCGGCGGCCGCGAGCGAGGCGACGAAGATCACGGGAAGGAGGTGGCGCGCGACGAGGTGCAGGCTCATGCCAATCCTCGTACCAGTCCCGCGGCCGCTCGTCAATCCAGGCGGGTGGACGGCGTCAGCCGAGATAGACCGGGCTCGTCACCGCCAGCATGACGTGGCCGTCCCACAGCTCCGCGCAGCACCAACGGTCGTGCCGGTCGGCCTCGGCCCGCACGGTCCCCTCGCCGCGCACACGCGCGCGGCTCCGCGTCTCGCCGCCGACCACGATGCGCAGCTCCGCGTCGGAAGCGCCCGCGCAGGAGGCCTCGATCGACCGCGCCTCGCGCGCGGTGTCCCCGATCGAAGCCGCGCGGCCGCCGTCCTCGCGCACGCGAACGTCGATCGAGGGCCCGCTGCTGACGTACGTTCGGCCCGCGCGCAGCGCTTCGAGTATCGCGTCCAGCGAGAGGTCGCGGGCGCTCACGTACGTGAGCGGCACCGCTCCCTGCCAGTCCTCGTGCCGGTGCGCGTCCGTCGCGCCCGTGGCGGCCAGGCGATGACCCAGGTTCAGCCACTTGCGCCACAGGTCGAGGCAGCCCTGGTTGCGCTCCTCGGGCCCGTCCCACAGGCCGCCCCACACCTCGACCGCGTCGGCCAGCGCCGGGTCGAAGTCGGCGTGCGTCCACTGGCAGCCGGTGCAGATCGGGTCGGGCGGCGCGTCGGGGTGCGCGATGACCATCACGCCGCCCGCCGTCCGCACGTCGCGCGCGACGTCGTCGATCGTCCGGCCGTCGAGCCCGGCCCGCCAGTCCAGCCAGCGATCGGGCCCCAGGGCCAGCGCGTGCCCGCGGAACGTCGTCAGCTCCTGACCCGGATGGACCGCGATGCGGCCGCCGACCGCGCGGCGCAGCGCGTCGATGCCGGTCACCGTGTTGTGGTCGGTCAGGAACAGGAAATCGACGGGCCGGCCGCGCGACGCCTCGGCCATCTCCTCGACCGTCCACCGCCCGTCCGAGTGCGTGCTGTGGAGGTGGAGGTCTCCCCGCAGTCGGACGAGCGACGACGGCCGGACCGTCGGAGCTCGTCCGACCTCCGTTTTGGCCGGGAGATCGTTACGATCATCCCCTTTCCCGCTCGTTGGCTCCGCGGCGACGACCACTTCATATCGCCCGCTGGCGATCACGCAGTGCAGGTCCACCTCGATCGTCCACTCCCCCGGCGGCACCGGCCCCGGCACGAACCCGGGCGTCGCCGAATGGAGGTCGACGCGGACCTGCTGCCGAGGCGCGAAACGGTGCCCCGCCCCCCGGAACGCGTGAGGATCGAACAGCGACAGCGTCAGCAGGCTGTGCGGCAGCTCCCCGCCGCGGTCGTACGCGAAGCGGACGTCCAGCGCGCCCACGTCCGGCGGCACGGTGAAGCGATGGCGGCGGTGGCTCTTCGAGTCCGCGGGCGCGATCGACTCCGACCGGCGCAGCAGCTCCACGCGCGTCACCCTCGGCCCGCGAAGATCACACGAGCCCTTCGGCCGCCGAGCGATCGCACAGGCACAGCGTGTCCGGGTGCATCCGCAGCAGCGAGGCCGGCAGCGCGGTCGTGAGCCCGCCCCGCAGCATCCGCGCCAGCACCTCCCGCTTGTGCGCGCCGCTCACGACCAGCAGCACGCGACGTGAGCGCATCAGGTCGGCCATGCCCAGCGTCAGCCCGTACTGCGGGACGCCGCGCGCACTCGCCAGCATGGAGTGCTCGCGGGACGTCCGGCTCAGCTCGGCCACGTGCGCGTGCGGCTGCAGCTCCGCGGCCGGCTCGTTGAACCCGAGGTGGCCGTTGAGGCCCAGCCCCAGCACGGACAGGCCGATGGGGCCCTGCGCCTCCACGATCCCGCGGATGCGCGCGCACTCGGCCGCCGGATCGGGCGCGTCGCCGCGGAACGCGAAGTAGCGGTCGGCCGTGACGCCCAGCGGAGCCGCCAGCTGGCGACGGACCTGCGCCTCCGAGCTGCCCGGGTCGTCCGCGGCCAGCCCGCCCCACTCGTCCAGCCGCAGGATGCGCAGGCGGGAGCACGCGTCGGGCCGCGCGCGCCCGTCCTCGGCGAACAGGTCGTAGGCGCGGGTGGGCGTCGCGCCGCTCGCCACGCAGAGGAGCAGGTCGGGCGCCTCCGCGAGCGCCGCCGCCATCTCCGCGGCCGCGCGACGGCTCATCGCCTCGTGGTCCTCTTCGACCGCCACCTCGAACCCGATCGCCATCCAGGACGCTCCTCATCGCGGCAGGACCGCCGCCTCGCGTATCCGCACCCGCACCGCCTCGCCCACGGCCGGAGCCAGGCGCGTGTGCGCCACGATCTCCACGCCCTCGACCGCCACCCGCACGCGGAAGCCGTGGCCGAGGTACGCGCAGTCTCTCACCACGCCGGCCATGCCGTCGGGCCCGTCGCCCACTTCCACGTTCTCCGGCCGGACGGCCACGCGCACGGGCGCGCACGGGGCCGCGGACAGCTCGAGCGTCTGGCCCAGCACCCGCACACGCCCGTCGGTCTGCACCTCCCCGTCGAGCATGGTGACCGTCCCCAGGAACGTGGCGACCGTCTCGGACAGCGGACGCGCGTAGACCTCCTGGGGCGGGCCCACCTGCTCGACACGGCCGCGGCTCATGACCGCGACGACGTCGGACAGCTCGAGCGCCTCCTCCTGGTCGTGCGTGACGTAGAGCGTGGTCACGCCCGCCTCGCGCTGCAGGGCCCGGATCTCGCGCCGCATCTCGACGCGCAGGCGCGCGTCGAGGTTCGACAGGGGCTCGTCCAGCAGCAGCAGGTCGGGCTCCAGCACCAGCGCCCGGGCCAGCGCGACGCGCTGCTGCTGCCCGCCCGAGAGCTGGCCGGGCGGGCGCGAGCCCACGCCCGCTAGGCCCATCGAGGCGAGGGCGCGCTCCACCCGCGCCGCGACCTCCGCGCCTGGGAGGCGCCGCAGCTGCAGGCCGTACGCGACGTTCTGCCCCACCGTCATGTGCGGCCACAGCGCGTAGCTCTGGAAGACGAACCCGATGCGCCGGCGCCAGACGGGCGCGTGCGTGCGGTCCTCTCCCCCGATGAGGACGCGGCCGGCGTCGGGGG
>JAICEW010000070.1 GCA_025923995.1 Vicinamibacteria bacterium | reverse complement strand
GCGCTGGTGGTCCGCGTCGCCCCCGACCTGCCCATCCTCGACGCCCGCCGCCGCGCCCAGACCGCGTTCCCGGCGGAGCCCGTCGGCCCGTTCGTGCCCCACCTGAGCCTGCTGTACGGGATCCTCCCGGTCGAGACGCGCCGTCACCTGGCCGGCGAGGTGCGGGAGTCCGCGCCCCCGGCGATCGTCCTGCGCGCCCTCGAAGTGCACCGGACCGAGGGCACGCCGTCCGAGTGGCGCCGGCTGGCCCGGCTGCCGTTGTCCCGCCGCGAAAGCGTCCAGCCAACCGAACGGTAGGTCGCTCAGGCGTATCACCGCGAACACACTTTTTCGTTGACGCTCGTTTTGCGCGCGTGATACACGCTTGCCCCTCGGACATCCGAACCAGCATTCCCGGCCCCGCTGCAGGCCCAGGCCTGGACCGGCGGGCGTCGTCCGCCGTGGTGACTGTCCCGGGGCGCCACCACCGTCCCGCGGACGCACAAAGGAGATCGCATGCTCTCGACCGTGACGAGTCGTGCCGCCCGGTCGGGCCTGCTCGCGGGGCTCGTCTGCAGCCTCTCGACCAGCCTGGCCCTGGCCGCCGTCCCGAAGCCGGACGAAGCGTTCCTGGACCACAAGGCGTTCTTTCGTCCCGAGCTGACCATCAGCAGCACGCAGGTGCCGCTGGTCGACATCCTCGACCAGCTGCCCAACCGCGCGGCCCTCGAGGCCTTCAGCGCGCAGCGCGCCGCCGACGGCTCGTCCTTCCACGTGTTCATCGATCCCCGCTCCGGAGCGGCGGTCAACCTCATGGGGGCCGTGCCGCTGATTCCGGGCAGCGGCGTGGGGAACCAGGTGACGCTCGAGAGCCTGGGGGCAGGCCTCGGACGAACCCTGGACGCGGTGGACGAGGCGGCGGTGGCGGAGGCGACGCTCGGGTTCGTGCGCGCGCACAGCGCCGTGCTCGGCATCGACGCGTCGCAGCTGGGGGCCGTCCGCGCGACCCAGGTCACGTCCGACCTCTGGCAGGTCAGCATCCCGCAGCGCGTGGGCGGCATCGCCGTGCGCTACGGGCGGATCGCGGCCAGCATCAGCCACGGCAACCTCGTGACCATCGGCACCGAGACGTGGGGCAACGTCGCGCCGATGGCCCGGGCCCGGCTGAGCGGCCCGCAGGCGATCGAGGCCGGCTTCGCCTTCCTGGAGGGCCGGACGGGCCATGACGAGATCACCCGCCAGCCGGTGCTGGAGATCGTGCCGTTCGCGCCGCCCGCGTTCCAGTCGGGCGAGGCGTTCGCGGGCCAGGTGGGCAAGGGCTACGGCCACTACCTGGTCTGGACCTTCGAGTTCGTGCGGCCGCCGGAGCTGGCGGTCTGGGAGGTGATGGTCGACGCGCACAGCGGCGAGGTGCTCGCGGTCCAGGACACGAACCACTACGTCGAGCGCGGCTTCACCGGCGGCGTGTACCCGCTGACCGACACCGGCATCTGCCCCGACGCCGACCACTGCGGCACCATGCAGAGCGGCTGGCCGATGCCGTTCGCCAACACCGGCTTCGCCTCGCCCAACAACTTCACCAACAGCGCCGGTATCTACAACTACACGAGCGGCACCGCCACCACGACGCTGAACGGCCGCTACTGGCGCATGGTCGACACCTGCGGAGCCGTGAGCGAGAGCTCCGCGACGGGCGCCATCAACATGGGCGGGGCCAACAACCAGCACGACTGCACGTCGGGCGGCACCTCGGCCGGCAACACGCCCGCGTCGCGCTCGGGCTTCTACGAGCTCAACAAGCTGGCGGAGCAGGCCCGCGGCTACCTGCCCACCAACACCTGGCTCAACAACCAGGTGACGTCCAACATGAACCTCAACCAGACCTGCAACGCCTTCTGGAGCCCCGCGGCGGGCACCGTGAACTTCTACCGCTCCGGCGGCGGCTGCCGGAACACGGGCGAGATCGCGGCCGTGTTCGACCACGAGTGGGGCCACGGCATGGACGACAACGACGCGGCCGGCGCCCTCTCCAACTCGAGCGAGGGCTACGCGGACATCGCGGCCATCTACCGCCTCGAGGCCTCGTGCGTCGGGCACGGGTTCTTCCAGACCGACGACGGCTGCGGCACCACGCCCGACGGCACGGGCTTCAACACCAACGAGCACCAGAACGGCGGATCGCACTGCAACACCGACTGCTCGGGCGTCCGCGACTCCGACTGGGCCAAACACGTCCCGAACACGCCCGACACACCGGCCAACTTCGTCTGCAGCGCCTGCCTCAGCGGCACCGGGCCCTGCGGCCGTCAGGTCCACTGCGCGGCCGCGCCCGTCCGCCAGGCGGCCTGGGACTTCGTGGCCCGCGACCTGACCGCGGCGCCCTTCAACCTGGACAGCCAGTCCGCGTTCATCGTGGGCAACAAGGTGTTCTACCAGGGCAGCGGCAACATCGGCTCCTGGTTCTCCTGCACCTGCCCGTCGACGTCGGCCGGA
The DNA here is from genome assembly GCA_025923995.1 of Vicinamibacteria bacterium. GTDB lineage: Bacteria > Acidobacteriota > Vicinamibacteria > Fen-336 > Fen-336 > JAICEW01. Next base: position 20,297 of record JAICEW010000070.1, on the reverse strand, counting down.
TGCGCGACGGCGAACGGCTACATGCAGTGGATCACCGCGGACGACGACAACGGCAACCTCAACGACGGCACGCCGCACATGACCGCGATCTTCAACGCGTACAACCGCCACGGCATCGCGTGCACCACGCCGGCCGCGGTCAACAGCGGCTGCGCGGGCGGTCCCACGGCAGCCCCCAGCCTGACCGTCACGCCGGGCAACTTCTCGGCGACGCTCAACTGGAACTCGGTCGCCGGCGCCACCCGCTACTGGGTGTTCCGCAGCGAGGGCCACGCCGGCTGCAGCTTCGGCAAGGCGCTGATCGCGACCGTGAACGCACCGACGCTCACCTACACCGACACGCAGGTCGCGAACGGCCGGACGTACTACTACAACGTGGTCGCGGCCGGTGCCTCGTCGGCCTGCTACGGCCGCGCGAGCAACTGCGCGAACGTCACGCCCAGCTCCACGCCTGACTTCAGCGTCTCGTGCGCGCCGTCCAGCCTGACCATCCAGCAGGGCAGCAGCGGCAACAGCACGTGCACGGTCACCTCGAGCGGCGGCTTCGCGAGCGCCGTCTCGCTGTCCTGCGCGAACCTGGCGGCCGGCGCGTCCTGCAGCTTCAACCCCGGGTCCGTGACCCCGCCCGCCAACGGCAGCGTGAACAGCACGCTCACCGTCTCGACCGGCACCGCGGGCACGGGCACGTCGAGCTTCCAGGTGGTGGGGACGAGCGGCGCCACCACGCGCTCGGCCAGCATGAGCCTGACGGTCACGGGTGCGCCCACCCCCGACTTCTCGGTCTCCGCGAACCCCACGAGCGTCACCGTGACGCAGGGCGGAGCGGGCGCCGGGACCACCATCACCGTGGCCAGCACGAACGGGTTCAGCTCGGCCGTCACGCTCAGCACCTCCGCCCTGCCCAGCGGCGTGAGCGCCACCTTCGGGACCAACCCGGTGACGCCTCCCGCCAACGGCAGCGCCACGTCGAGCCTGACCTTCACCGCCTCGGGCTCGGCCGCGACCGGGACGTTCCCGATCACGGTGACCGGGACCTCCGGCGCGACGTCGCGCACGGCCACGGTCAGCCTGACCGTGAACCCCGTGGGCGGCGCGCCCGACCTCACCGCCACCTTCGACGCGGCCCGGCAGGCGCCGAGCTGCGGCACGACGGTAGGCCGCTCCTGCGACACGGGCGCCTCGCTCGTGCTCGGCCGCGCCAACCTCGGCCCCGAGCCCAACCAGCCCAACACGATCGCCGACTCGTGCGCTGACGGGACCGCGGGCACGTTCCACTCCGACGAGTCCAACGACCGCATCCGGGTGTTCACCACGGACGGCACCGCCTTCGCGCCCGGCAAGACCGTGACGATCCAGGCGACGGTCTGGGCCTGGACGACGCCGTCGCAGGACACGGCGGACTTCTACTTCGCGGCCAACGCCGCCAGCCCCACCTGGACGCTCATCGGGTCCGTGACGCCGACCGCGGCCGGTGCACAGGTGCTGACGGCCAGCTACACGCTGCCCGCCGGCGCCATGCAGGCGGTCCGCGTGCAGTTCCGCTACCAGAGCAGCAACGCCAGCTGCGCCTCAGGAACCTTCAACGACCGCGACGACCTGGTCTTCGCGGTCACCAGCACGCCGGTCACCACCGTGTACTCCGACAACTTCGAGACCGCCACCGGCTGGGTGACCAACCCCAACGCCACCGACACCGCGACCACCGGACAGTGGGAGCGGGGCGATCCCGAGGCCACCACGGACGGCGGCGCCCGTCAGCTGGGGACGACGACCAGCGGCGTCAACGACCTGGTGACGGCGCGCCTGGCCGGAGCGTCCGCGGGCGCCAACGACATCGACGGCGGCGTCACCACGATCCACTCGCCCACGATCGTGTTGCCGGCCACCGGCAGCCTGTCGCTGTCGTTCCAGTACTACCTGGCCCACAGCGCGAACTCCTCGACGGCGGACTTCTTCCGGGCCTTCGTGGTGGTGGGCAACACCTCGACGCAGGTGTTCCAGTCGCTCGGTGCGGCCGCGATCCGCAACGGCGCCTGGACGCCCGCGAGCGTCAGCCTGAACGCGTTCGCCGGCCAGACCATCCGCATCCGGTTCGAAGCCGCGGACGCGAGCACCGCCAGCCTGGTCGAGGCGGGCGTCGACGACGTGACCATCACCCAGCAGTAGCGTCGGGTCCCGTTCCGAGGGGGCGTCCTTTCGCCCCCTCGGAAACCCCTAGTCGGACCGGCTCCGCCGTCGCGCGGGGCCGGTCCCTTCTCTCTCCCGGGGGCGATATGACAAGGCAGGTTCCACGGAATCGGTGCGTCCTGGCGGCCGTCCTGGCGGTGGCGCTGTGCGCCGTCCCCACGAAGGCGGCGTCACCGGACGTCTGGATCACGATCGGGCACGAGGAGGCCGCGGCCATCCTCGAGGCGTCGGCCGAGACCGACGCCGATCTCCTGCGGGTCGAGGCGGAGGGCGAGATCGTGATCGCCCGCATCCGGGAAGACGACATCGAGCGCCTCGTCCGTCTCGTCCACGAGCGGCTGCACCGCTGCGGCGGCTTCGTCGCGCACACCTCGCGCGCGGCCGCGTACCAGGCGGTGGCCCGCGAGCAGGCCCTGGTGCCGGAGGCGCCGCTCGTCGAGTACACGATCGACAACGGGCCGGTCGTGCAGGCGCTGATGGCGGGCGTGCAGGAGAGCAACGTCCGCGGGACGATCACCTCCCTGGCCGCCTTCTTCACGCGCTACCACACCACGCAGACCGGGCAGGACTCCGCGAACTGGATCCGCAACCAGTGGGCGGGCTTCGCGCAGGGACGCCCCGACGTCACGGTCCAGCTCTTCGCGCACCCGTCGGCGACCACGCCGCAGCCCTCCGTGATCCTCACCATCCAGGGCGCGACGCTGCCGAGCGAGGTCGTGGTGCTGGGCGCGCACCAGGACTCGATCAACGGCGGCGCCACCGGCCGCGCGCCCGGCGCGGACGACGACGCGTCAGGTGTCGCCAGCCTGTCCGAGGTCATCCGGGTGGCGATGGCCAACGGCTACCGTCCGGCGCGCACGGTCAAGTTCATGGCCTACGCGGCGGAGGAAGTGGGGCTGCGCGGCTCGGCAGACATCGCGGCGCAGCACAGGAGCGCGAACGTCAACGTCGTGGGCGTGCTGCAGCTCGACATGACGAACTACAAGGGGTCGGCCAGCATCGACTTCGCCCTGGTCACCGACCGCACCAACGCCGACCAGAACGCCTTCGTGGGGCAGCTGATCGACACCTACCTGGGCCTGCCGCGCAGCAACACCCAGTGCGGGTACGCCTGCTCCGACCACGCGTCCTGGAACACGCAGGGGTACGTTGCGTCGTTCCCGCACGAGGCGCCGCTCGCCAGCTCGAACCCGTTCATCCACACCGCCAACGACACGCTGGCGCAGAGCGGGAACAACGCGAACCACGCCGTGAAGTTCAGCCGGCTGGCCGCGGCGTACCTGGCCGAGCTGGCCAAGGGCGGCTTCGGCGGCGGCGGCAACCTGCCCCCGACCGCGAACGCCGGCGCGGACCAGACGGTGGCCACGGGCGCGCTCGTGACCTTGAGCGGCAGCGGCAGCGATCCCGACGGCGGGCCCGGCCCCTTGACCTTCGCCTGGTCCCAGGTCTCGGGTCCTTCGGCGACCATCAACAACGCGAACCAGGCCGTCGCCACCGTGACCCCGGGGACGGCGGGCGCGTACGTGTTTCGGCTGACCGTGAGCGACGGCGCCGCCAGTGCGACGGACGACGTCACGGTCACGGCCTCGAGCCCGGGTGGCACGGCGGTGTTCGACACCGTGCTGCAGGCCCCGAAGTGCGCGACGGTCGGCAGCTCGTGCGACACCGGCGCCTCGCTGGTGCGCGGCCGCGCGTCGCTGGGGCCGGAGCCCAACCAGCCCAACACCATCAACGATTCGTGTGTCGACGGGACGTCGGGCACCTTCCACTCGGACGAGTCGAACGACCGCATCCGCGTGTTCACGACCGATGGGACACCCTTCGCGTCCGGCAAGACGGTGACGATCGAGGCCAGCGTGTGGGCGTGGACCACGCCGTCCGCCGACGCGGCGGACTTCTTCTACGCCGCGAGCGCGGCCAGTCCCACCTGGACCCTGATCGGCACGCGCGTCCCGACCGCGGCCGGAGCGCAGACGCTGTCGATCAACTACACGCTGCCCGCGGGCGCGCTGCAGGCGGTCCGCGTGCAGTACCGCTACCAGGGCAGCGCGACGCCGTGCGCCACGGGCGCCTACAGCGACCGCGACGACCTCGCGTTCGCCGTGACGAGCGCGCCGGTCAACACGGTCTTCTTCGATGCCTTCGAGACGTCGCTGGGCTGGACGCCCAACCCGAACGGGACCGACACCGCCACGCTGGGGCGCTGGGAGCGCGGCGACCCGGAGCCGACGACCGACGGCGGCGCGCGGCAGCTGGGCACGACGGTGAGCGGCGTCAACGACCTGGTGACGGCCCGCCTGGCCGGAGCCTCCGCGGGCGCCAACGACGTCGACGGCGGCGTGACCAGCATCCAGTCGCCGGCCATCGCGCTTCCGGCGACGGGCAGCCTCTCGCTGTCGTTCCAGTACTACCTGGCCCACAGCTCGAACTCCTCGACGGCGGACTTCTTCCGGGCCTTCGTCGTGTCGGGGGCCACCGCGACGCAGGTGTTCCAGTCGCTCGGCGCGGCCAGCACCCGCAACGGCGCCTGGACGCCGGTGACCGTCAGCCTGAACGCGTTCGCCGGCCAGACCGTCCGCATCCGGTTCGAGGCCGCGGACGCCAGCACCGCCAGCCTGGTCGAGGCCGGAGTCGACGACGTGCGCGTGACAAATTAGGTCGAGCTGGGGGGGCCTGCGTCGGCCCCCCCAGACCCCCGCTCGCTCCGCCGACGTGAAGTCGGCTGCGCTCGCAGTCCGTGGTTCGCGTTCTGACCTCGTGCTTCGCGGTGGTGGTAGCATCGCCGCGTGCGAGCCGTCGCCCTGGCCCCCATCCTGCTCGCACTCGCGGCCGGCGCGTGCTCGCGGCACGAGGGCTCTGCTCCGGCGCGCCCGACGCCGCCCGCCGTCCTGCTGGTCACCATCGACACGCTGCGCGCCGACCGCGTCGGCGCCTGGGGCGACGCGCAGGCGCGCACCCCGAACCTGGACGCCATCGCGAGGGCGGGCCTCGTCTTCGAGCGGGCCTATGCCCCGACGCCGCTGACGCTGCCGTCGCACACCACGATCCTCACGGGCCTGGCGCCGCCGGCACACGGCGTGCGCGGCAACGGCGCCTTCGCGCTGGCCCCGGGCGCGACGACGCTCGCGGAGGCGCTGCGCGCGAGGGGGCTGCGCACCGCCGCTTTCGTCGGCGGCTTCCCGCTGAGCCGGCGCTTCGGGCTCGACCGGGGGTTCGAGCACTACGACGACCGCGTCGAGAAGTCGCCGGGCCTGCACTTCGAGTTCGCCGAGCGGCGTGCGGCCGACGTCGTGGCGGCCGCGCGCGGCTGGCTGGCGCAGGCGCCCGGGCCGGTGTTCGTCTGGGTGCACCTCTTCGACCCGCACGCGCCCTACGATCCTCCGCCCGCGTACGCGGGGGCCGATCCGTATCGCGGGGAGATCGCGGCGGCCGACGCCGCGCTGGGAGGGCTCCTCGAGGCCTGGGACGCGCGGCCCGGGCCCTCGTTCGTCGCGGTCACGTCCGATCACGGCGAGGCGTTCGGGGAGCATGGGGAAGAGAGCCACAGCCTGTTCGTGTACGACGCCACGCTGCACGTGCCGCTCGTGCTGCGCGGTCCCGGCGTCAAGGCCCGGCGCGAGGCGCGCGCGGTGGGGCTGGTGGACCTGGCGGCCACGCTGCTCGCGCGGGTCGGAAGCGACGGCCCCGCGCTCCCGGGCCAGGACCTGGCGGCGCTCGCGGCGCCGCGCGCGCTCTACGCCGAGACGCTGGCGCCGCGGCTCGACTTCGGCTGGAGCGACCTGCGGTCCTGGCGTGACGGCCGCTTCAAGCTGATCCGGGCGCCGCGCCCGGAGCTGTACGACGTCGAGGCCGATCCGGGCGAGACGCGCGACCTGGCCAAGGCGGACCCGCGTCGCGCGGCGGCTCTCGACGCCGCGATGGGCCAGGCGCTGGCGGAGATGGGGGAGCGCGAGGCGCATCGGGGGCCCGACCCCGAGGCCACGGAGCGGCTGCGCGCGCTCGGGTACGCGCAGGGCCCGGGCGGCGAAGGCTCGGGGGCCGATCCGAAGGATCGCGTGGAGGTGGCGCTCGCGATCGCGCGCGCGAGCGGACCGTTCCCCGACGCGGACGCCGCCGCCCGTGCGTACGAGGCGATCGTCGTCCGCGACCCGCAGAACCCGCTCGTGAACTTCCGGCTGGCCGACGCGCTGCTGCGCGCAGGCCGCCCCGCCCGCGCGCTCCCCTACTTCAAGCGTGTGGCCGACGCGGGCCCCCGCTCGGCCGATCCACTCGTCGGCCTGGCCACGGCCTACGCGCAGCTCGACCGCGTGGACGACGCGCACGCCGCGCTGGAGCGCGCCCTGGCGCTGGAGCCCGGCAACGGCCAGGCGCACTACAACCTGGGCGAGATCGCGAGGACGCGGGGGGACGCCGCGGGCGCGCGGGCCGCGTACGAGGCCGCGCTGCGCGACCCGGTGACGCGCGACCGCGCCGCGGCGCGCCTGCAGGCGATCCGTTGAGCCGGCGCGGCCTCGCGATCGTGATCGCGGTCGCGGCGGTGGGCGCGCTGGCCGCCTGGTGGTTTCTCGCCCGCCCCCAGCCCGCGCCGCCCAGCATAGTCCTGCTCACCATCGACACCCTCCGCGCCGACCGCGTGGGCGCCTACGGCGCGGGCAGCGGGCGCACGCCCACCCTCGACGCGCTGGCGGCCGAGGGCGTGGTGGTCGAGGACGCCTGGGCGTCGGTGCCGCTGACGCTGCCGTCGCACGCGACGATCCTGAGCGGCCTGGAGCCGCCGCACCACGGCGTGCACGACAACGGCACGTACGTCTTCCCGCCGGAGCCGCCGACGCTGGCCACGCTGCTGGCGGCGCGCGGCTACGCGACGGGCGCGTTCGTGGGCGCGTACGTCCTGGACCGGCGCTTCGGCCTCGCGCGCGGCTTCGCGCACTACGACGACGCGATCGAGCGGCGCGCGGGCGGCGGGAGCGTGCTCGAGTCCGAGCGGCGCGCGGAGGTGGTCGCCTCGGCGGCCGAGTCCTGGATCCGCGCGCAGCCGGGCCCGTTCCTGGCCTGGGTGCACCTCTACGATCCGCATGCGCCGTACGACCCACCCTCGCCTTACCGCGAGCGTTTCGCGGGCCGGCCCTACGAGGGCGAGATCGCGTACGCGGACGCGTCGCTCGCGCGCGTCCTGGCCGCGGCCCGCGAGCGCGCGGGCGATCGGCTGATCGTGCTGGTGACGGCCGACCATGGCGAGGGGCTGGGCGACCACGGCGAGCGGACGCACGGCTTCTTCATCTATGGCGCGACGCTGCGCGTGCCGCTCATCCTCTCCGGTGCGGGCGTGCCGCGCGGCGAGCGGCGGGCGGGCCCCGCCCGCAGCGTGGACATCCTGCCGACGCTGCTGGCGCGTGTCGGCGTCGCGGCGCCCCCCGGCCTGCCCGGCGCCGACCTGCTCCAGGGCCCGCGCCCGCGCGAGGCGTACGCGGAGACGCTGTATCCACAGACGCTGGGGTGGGCGCCGCTGCGCGCGTTCCGCAGCGGGTCGCTCCGCCTCATCGAGGCGCCGCGCCCGGAGCTCTTCGACCTGTCGGACGACCCGGGGGAGACGCGGAACCGGATCGCCGAACGGCCGCAGGACGCGGAGCGCCTGCGCGCGTCGCTCGCCGCGCTGCGCGCGAGCGAGCGGCAGGCGTCGGCCGCGGCGACAGACTCCGAGAGCGCCGAGCGGCTGCGGGCCCTGGGTTACGTGACGGGTGCGATGCCGACGCACGACGCGCCGGGCGCGATGGACCCCAAGGATGCGCTGCCGCTGTGGCAGCGCCTCGAAGAGGCGAACTGGGCGGCGGCGCGCGGAGACGACGCCGGCGCGGTCCCTGTCCTGCGCGCGCTGGTGGCGGAGCAGCCGGCGAACGTCGCGTTCCGGCGCGCGCTCTCCGCGTCGCTGCGGCGCCTGGGCCGGGCGCGCGAGGCCGCGGAGCTGCTCGGCTCGACCGACGGAGACGCCACCGCGTGGCACGAGAGGGCCCTCGCGCAGACGGAGGCGGGAGAGATCGACGAGGCCATCCGCAGCGAGGACCGCGCGCGCGCCCTGAACCCGCTGCTGCCCGAGGTCCACAACCACATCGGCGTGCTCCAGGCGCAGAAGGGCCGGCTGGGGGAAGCCCTGCGCTCCTTCGACGAGGCGGTGCGCCTCGATCCCAACAACGTGCGCGCGCACACCAACCGGGCGAACGCGCTCCGTGCGGCGGGCCGCGCGGCCGAAGCGGTCGAAGGGTACACGGCCGCGCTACGGCTGGCGCCCGAAGACGCCGACGCGCTCAACGGCCTCGGCGTCCTGGCGGTGCAGCGCGGTGCCGCCGACGAGGCGGCGCAGCTCTTCCGGCGCGTGCTGGCGCGGGAGCCTGCCTACGCCGAGGCGCGCCTCAACCTGGCTGTGGCGGAAGCGCGCGCGGGCCGGCCAGACGCGGCTCGAGCCGAGCTCCAGCAGATCCTCCGTGCTCCGGGCGAATCCGCAGTGAAGGAGCGGGCCCGCCAGTTCCTTCGCGACCTCGGTTACTAGACCCGTTATCGGGACCAATCCATTGGATTCGGTTCAATGGATTGGGTGCCCCGCCCGGTATCGTTAGCGGTTACAAGCCATAGAAAGGATTGGAGATATTCACGCCAGCCACTTGACGAACGTGTGGCGTTGGGATTGCAAAAGGAGACATGACGTCCTTCTCAGGAGAAGAGGTGGAATGAAGAAGCTAAGCCAGATTGCGGCCTTCGCGGTCGCCCTGGGGCTCTGGGCGCTCCCCGTTTTCGCCCAGACCGGCTCGATCGAAGGCACCGTGTCGGACGACCAGGGGCTCGCGCTGCCTGGCGTCACCACCACGGCGAAGAATGTGGCCACGGGCTTCACGCGAGCGGCCACCAGCGACGCGACGGGCGCGTATCGGATCATCGCGCTGCCGGTCGGCACGTACGACGTGAAGAGCGAGCTGACCGGGTTCGGCGTCCGGAGCCGGCAGGTGATCGTGAACGTCGAGACCACGTCGACCGTGGACTTCAAGATGGCGGTCGCCGGACAGACCGAGGAGGTCACGGTCACGGCGGAGGCTCCGCTGATCGACGTCAAGGAGACCGGCGTCGGCGAGGTCGTCACCAGCACCCAGATCGAGAACCTGCCCCTCAACGGACGGCAGTTCGCAAACCTGGCGGCGCTGGTGCCGGGCGTGAGCCTGGGCTTCCACACCGACCCGACCAAGTCGACCCAGTTCGCGCCGCAGGTCTCGGGCGGCGGCGGGCGCAACATCAACTACCTGATCGACGGCGGCGACAACAACGACGACACCGTCGGCGGCCTGGTGCAGCTGTTCCCGCTCGACTCCATCGGCGAGTTCAACTTCCAGACCCAGCGCTTCCGGGCGGAGACGGGGCGCAGCAACGGCGGCGCCCTCAAGGTCGTGACCAAGAGCGGCACCAACGACTTCCACGGCGCCGCGTTCGAGTACTTCCGCGACAAGTCGCTGAACGGCACGACGCATACGGAGGAAGCCAACAACGCCGAGAAGGGCGACTACCGCAAGCACCAGTTCGGCGCCAGCCTGGGCGGCCCCATCAAGCGTGACCGGACGCACTTCTTCGCCGCGTTCGAGCGCATCGCCCAGGACACGACCCAGGTGGTCAACACCCGGGGCCTGTTCCCCGACAAGGACGGCGCCTTCCCGCTGCCGTACCGCGAGAACATGGGAGTCGGCAAGCTGACCCACCAGCTGACCCCGGACCACTACCTGTCGGTGCGCTACGGCTACAACGACAACAGCCAGCCCTACGGCGCGAGCCCCTCGTCGCCGCCCGAGAACTGGGGCCTCAGCAAGAACAAGTTCCACTCGGTCAACATGAACCTGAACTCGGTGCTCTCGGGCGGCCGCGTGAACGAGTTCGTGTTCCAGTACTCGTACTTCCTCAACAACATCGTCGAGAACTCGAACCTGCCGACCGAGACGTTCCCCAACGGCGTCACCGTGGGCCAGTCGGTCAACACGCCCCAGACGACCGAGCAGCACAAGTACCAGTTCCGCGACGACTTCACCTGGAACATGGGCCGCCACGAGCTGAAGGCGGGCGCGAGCTTCATCTACGAGCCGGTGCTGGACATCACCTTCTCGACGGGCCAGCAGCCGCAGTACACGCACCTGGCGGACAGCCGCACCTCCGCCATATCGAACATCCAGTTCAACGGCTCGATCGGCAGCGAGGGCGGGCTCTCCGGCGCGACCATCCCGAACAACCAGTACGGCTTCTACATCCAGGACGCGTGGCGCGTGACCGACAAGCTGACGCTCGACATCGGCGTGCGCTACGACCTGGTGACCGGCTTCGCGACCTTCGACCAGAGCGGCAACATCATCTTCCAGGAGCTGCAGGCGGCGGCCCGCGCCGGCGTCTTCAGCCAGAGCGGCCTGCCCTGCCCCTGCCGCGGCTTCGAGGACTTCGGCAAGGAGCCGTCCGAGGACAAGAACAACATCGCTCCCCGCTTCGGCTTCCTCTACGACCTGAACGCGGACGGTGACGCGGTCATCCGCGGTGGAGTCGGTCGCTTCTACGACTTCGCGTACACGAACGCGAACATCCTGTTCGCGGTGATCGGCGCGCAGTCGTCGTTCGGCCAGATCTACCTCAACAACAACACGCAGGGCATCCGCAACGCCGACGGGACGCTGTTCCAGGTCGGCCAGCCGCTGCCGCCCAACCAGCTCACCAACGTGTCGGCGCCGCTGCCCAGCCACGCCGCGTCGCCGGTCATCAAGCAGCCCTTCACCGACCAGGCCAGCCTCGGCTTCGCCAAGAAGCTGGGCAAGGACTTCGCGGTCGAGATCGAGGGCATCTACGCCAAGGGCCAGGACCGTGGAACGCGCCCGGCGCTCAACCGCCGCGTGCCGACCACGTCCGGTCCGCTGGGTGCGCGTCGCTTCGCCGGCATCCTGCCCCGCTCGGGCAACTCGAACTTCCGCGTCGACCTCTCGGAGGGCGTCGACCACTACAAGGCGCTCAACTTCACGCTGAAGAAGCGGTGGGATGGGAAGCTGCAGATGCTGGGCAGCTACATCCTCTCCGAGGCCACGTCTTCGGCCAGCCTGCGCGCGACGGACGAGTTCGGCGAGTACGACCCGATCGACGTGTTCAGCGACCCGGACCTGTTCATCCGCGAGAACCCGACCCGCACGGACCACCGGCACCGGGTGACCATCTCGGCCGTCTGGCAGCCGGCGTGGGGCCTGACCATCGCGCCCGTCTTCCGCTACAAGTCGGCCCAGGCGTTCAACATCCTCACCGGCGTCGACAACAACCGCGACGGCCTGGTGCGCGACCTGCCGCCCGGCGTCGAGACGCTCAACTCCGGCCGCGGAGCGGACTTCAAGCAGCTCGACCTGCGCCTCTCGAAGAAGTTCCGCCTGGGCCAGCGGGCCGGCGTCGAGGTGATCGTCGAGGGCTTCAACCTGACGAACGCGGACAACCCCAACACGTACATCGCCAACCAGACTTCGGCCCAGTTCGGTCAGCCGACGCGCTTCGCCGGCGACTTCCGCCAGTCCGAGCAGCGGCTGGCCCAGCTGGGGCTCCGGCTGGACTTCTAGTCACCGCGTTCGTTCGTTCGTCGTGACCGAAGGGCGGGCCCGCACGGCCCGCCCTTCGTGTCATTGGGCCGGCTTCGCCGCGGGCGATGTGGCATCCTGTCGCGAAGAGCCATGCCCACCGAGGACGACCAGCTCAGCCGCGACGTCTCCCTGCTGGGCCGCCTGCTGGGCGAGGTGCTGCGCGAGCAGGAGGGCGAGGCGGGCTTCGCGCTGGTCGAGGAGCTGCGGGCCGCGACCAAGGCGCTGCGCTCGCCGGACCCCAGCCCGCCCGACTTCGGGCCGGCCGGGCAGGCGCTGCTCGCGCGCTGCCGGGCGCTCGACACCGCATCGGTGCGGCGGCTGGTGCGCGCGTTCACGTTGTACTTCCACCTGGTGAACGTCGCGGAGGAGCATCATCGGCTGCGCGTCCTGCGCCAGCGCGACCAGGCGCCCGACGACGCGCCGCGCCCGGAGTCGCTCGCGGCGGCAGTGGCCGAAGCGGCGCGAGCGGGTGTCGGCGCCGACGCCGTCCGGCGCCTGCTGGCCCGCCTCGACATCGAGCCCGTCTTCACCGCGCACCCGACCGAGGCCCGCCGCAGGACCGTCCTGCACAAGCTGCGCGCGCTCGCCCGCCTGGCCAAGCGGCTCGACGACCCCCGGCTCACGCCGGAGAAGACTTCGGAGCTGCACGACCAGGTACGCGAGGTGGTGACCGCGCTGTGGCTCACGGACGAGCGGCGCTCGCGTCCGCCCTCGGTCCTCGACGAGGTCCGCAATGGCCTGTTCTACTTCGAGGAATCGCTGTGGAACGCCGTGCCCCGCCTCTATCGCGACCTGGAGGCGGCGCTCCGGCGTTCCTATCCCGGCGAGTCGTTCGACCTGCGCGTGTTCCTCCGCTTCGGCTCGTGGGTGGGTGGGGACCGCGACGGCCATCCGCACGTCACGGCCGCGGTCACCGAGCACACGCTGCGCCTGCATCGCGAGACGGCACTCGCACTGCTCGAGGGCGGCGTGCGCTCGCTGCAGCAGGACCTCAGCCTCAAGGCGGAGCCGGCCGACGTGCCCGCACCCCTCGTGGCGGCACTGGCAGAGGAGGCCGCCGCGGCCCCGGCTCTTTCGGCGCGTGCGGCCGCCGCGTTCCCGGACGAGCCCTATCGCCAGCTCACCGCGATCGTGCTGGCGCACCTGCGCGCAGCGCGCCGCACCAACGCGTCCGCCCTGCGAAAGCTCCCCACGTACGAGGGGGAGGGAGGGCTGACGGACGAGGTGTGGGGCGAGGGCCCTCCGGAAGGACTGGCTGGAGAAGACGAGCCGGCCTACCTCGACTCCGGGCCGCTCCTGCTCGCGCTGAACGCGCTCCGTCGGGGCCTCGAGGCGCAGGGCGCGTTCCGGCTGGCGCAGGGCGCGCTGCGTGACCTGACGCGGCGCGTCGAGATCTTCGGCTTCCACCTGGCGCGCCTCGACCTGCGCCAGCACAGCCGCGTGATGTCGAGCGCGCTGGCCGAGCTGCTGGCCCGGAGCGGCGAGGCGTCGGACTACCTGGCCCTGGGCGAGCCGGCGCGCGTGAACCTCCTGGCGCGGCTGCTCGCGAGCCAAGCGTCTCCGCGCTGGAAGCTGGACGACGTGAGCGCGCCCGCGCGCGAGGTCCTCGACCTGTTCGCGACCGTGGCCCGCCTGCGGGGCGAGCTGGGCCCGAGCGCGATCGGCGTGTTCATCGTCTCGATGACGGCCGGGGCGAGCGACGTGCTGGCGCCGCTGCTCTTCGCCCGGCACGCCGGCCTCTTCGAGCCCGGCCGCGACGACGCGCCCGCTCGCTCGGCGCTCGAGGTGGTCCCGCTGTTCGAGACGATCGACGACCTGCGCGTGTGTGCGGGCCTCATGGAGGAGCTGTTCGCGCTGCCCGTCTACGCGCAGCACCTGGCCGCGTGGGGACGCCGGCAGCAGGTGATGCTGGGCTACTCGGACAGCAACAAGGACGGCGGCTTCCTGACCGCGAACTGGGAGCTCTATCGGGCCCAGGAGGCGCTGGCCGCGACCTGCCGTCGCGCCGACGTGGCTCTCTCGCTCTTCCACGGGCGCGGCGGCGCCATCGGCCGCGGGGGCGGGCCCACGGGGCGGGCCATCCAGGCCCAGCCGCCGGGCACCGTCGACGGGCGGCTGCGCCTGACCGAGCAGGGGGAGTCGGCGTTCGGGCGCTACGCGCACCCGCAGGTCGCGCATCGCCACCTGGAGCAGACCGTGCACGCGGTCCTGCGCGCCAGCCTGCTCCCGGCCCCGTCCGACGTGCGGCCGGCCTGGGTCGCGCTGATGGCGAACGCGTCCGCCGTCGCGCTGCAGGCGTACCGTAGCCTCGCCTACGAGGACCCCGAGTTCGTCCGCTACTTCCGCCAGGTCGCGCCCATCGACCTCGTGTCACGGTTCCTCATCGGGTCGCGGCCCGCGAGGCGCCAGTCGGGCGACCGCATCGAGGACCTGCGCGCGATCCCTTGGGTCTTCTCCTGGACGCAGAGCCGCTACGGCCTCCCGGGATGGTTCGGCCTGGGCTCGGCGCTGGCGCCCGGCCGCGAGTCGGGCGTGCTGAAGGAGATGTACGACGGCTGGCCGTTCTTCCGCTCGCTGATCGACAACGCGCAGCTGGGGCTGGGCCGCTCGGACCTCGCGGTCGCGCGTCTGTACGACGGCCTGGCCGACCCGGACCTGCGCGGACGCGTGTTCGCGGCGGTCGAGTCCGAGTGGCGTCGCACGGTCGAGGTCATCGCGGCCGCGACCGGCGGACCTCCGCTCGAACACTCGCCGGTCCTGCAGCGCTCCATCCGGCTGCGCAACCCCTACGTCGACCCGCTCAGCTTCGTGCAGGTCGGGCTGCTGGCCCGCCTGCGCGAGGCGGGGGACGACGCGTCGGAGGCGGACACGCTGCGCCGCCTGGCCGCGCTCACCATCAACGGAATCGCGGCGGGGCTGCAGAACACGGGGTGAGGTCAAGAATCTGGACTTCACAACCGACCGCGGGTGTAGAACAGTGGGGTCGTGAGGACGTACGGCCAGTACTGCCCCATCGCCCGTGGCGCCGAGATCTTTGCGGAGCGCTGGACACCGCTGATCGTCCGCAACCTGTACCTGGGCTGCGCGAGCTTCAGCCAGATCCTGGAAGGTGCGCCCGGGCTCTCCCGTACCCTGCTCTCGCAGCGGCTGGGGCAGCTCGAGCACGTCGGCATCGTCGAGACCACACCGAAGCCCGGCGGGCGCGGGCACCGCTACACGCTCACACGCGCGGGCCACGAGCTCTTCACGGTCTGCCAGTCGCTCGGCCAGTGGGGCGCGCGTTGGCTCGAGATCGCCCCCGAGAACCTCGACCCCTTCGTGGCGCTGTGGTCGATGTGCCACGCCCTCCGCCGGGACCGGCTCCCGGATCGACGCGTCGTCGTCCGCTTCGACTTCACGGGCCGCCCGCGCCCTGAGCGCTATTGGCTGTTGATCGAGCTCGGAGACACCGAGATCTGCAAGACGCACCCCCGCTTCGACGAGGACCTCTTCGTCACGGCGGAAGCGGAAGCCTTCGTCAAGTGGCACGCCGGACAGCTCACCTGGGCCCAGGCCACCCGCGAGGGGCGCATCCAGCTCGACGGTCCCACCGCGCTCGTCCGAGCCTTCCCGACCTGGAACGGCCGCAGCATGTTCGCGCACGTGCGGCCGATCGCGGCCGAGTGATCCCGCTCACAATCCAGGGTCCGCGCGCGGTCTAGCCTCGGCGTTCCGGAGGTGTCCCATGGAACGCCGCTCCCTCCAGGCGGTGCTCGCGCTGACGGCGCTCGTCGTCGCCGTCCCCTGCGTCGCCGACGTCGACCCGGCTTCGCTCCCGCAGGTCTCGTATCACCCCGGCGGACCGGCCTACTGGGATCGCCCCTACTTCGCGAACGCGCTCACGTCCGGGTCCTGGGTCGACCAGAACTGGTCGAACCTGCCGTACTGGAGCTCGACGCAGTTCAACGCGAACGGCTACCCGCAGGCCCTGCTGGCGGGGCAGACGCTCATCCGCGCGATCGTGAACGGTCTGCACACCGGCTATGGGAGCAGCCCGCCCAACTTCCCCGACCTGCGCGCGAACTTCCGAGGCCACTGGGTCGTCACGTGGCAAGGCAACGCGGACATCCGCCTCGAGGGAGGCCCCTCGACGTACCTGCAGGCCGAGTCGTCCGGCCCTGCGACCGGCGCGCTGCTGAACGGCCGCCGGGTCTATCGCTTCCCGGACGCGCCCGGGTACCTGACCGTCTACCAGATCGCCTCGCCGCTCACCGACCTCAAGGCCTGGATGCCGGACCCGGCGGATCCGCAGAACGCCTCGCTCGAGAACCGGCTCTTCCATCCGTCCTTCATCGCCCGCGTGAACGAGGCCGGCTGGGGCTTGATCCGCGGGATGGACTGGACGCAGACCAACGCGAGCCCGGTCCAGGACTGGATCGACCGGCGCCGGCCGACGCACGCGTTCGTGGCGGGCGTCCTGAACACGCGGCCGCCCGCGAGCGGCTTCGCCGGCAACCGTTCGACCGGCGTCGCCTACGAGCACCAGGTCGCGCTGTCGAACGCGACGCAGAAGGACCTCTGGATCAACGTCCCTCACATGGCGACGGACGACTTCGTGCAGCGGCTGGCGCGCCTGATCCGCTTCGGCAGCGACGGCGTCAACCCCTACACGTCTCCGCAGGCCAGCCCCGTGTGGCCCCCGCTCGCGTCCGACCGCCGCGTCTTCGTCGAGTACTCGAACGAGATCTGGAGCAACGGCAACTCGTTCGCGCAGGGCGACTGGGCCCAGCAGCAGGCCACCGCGCTGGGGATCAGCAAGCCGCGGTTCAACGCCCGCCGCTTCAGCCAGGTCTGGCGCCTCTTCCAGCAGGAGCTCGGCGGCAGCGCGCGCCTGGTGCGCGTGGCGGCCGTGTTCACGGCGTCGCAGTCGTACACGTCGGAGTTCCTGAACGAGCTGCGCGACTACGGGCCCACGCTGAGCCCGCCCGTGACGCCCGACGTGGTCGCCTGCACGACGTACTTCGGCAACGGCATCCAGGACTGGGTGCACGCGAAGGCGCAGCAGCAGGCCGGCACGTCCGATCCCTGGTTCTACACGGGCGAGTACTTCGACCCGGGCAACGGGCAGCTGCGGCCGGTCTCGGTGCCGGCCTCGCACGGGTACTGGACCTCGCGCGCGTTCGTGCGGCACCAGGGCGAGGCGCTGACCGAGTGGCGCCGGCGCATGCTGGGCGGCAGCGCCGCGCAGGGCGGCGGCCCCGACGCGACGGGCTTCGGCGGCGGCTTCGACGTGTGGCTGCGCCAGCTGTCCCAGACGACGTTCCCGCAGCCCAAGGCCCTGGTCGCGTACGAGGGCGGGCCGTCGCTCTACACGGACTACCTGGACGGCGGCGACGAGCGGGACGACGGCATCACCAGCTTCATGTCGGCGCTCAACCGCCACCGCGGGATCGCGCCGGTGTACGAGATGCACCTCAACCTGGCGAAGTCCAAGGGGCTCCGCACCCACAGCGCGTTCGTGGACGCGAGCGTGTGGGGCAAGTACGGCCAGTGGGGCCACCTCGAGCACTGGCTGCAGGGGCTGCGCGAGGCGCCCAAACACGCCTTCCTGCTCTCGTGGATCGCGGAGATGGCCGGCGTGCGTCACGTCGACGATGCACAGGGCCTGGTGCCCGGCTTCGTGACCGCGCCTTCGCTGTCTCCCGCCGTCGTGGGCCAGTCGTTCCTGGCCGACGTGCTCACGACCGACGGCGACGGCCCGCGCACCGCTCGCGTGGTGGGGCAGAGCCTCGCACCCGGCCTGTTCGTCTCGCCCTTGCCCGGCGATCCCGGCGGCGTGCGCGTGACCGGCAACCCAGGGACGAGCGGGATGAACTACCTCTACGTGCGCGTGACCGACGCGGACGGCGATCCCGCCTGGCGCGTCTTCAGCTTCTACGCGGCCGGCGGGCCGGGCACGCTGGTGGACGCGGACTTCCGCGGCGACGATCCGGGCCTCCACACGCCGTGGACCGCGACGTACGTGACCGGCGCCTCGGTCGGCAGCTACGGCGGCTGGCGGCTCGGCGCGGGGGCGTTCGGCGCGGCCGGCGACGACGCGCTCGCGTTCTCCGTCAACGCGCCCTCGACCGAGTCGACGCTCGCGCAGGCCGTCGCGGAGAACGAGTACCTCACGGTGACGCTGCAGGCTGCGTCCGGCCAGACACTCGACCTGCGTCGGGCGGAGATGCGGTTCACCATCAACCGGCAGGACTACCACTCGCCCCGACGCTACGCGGTCTTCACGAGCGTGGGCGGGTTCGCGGTCGGCCAGGACATCCTCACGACGCCGTACAACTACGACCTGGACGAGCCGCGCGAGACCGTGGTCACGTTCCCGGACACGGCCGCGTACGACGGGCTCACGGGCCCGGTGCAGATCCGCATCTACGGGTTCGCGGCGCAGTTCGGCGGGCACCGCACGCGGCTGGCGGCGTTCAAGCTGACCGAGAGGCCGTAGGCACCCGGCGAGGTCTGCGGGGCGACATCGTCAGTGTTGGGCTGAGGCTGAACTCCGGGTCTTGGTCTCCCGCATTCATCCGGTTAAGCTCGCCGGCAGTCACTGGTTCAGTCGAGACGTCGGCACGGGATGCGCTTCGGGTCGAGGTGCCAACCGGCCGCGCGGCCGGTTGAGTCGCGGGCACTCAACACGTTCCGGAACGTGTTGAGTCATCCTCACTCAACCGAACGCTGTCGATCCGAACGTCGGGCTAGGGCGCTGAGCAGGGCTTTCATGGTGCTCCCTCATGGCAGGATGAAGTAGCGTTGGCCATGGTCTCGAACGAGGTCTATCGTCGCTTCCTCGACGACGAGCTCGCGCTCGACGAAGCGGCGGAGCTGCTCCGGGTCGCGTCGAACGCCGAGGCCGGGAGCCTGCGCCTGGACTCCCTGCCGGACGCCCAGAGGGAGAAGGCCGCGCGGCTGCTCGATGCCGCGATCCGGCCGATCCTGGCCCCGTACTTCGCGGGCGAGGTCGGTCGCGAAGTCACCGCTCGCCGGCTGGTCCCCCTCGTCCGTCCGCTCGGGGTCTACGCGCTGAACGTCGACGTGCCGACGGGGCCGCGGGCAGACGAAGTAATGGCGCGTCTCATGGAGCTGACCGAGCGTCTGGCCGACCTCGAGGACGCTTCCGAGGGGCGCGAGTGACGCCGCGCGCGACGTGGATGCTGATCGCCCTGATCGGTTGTGAAGGCGCCAGCGCCCAGCCGCCCGCGAGTCAGAAGGAGCAGTCCTGCGTCGAGTACCGGGGCCGGCTGGAAGCGCCTCCCGCTTCCCACTCGAAGGACGTGCAGCCTCCGTCGGTCGTCGAGCTCGACTATCCGGACCTGGGTGCGACGACTCCTGCGCACTATCCCTGGCCGATGCGGTTGGACGTGCTCGTGGATGCGGCAGGAAAGGTGCGGCGCGTGTGCACGTCACATGAGGATGGGGAAGAGGTGCTCGCGACGTTCGGCGCGGCCTTCGCGAGGAGCACGTTCCGCCCGGCCCGCCTGCGAGGGCAGCCGGTCGCATTCGAAATGCCGATGACGATCCATCTCCCCGAGCTCGAAAAGGCCCTGAAGTAGCGAACATGCGCCTCGACAACAAGGCAGCGCTGATCGCCGCCGTGACGATCCTGGCCATGGGCTGTCAGGCTCGGCGCCAGCGATCGGCCAGCGATCCGGTCGACGGCGGCATCTACTCGGTCGTGTCCGATGAGCAGAAAGGCACGTACGGGATCGCCAAGGTCCTCAAGGTCGATGTGGCGGCGGTGCACGTTCGGCTCTACTCGGGCGAGCACCCGGCGCGGCCGACGCGGGTCGAGCCAGGTGAGCTGAAGGTCGGAACGATGCAGGAAGGGGGCGGCATCGGCCATCTGCCGCTCTCGCATCGGGCTTTCGCCGCGTGGAAGCCCGTCCTGATCACCACCGTTGCTGTGGACGTGTCCGAGATGGATGGCTACAACGAATGGAAACAGGCTGGCGGGGGCGTCTGGGGCGAATAGGCGGGATCGGTGACCGGAGGACGCGATTGTGTCTGACCTGAGCCGCTACCTGTTCCTCGCGGGGGCGCTGCCCTTCATCGTCCTGGGCGCCATCCACGCCATCGAAACGCCGACCAGGCCCGAGCAGGCCAAGGGTCTCTCGCCGCGCGATCCCGAGTACCGCCAGGGCATGTCCCAGCAGACCCTGCAGCTCACGCGCCGCACCAACCTGTGGCTGACGTGGGTCGGCTTCAACCTGAGCCACAGCCTGGGGGCGGTGCTGTTCGGCGGGGCGGTGCTGCTGGCCGGTCGGAGCACGGCGGCGTTCCAGGCGAACGGGCCGTTCGTGCCCTTCGCGGTCTTGGTGTCGGCGGCGTACCTGGCGATCGGAGCGCTCTACTGGTTCCGGACGCCCATCGTCGGGATCGCGCTCTCGCTCGCGTGCTTCGTGGCGTCGTGGCTGCTGCGGATGCGGGCAGGCTGAGCGTGCCCTACTCGAGTCG
>JAICEW010000069.1 GCA_025923995.1 Vicinamibacteria bacterium | reverse complement strand
GGTGGGGGGCTCCTCGGGTGTTGGGGGGGGCCCGGGCTGGTGGTGGGTGTGGGGGCCGGGGTGGGGCGGCCCCGCTTCCGGCTGGTGCGACAGATGATCACGGAGGCGGCGGTGCTGGCGCTCGGTGGCGCCCTGCTCGGCCTGGGCGTCGCGGTCGCCATCCTGCGCGCGGTGGCGGCGCTGGCCCCGGCCAGCCTGCCGCGGATGGACGAGGCCGCGCTGGACCTGCCGGTGCTCGCCTTCACCGTGGCCGCCGCCGGCCTGGCCGCGCTCGCGTTCGGCGCGCTGCCCGCGCTCCAGGTCAGCCGCTCGGGCGTCGCGGACGTGCTCGGCGAGACCGCTCGCGGCGCGGTGGGCGGCCGCGGCCGGATGCGTCGTGTGCTCGTCTCCGCCCAGGTCGCGGTCGCGGTCGTGCTCCTGGCCGGCGCGGGCCTGCTCGCGAAGAGCTTCGCGCGCGTGCGGTCCATGCCGGCGGGGTTCGACTCCGAGGGCGTGCTGACCCTGCGCCTGAGCGCGCCCGAGAGCCGCTACCGCGAGCGCGACCAGGTGACCGCGTTCTTCGCGCGCCTGCTCGAGGAGGTGCGCGCGCTGCCGGGCGTGCGCTCCGCGGGTGCGGGCAGCGGCCTGCCGCTGGCGGTGGGCTCGGGCGACTGGAGCTTCGACGTGGAGGGACGGCCGCCGGCCGGCACGAAGCACCACGGCGCGGCGGATTGGTACGTGGTCACCCCGGGGTACTTCGAGAGCCTGCGGGTCTCCCTGGTGCGCGGACGGCTGCCTGGCGAAGGCGACGCGGCGTCCGCTCCCGCCGCGATCCTGATCAACGAGTCGGCGGCGCGGCAGTTCTTCCCCGGCGAGGACCCGCTCGGCAAGCGCGTGAGGCTCTCGCGCTCGCGCGGGTTCGAGCAGCCCTGGCGGGAGGTCGTGGGCATCGTGGGCGACGTGCGCCATCGCGGGCTCGACCGGCCCGCGCGCGCCGAGATGTACATCCCGCACGCGCAGTTCCTCCACTTCGTGCCCGGTGCGCAGGCGCGCGGCATGAGCCTGGTCGTGCGGACCGACACGCCCCCGCTGGCGCTGGCGGGGGCCGTGCGCGCAGCCGTGCGGCGCCTGGATCCCGAGGTGCCCGTCTCGCAGCTCGCGAGCATGGACACCGTCGTGGCCGGCTCGCTCGCCGACCGCCGCCGGGACGTCGCCCTCATCGGGGGGTTCGCGGTGCTCTCGGCCTGCCTGGCCGCGATCGGCCTCTACGGCCTGGTCGCGACAGGCGTGTCGTCGCGCGTGCGCGAGATCGGCGTGCGCATGGCGCTGGGGGCGGCCCGGACCCAGGTGGCGTGGCTCGTGTTGGCGCAGGCGCTGCGGCTGGTCGGGCAGGGCCTCGTGGTCGGCCTCGTGGCCGCGCCGCTCGCGAGCGCGTCGCTGCGGGAGATGCTGTTCGACGTGAGCCCGCGCGACCTGGCGGTGCTCGCGAGCGTGACGGTCGCCCTGCTCGCGATTGGCGCGGCCGCGAGCCTGGTGCCCGCCCTGCGCGCCGCCCGCCTGGACCCGATGACCGCCCTGCGCGAGGAGTAGCGGCAGGAGCCGCCTGCGCTTCTGTTGCCCGCGCCGACTGAAGCGCGCGAGCGGTACACCCGTAGCGGCGCGTGACCCGCCCGCGGTGAGCGCCGCCGCGAAGCGGTGTACCCGAGCGCGCGTACCGTCGGCGCGCCATCGAGCCGGTCCATAATCCCGGCGATGCTGGAGCGCCTCTTCGGCCTGCGCGAGCGGGGCACGACCGTCGCGACCGAGGTGCGCGGCGGCGCCATCACGTTCGCGACGATGTGCTACATCGTGTTCGTCCAGCCCGCGGTGCTGTCGCAGGGCGCGGGCATGGACTTCGGCGCGGTCTTCACCGCGACGTGCCTCTCGGCCGCGCTGGCCACGCTGGTGATGGGCCTGTGGGCGAACTATCCGATCGCCGAGGCCCCGCTCATGGGCGAGAACTTCTTCTTCGCCATCAGCGTGGTGGGCCTGCTCGGCATCCCCTGGCCGACCGCGCTGGGGATCGTGTTCCTCTCGGGCCTGGGCTTCCTGGCCCTGACGCTGCTGCGGGTCCGCCAGATGATCCTGGACGCGATGCCGGCGTCGCTGCGCGCGGGCATCGCGGCCGGGATCGGCCTGTTCATCGCGTTCATCGGGCTCACGCACGCCGGCATCGTCGTCAAGAGCCCGGCGCCCGGCGCCTACGTGCAGATCGGCGACCTCGCATCGCCCGTGGCGCTGGTCGCCCTCGCCGGTCTCGTCGTCACCGCCGTGCTGTTCGCGCGGGGCGTGCCGGGCGGGATCCTGCTCGGGCTGGCGCTGACGACGGCGCTCGCGATCGCGGCCGGGCTGGTGCGCCCGTCGGGAGTGGTGGCCTGGCCGCCCTCGCTCGAGCCGACCTTCCTGCGGATGGACCTGGCCGGGGCGTGGAGGCACGTCGACCTCGTCCTCGTCTTCCTCGTCATGCTCGTCTTCGACACGGTCGGGACGCTCATCGGCGTGTCGGAGCAGGCGGGCTTGATGGTGGACGGCCGCCTGCCGCGCGCGGATCGCGCCATGCTGGCCGACGCGGTGGGAACGCTGGCGGGGGCGGTCCTGGGCACGTCCACCGTCTCCAGCTACATCGAGAGCGCCTCGGGCGTCGCGGAAGGGGCCCGCACCGGCCTGGCCAACGTGGCGACCGCCGTCCTGTTCCTCGGTGCCCTGTTCTTCGCGCCGCTGGTCGCGACGGTCGGCGGCGGGGTGACGAGCGGCGGCGCGTCGTACTACCCGATCACGGCGCCCGTGATCATCCTCGTCGGCAGCCTCATGATGGGCCAGGCCGGGCGCATCGCCTGGCAGGACGCGACCGAAGCCATCCCGGCCTTCGTCACGCTCGTCCTCATCCCCTTCACGTTCAACATCGCGCACGGGGTGGCGGGAGGCATCGTCGCCTACGCGCTGGTCAAGGCCGGCGCGGGCCGGGGTCGGGAAGTCCCGTGGCTGGTCTGGGCGCTCGCCGCCGTGCTGGTGGCGGCTTACGCGCTGCTGCCGCGCCTGCGGCACTGACGCCGTCCTCGAGCGTCCGCCGTCCGGCCGTCGTCAGGCCGCGGCGAGGCGGTCGATGATCTCCGCCAGCGCCGCGGCCGTCACCGGTTTCACGAGGTGGGCGTCGAAGCCGGCAGCCTTCGAGCGCGCGCGGTCGCGCGCCTGGGCGTAACCCGTGAGCGCGACGAGCGCCGTGCCGCCGCCAAGGGCGCGAATCCGCCGCCCCACCTCGTAGCCGTCGATGTCGGGCAGGCCGATGTCCACCAGCACGAGGTCCGGAGGACGTTGCGCGGCGGCCTCGATGCCCGCGGCTCCCGTCGCGGCCTGCTGGACGTCGTGGCCGAGGCGGCGCAGCAGCGTGGCCAGCGCCTCGCGGGTATCCTCGTGATCCTCGATCACCAGCAGCCGGCGGCCGGCGACGGCGGGAGAGGGAGCGCTCTCTTCGCGCGCGGGCTCGATCCCGACGGCGAGGGGCAGGCGCACCGTGAACGTCGAGCCCCATCCCGGTCCCGGGCTCGAGGCCTCGATGGTGCCGCCGTGCAGCTCCACCACGCGACGCGCCAGCGTCAGGCCGATGCCGAGGCCGCCCTCCGTACGGGCCAGCGTGGGATTGGCCTGGACGAACAGGTCGAAGATGGACTCCAGCTTGGCCTGCGCGATGCCCGCGCCGTCGTCGGACACGCGGATCACGCCCTGTCCTCCCTCCAGGCCGGCCTCGATCCGGATCGACTGGCCCTCGCCGGAGTACTTGGACGCGTTGTCCAGCAGGTTGCCGACCACCTGCTGCAGGCGGACGGCGTCCCCCCAGACCATGAGGGGAGGATGGGGAAGGGACACCCGCACCTGCTGCCGCTTCGCCTCGACGCGATGGCGCTGGGCCTCCCAGGCCAGCGTGACCGTCGTGCGCAGGTCGACGGGCTGGCGCTCCAGCTCGATCTGGCGGCTGGTGATGCGCGCGACGTCGAGCAGGTCGTCGGTGAGGCGCGCCAGGTGCGTGGCCTGGCGGCTGATGGCCGCGACGGACCGCCGCGGGCCCGGCTCCAGCGCGTGGGCCTCCACGACCGCCGCCGAAGTCACGATCGCGGCCAGCGGGTTGCGCAGCTCGTGGCCGAGCATGGCCAGGAACTCGTCCTTCGCCTCGTTGGCGGCCTCCGCCTCGCGCCGCGCGGCGTCCGCCTCGCGCCGCGCCGCCCGTTCGCGCTCGAAGGAGGCGGCGATGGCCTCGTCCGAGGCCACGCGGGCGAGGCCGAAGGCGACGTGCTGGGCCACGCTGGCCGCGAGCCGCGTCTCGCCGGTCGTGAAGGCGTGCGGGCGGTCGTAGTACACCATGAACTTGCCGAGCAGCCGGCCGTGGACCGCGAGCGGGAAGAACGCGAGCGCGGCGAGGCCCTCCTCGCGGACCACCTCGCGCAGCGGGCCCAGGTCGCTCCTCGTCACGTCCTCGACGAGGATCGGCTGGGGATCGACGGCGTCCGCCGCCCAGGGCGAATGCCCCTCGACCGCGGCCCGGTACCTCTCCGACAGCCCGCTCCAGGCCACGAACCGCATGGTGGCGTGCTCGTCCAGGACGAGCACGCTGGCGCGGTCGGCCCGGACGCCACGCACGATGGCCTCGAGGGCCGCGTCGCACACGCTGCGGCGGTCGTTCGCGCGGCCCGTCTGGTCCACGAGACGATAGAGCGTCTCGAGCGTCCGGAGGGTCGACTCGACCTTGGCCTCCCCCCGCCGGCGGTCCGAGATGTCGCGGGCGATCTTGGACGCGCCGATGAGCGCCCCCTGCGCGTTCCGCACCGGTGAGATTCTGAGCGAGATGGGGATGAGCCGGCCGTCCTTGGTGAGCCGCTCGGTCTCGAAGTGCTGGATGAACTCGCCGCGCCGGAGCCGGGCCAGGATCTCGGTCTCCTCGGCGTGGCGCTCCGGCGGGATGATGAGGGTGATCGGCCTCCCGACGGCCTCGGCGGCCGTGTAGCCGAACAGGTCCTCCGCCGCACGGTTCCAGGACGTGATGACGCCGTCGAGCGTCTTGCCGACGATCGCATCCTCGGCGCCATCGACGATGGCCGCCAGGCGGGCGGCGGCGTCTCCCGGCAGCTCAGCCATGTCGGGAAGTGGCCTGCGGAACCCGCGTCATGCCAGCAGTATAGCGGCCGCATCGCGGCGCCCGGCCCGAGCGAAAAAGATAGGGCGGACCTCAGCAGGGGGCGGCGTACCTCGCGTCGCGCCGCGCCATGCGGGCGCGCAGGAACCGGCCGGCCACGGCCGCCACGGATCGGCGCCTGACCTCGCCGAGGGGGAACCGGCGGTCGGAGAAGGAACGCGCCTCCTCGGGCAGCAGGACCAGGCTCACGTGCACGTCGGGGGCGCAGCCGATGGGCAGGCGGCGCTCCATGCACGACTCGTAGAGCCTTCGGAAGACGGGGATGAGCGGCTCGGTCTCGGGGGGCGGCAGGTTCGAGTAGTCGGTGCCGACCAGCGGACGGAACACGCACACCGTGGGAATGGCGCCGACCGAGGTCAGCCAGTCGATGGCCGCGATCGACGACTCGGGCGGCTCCAGGCCGGCGATGATCTCGCCGTTCGTGACCCACGGCTCGTGCCAGGGGCCGCGACGCCCGAGCTGCGCGCAGTAGCGGATCGCCTCCAGGTACCGCTCGAGCCCGTACTGACGGTGCTTGCCCGGGCACACCTCGCGGAAGATCGCGGGATCGTAGATCTCGAAGCAGAAGGAGACGCGGTTGACACCCATCTCGCGCAGCCCGTCGTAGCGGCGCAGGTCGTTATGGGGCGGCGTCTGCACGCCCACCATGAGCCCCGTCTCCGCCTTGATGCGGCGGATGTAGGGCTCGAGGATGTCGAGGTAGGTCTCGCCCTCGAGGTGGCCGGTGTTGAAGTCGACGTAGGTGATGCCCGACTCGCGCCGCGCGGCCCAGACCACCTCCATCACCTCGTCCAGCGACTTCTCGTCCGCGTCGTCGCCCACGCCCAGGTTGAGCCCCACCGAGCAGAACTTGCAGTTGACCTTGACCTTCTCGGTCCAGTAGTCGCACACGCGGGCCTGGTAGATCCCGAGGTAGGTGCCCTGCAGCGTGCCGATGCGGGTGGCCGGCTTGTGCGTGCGGGTGACCGAGTCGTACCACTGCGGCCTCGGCGAGAGATCGACGGCGGCGACGTCGAGCCCGTCCCGCACGATCCGGTAGGCGTCGCCCTCGCGCGTGAGGACGTAGGGGGAGCGCGCGGCGAAGGGCTCGGACACCGGCACGTTGGTCCACAGCCCCCCCGGCAGGATCATCTCGAGCCCGCTGCCCAGGCCCGCTCGCGTCCGCCGGAGTCCCCGGCCGCTGTCGTGCAGGTCGCACGACTCGTCGAGGCGCAGGCCGCGGCAATAGAGGTCGAGCTTGAGCAGGGCAGGGTTGCGGCGGACGTCCATCTCCATTTCGGGTGACTCCTCGCCCGCGGCTGACTGCAAGAGCGCGGCCGGAGACGGGAGGCCGTCGGTCGGGCCGCAGCATCTTCATCTAGTGGGAGTTGGTGGGAGGCGAGCGCGGATCGAAGCGCGCATGACTTGCGCCTGACCACGGGCCCGGCGAAGGAAATGCGCGCAATCGACCCGGAGGCACGGATCGAAGCGAGACCTACCTCGCTCACCCGATTGAGCTTCGGCTGAACCCTGCCGGTTGGCGAAGGAATTGCCGATGTCTAGAATCCAGTATTGGTCCCCCGAGGAGGGCTGGTTGACCGAGTCCGAGCAGGTGCGCAGCCTCACCGAGACGGTCGAGCGCCAGCAGCGCGAGCTGACGGTCCTGTCCGAGGTCGCCGCCCGGGTCCACCTCGAGGACGACGAGCAGGCCGTGTTCGAGATCGCGCTGGGCGAGATCCTCGACCGGCTGGGCCTCACCGCCGCCTGGATCTTCACCGGCGACGAGCGGGACCGCGAGCTCCGGCTGACCGCGTCGCGCGGCGTCTCGAAGGCCTACCTCGAGCAGGTGCGGACGCAGGGGCTCGGGGAGTGCCTGTGCCCGGAGGTCTTCGGCCTGGGGCAACGGATGCAGGCGCGCAACCGGACGCAGTGCCCGCGCATGCCGCACATCGTGGAGGGGCTGGCCGAGCCCGTCGCCCACGCGTGCATCCCGCTGAAGTTCGAGGGCGCGACCCGTGGCGTCCTCAACGTCGCCGCCCGGCCGGGCCAGCTGTTCTCGGAGGAGGAGCTCGCGTTCCTGGAGACGCTGGGCCACCAGATCGGCCTGGCCGTGGAGCGGGCCCGCCACCAGCAGGCCGAGCGGCAGCGCAACCAGGAGGCGCGCGGGATGGCCGCCGTCAGCAAGGCGGTCGGCGTGGCCATGGACGTGGCCAGCGTGCTCTCCGCGATCGGGGACAGCGCGCGCGAGCTGCTCGCGGTCGAGCGGGTGGCGGTGCTGCTGGGCGCCGAGCCGGCGAGCATGCAGGTGGCGCACCTGAGCGGCCTGACGCACCCGGAGCTGCGCGAGGGGCAGACGCTCGACCTCCTGCGCCTGGGGGCGACGCTGCACACGCAGGCCCTGCGCGAGCGGGCCGCGTTCGCCGTCGACGACTGGAGCACCGACGCGCGCGTGAACGCCGCGCTGGCGCGGCGCTGGGACGCGGGGGCCGGCCTGGTGCTGCCCATGATGGCGGGCGGCCGCGTGCTGGGCCTGCTCGTGCTCACGCGGCGCGAGCCCTCTCGCTGGACCGACGAGCAGGTGGACGTGGCGGAGGCGTTCGCCGCGCAGGCCGCCGTGAAGCTGGACAACGCCCGCCTCTACGAGGACGCGCGCCGCGCGTACGAGGAGCTGAGCGAAGCGCAGGACCGCGTGATCCAGCAGGAGAAGATGGCGGTGCTGGGCACCTTCGCCTCCGGCCTGGCCCACGAGGTGCGCAACCCGCTCAACTCGATCGGGCTGCAGCTCTCGGTGCTCGAGCGGCGCATCGCGCGCCTGGAGCAGCCCCTCGCGCGCGAGATGGACGACCTGGCCATGATCATCCGCGACGAGGTCCGCCGGCTGGACCGCCTGGTCGGCGACTTCCTGCTCTTCTCGCGGTCGGGCCGGCTGCTGGAGGCCAGCGGCGACCTGGACGCGGTGGCCGCCGACGTCGTCACGCTGCTGACGCCGGAGGCCGACGCGCTGGAGGTCCGCCTCGAGTGGCGGCGGCTGGGCGAGCCGGCCCGGCGGCTGCGGATGGACGCCGAGAAGATGAAGCAGGTCGTCATCAACCTCGTCCGCAACGGCATCGAGGCGCAGCCGTCGGGCGGCGAGGTGGTGGTCGAGAGCGGCCTGGTGGACGGCAAGGCGCGCCTGGTCGTGCACGATCGGGGGCCGGGCCTGCCCGAGGGCATCGACGTGTTCCAGCTCTTCGTGACCACCAAGGCCAAGGGCACCGGGCTGGGCCTGTCGATCGTGCAGCAGATCGTCCGGCACCACGGAGGCGAGATCCGCACCGGCCGCGGGCCCCACGGAGGGGCCGCGTTCACCATCGACCTGCCGGCCGCGCCGGCCAGCGCACAGGAAGGAGTCCGCACGTGAAGGACGAGAAGGCGCGTGTCGTCGTCATCGACGACGAGGCCAACGCGGTGGCGGCGCTGGAGACGCTGCTGCGGGAGGACGGCTACGAGGTGGCCGGCGCCCACGACGCGCGCTCCGGGCTGGCGCTGCTCGAGCGCACGGATGCCGACGTGGTGCTGACCGACCTGCGCATGCCTGGCATGGACGGCCTCGAGCTGCTGGCCAAGGTCAAGGAGATCCGGCCGGAGACGATGGTCATCGTCATGACCGCCTACGGCACGGTCAAGACGGCGGTGAAGGCGATGAAGATGGGCGCCGAGGACTACCTGGGCAAGCCCATCGACGTGGAGGAGGTCGAGCTGGTCCTGCAGCGGGCGCTGGAGAAGAAGCGCCTGCTGGAGGAGACGCGCATCCTGCGCGCGCGCGTCCAGACCAAGTACCGCTTCGAGAACCTGGTGGGCGAGAGCCCCGACATGCTGTCCGCCTTCAAGACCATCCAGCAGGTGGCGCCGTCCTCGTCGTCGCTGCTGCTGCTGGGGGAGAGCGGCACCGGCAAGGAGCTGTTCGCGCAGGCGCTGCACCAGATCAGCCCGCGCAAGAACAAGCCGTTCATCAAGGTGGCCTGCGCCGCGCTGCCGGAGACGCTGCTCGAGAGCGAGCTGTTCGGCCACGAGAAGGGCTCGTTCACGGGCGCGGCCTACACGCGCGCCGGCCGGTTCGAGATGGCGGACGGCGGCACGCTCTTCCTGGACGAGATCGGCGACATCTCGCCGACCGTGCAGGTGAAGCTGCTGCGCTTCCTGGAGGAGCGCGAGTTCGAGCGGGTCGGAGGCAACCGCACCTTCAAGGTGGACGTGCGCATCGTGGCCGCCACGCACCGCGACCTCCAGAAGAAGCTGGCCGAGGGCACGTTCCGCGAGGACCTCTACTACCGCCTCAACGTGATCGAGGTGCACATCCCGTCGCTGCGCGAGCGGCCGGGAGACATCCCCGTCCTGGCCACGCACTTCCTCAAGCGCTTCGCGGACCAGAACGGCAAGGACGTCCGCGCCTTCTCGGACGACGCGCTGGCGCTGCTGCTGCGCCATCCCTGGCCGGGCAACGTGCGGGAGCTCGAGAACGCGGTCGAGCGGGCGGTGGTGCTGGCCACCGAGCCGGTGCTGGGGCCCGCGTACTTCCCGACGCTGCGGCGCGTGTCGGAGGCGGGCGAGGCGACGGCGGGCAAGGGCTCACGCGTCTCCATACCCGGCAGCACCATGGCGGAGCTGGAGAAGGAGGCCATCCTGCGCACGATGGCGGCGGTGGGCGGCAGCACCGCCCGCGCCGCGGAGCTGCTGCAGATCAGCGCCCGCAAGATCCAGTACAAGCTCAAGGAGTACCACCAGCAGGAGACCCTGCGCACCGCCTGACGCGGCGGGAGACGCAGGAAGTGCGCTCGGGGTGCGAACGCTCTCGCGCCGCGCGAGAAAGCTGCGGTCCGCGCCCGTGATTGGCCGCGCTTCGCGCGCGGCACCCTGATTGCAGCGCCGAAGGCGACGCCCGAGCGCCTTCCATGCGCGAGATCGAGATCGGCCGCATCCTCTGCCCGACGGACTTCTCCGACTTCGGCGAGCGCGCGCTCTCGCTCGCCATCTCGGTCGCCCGCTGGCACCGCGCCGCCATCACGATCCTCCACGTGCGGCCGCTGGAGGGGGCTGCGCACGGCCCCTCGGCCCGGACGTACACGGTGCCGGAGGCGGCCGAGAGGCGCCTGCTCGCGTTCGTCCGGCAGGGCCAGCGCGCGGGCGTGACCGTCGAGACGCTCGTGCGGGAAGGCGACGCGACGCGCGAGATCCTCGCCTGCGCGACCCGCCGCCCGTGCGACCTCATCGCGATGGGCACCCACGGACGGTCGGGGTTCGAGCGCTGGGTGCTGGGCTCGGTGGCCGAGAAGGTCCTGCGCAAGGCGGCCTGCCCCGTGCTGACCGTGGGCCCGGGCATGGGCGCGGGCCCGCACTCGTGGGATCCGATCCTGTGCGCGGTCGACTTCTCGGCGCCCTCGCGTGCGGCGCTCGACTACGCGCTCGCGTTCCAGCGGGCGGCGCACGTGCGCCTCGAGGTCCTCCACGTGGTCGAGGGCCCGTCACCGGTGGCCACCGATGCCCGCCCCGACATCGACGTCGCGGCCTACCGGCGCTGGCTCATCGACGAGGCGTACCGGGCGCTGCACGCGCTCGTGGCCGAGGCGGGGCAGGAGGCAGCGCCGGTGGGCGAGAGCGTGACCTTCGGCAAGGCGTACGCGGAGATCCTCCGCGTCGCGCAGGACCAGGGATGCGGCCTGCTCGTGCTGGGCGCCCGCGGGCGCGGCGCGGTCGACCTGGCGCTGTTCGGGTCGACCACCAACCAGGTGGTGCGCGGGGCCGCGTGCCCGGTGCTCTCGGTGAGGGAGGACTGACATGACGATGATCGCCGACCGGACCCATGCGGAGCTGTCGCGCTACTACGGATCGCCGGCCGTGCGCGCGCGCATCGACGAGTTCTGCGGTGCGCCCGGGCCGGGAGCGCCTCCCAGCGCCAGGCACCTGGCGGGCTACGGAGGGACTCGCTGGCTGCACGAGCCGGAAGGCGGACCCGCGCGCCGGCCGCTGGCCGCCCTGTCGCAGCTGCTGGACCAGGGCGCGGATGTGTACCGGTCGCTGGCCGACCGGGAGGGCACGCTGCTGGCCTTCGACCTGCTGTACGCGCATCCGTCCGATCCCTACGAGCCGTACCGCGAGCCCGCGCGCTGCTTCGAGCGCCTGGAGGGCGTGCACCGCGAGGTGCTGGCGGCGCTCGCGCGCCGCGGCGTGACGCCCCTGGTGCTGATGGGCGGGAGGGGCTACCACTACGTCTCTCGCGCGCCCGCGGGCAGCGACCTCCACCGCGCGCTCCGGTCGCTCGGAGCCCGTCCCGGGCGCTCGTCCGACGCGCAGCGCGCCCACGACGGCGCCGGCCGGCTCCTGGAGCTGCTGCTCCACGAGGTCATGCGGTCGGCGTCGGCATCGTCCAGCGTGCCGCTGCGCCTGGCCGAGGTGCCGCCGCCCGGTGGCGGGCCCTTCGCCTGTCTCGACCTCGCGGCCTACGCGGACGACGTCGCGGACAGGGCCGTCCGCTGCGCCTTCTCCAGCGACCAGAAGGCGCTGCTCACCCGGCCGGGCTGCGCCAGCGCCTGCGTGTTCGTCCTCCCGATCGGCGAGCGGCCGTACGGCGAGCTGCTCGCCGTTCGCACCGATCCCCACGCCGCGTCGCGGTGGGCGGAGGCCGTTCCCGCCGCGATCCCCGACGTCGCGGAAGCGCCGGGCTGGCTGCGCGACTACAGCGGGAGCGGGCTGGCCTTCTTCCACGCCGAGTTCGACGCCGCGGGTGAAGCCGGCACGCTGACCCACGCCGACGAGCTGTTCGACGCCGAGGCGCTGCCATCCTGCGCCAGCCTGCCGCTGCGCTTCCCGAATCCCTGGCTGCTCCACCCGCGCCACCTGCGCACGGTGTCGCTCGCGCTGTGGAGCATGGGCTGGCATCCCGGCGCCATCGCCGCGCTCGTGCGGTCGCGCTATGAGCGCGACTACGACTGGGGGAGCCTCTGGCAGCGCCACGACGCCGGCACACGCGCGGCCTTCCACGTGCGGCTGTTCTGCGGCGCCGCCGCGGAGGGGCTGGAGGACGGCGCCTTCTCGTGCGAGACGCAGGCGCAGAACGGTCTGTGCCGCCACGACGGCTGCGGGTACGACCTGGCGCCGATGTTCCGCGGCCTGCGGTCGAGGCGGGCGCGCTCGGAGGCGCACGCGTAGCTTCCGGAAGTCGACCAGACCCCTTGACATCGGTCCGCGGGAAGACACTTGTCGCCCCCCCGCCGTCCTGTGTATTATTTCAACACCAGCCCAATTGACGCCGCGCCCGCCGTGCATGGGCGGCCGCGGTGCAGGTGCCGTTCCTTGTCGAAGCGCAGGTGCGTCGCCACGCGGGCGCGCCCGGGTCGCAAGTCGTGCGCGAGGCGGTCGGCTCGTCAGCAAACGGTGCGCGCCGGAGCGCCGAAAACACCGATTCTGGAGGGAATTCTGGCGGCACCTCCTTTGCTCAGCCGAAGGCCGGAGGCAGCGATGGCATCGACCGCTCTCTTGAACTCTTCCTGCCCGCCCCCTGGGGCGGGAGGCCGGGCCACCTGCCCACACGACGGACTGCGCGCGTCCTGCGCGACGGAGGCACGATCGTGAACACGCCGAAGGCTGTCGGGACCAGGCGTACGGTCCTGGCGATCGCCGCGCTGGGCGCGTCCGCCCTGCTGCTGGCCATGGCCGGTACCCCGCTCCTGGCGAATCAGACGGCTGCGACCACCCCCACCGCCGACACGAAACCCGACGTGAAGGTCGACGCTCAGGAGTGCGCGACCTGCCACGAGACGAGCGTGAAGGGGAGTCGGGGCACACCGCACGCATCGCTGGAGCAGGCCTGCGGCTCCTGCCACGGCGACGTGAGCGGGCACCTGCAGTCGGTCACCGAGAAGGGCGAGCCCGGCCCCATCACCAGCCTGGCCAAGGCCAAGCCGGCCGACGTCAACAAGACCTGTCTCACCTGCCACGAGAAGGGCCACCAGAGCACCTTCGCCGGCAGCGTGCACGACCGGCGCGACGTGTCCTGCACGTCGTGCCACTCGGTGCACTCGTTCCAGTCGGTCCGCAACCAGCTCAAGACCGCGCGCGACCAGGACACCTGCTTCACGTGCCATCAGCAGATCCGCGCCAAGGGGCTGCGCACCTCCCATCACCCGGTCCGCGAGGGGAAGATCGGCTGCGGCGACTGCCACGATCCCCACGAGGGCAGCAAGCCCAAGATGCTCAAGACCGAGTGGATCACCGAGACCTGCCTCACCTGCCACACGGAGAAGCGCGGGCCGTTCCTGTGGGAGCACGCGCCGGTTCGCGAGAACTGCGCGCTCTGCCACGACCCGCACGGCTCGAACCACGACAAGCTGCTCGTGGCCAAGCAGCCGTTCCTCTGCCAGCGCTGCCACCTCAACACCCGGCATCCAGGCACGCTCTACGACCAGACCAACACCTCCGCCGGCCGCACCACCGGCGGGACGGGCATCACGACCGTCAGCAACCGCGCCGTCGAGCACGCCTGCAAGAACTGCCATCAGAACGTCCACGGCGGCAACGCACCGTCGGGGCCGTACCTGGGGAGGTGAGCCATGACACGAGCCTGCGTACTGACGTTCGTGCTGTCCGCGGCCACCAGCCTCGCCCTGGCCCAGGACCCGTCGGCGACTCCGTCGCCGTCGCCCGACAACTTCGAGGAGGGCGAGTTCTCACTCGGCGTCGGGCAGACCGACAACGACACCCTGTCGTCGAAGTTCGAGGAGTACCGTGACCTGCCCAACGGACTCTTCGCGCCGTCGTTCAAGTTCCGAGGCGAGCACAACGGCCTCCTCTGGAACTTCGTGGGACGCGACATCCAGGAGCGGGACCAGCAGTACTGGCTGGACGTCCGCAAGGGAAGCCTTTCGATCGAGGGCGACTACAACCAGATCCCGCACAACTTCGGCAACAACGGCCACACGCTGCTCGAGAGCACGAGCGAAGGGACCTGGCAGACGACGGACGCGCTGCAGCGGAACTTCCAGACGGCCATCACGTCCGTGCCGCAGAGCCAGGTGACGTTCCCGTTCCTCAACAACCTGGTCACGCCGTCGCTCGCCGCCGCCAACTCGGTCGACCTGAGCCTGCAGCGTGAGCGCGGCCGGGTGTCGTTCAACGTGGCGCCCGACGGACCGTTCGAGGTGAAGGTGGCCTACTTCCGCGAGCGCCGCGTGGGCGACCGGGCCGCGTCCGGGACCGCGTTCGGGTTCGGCAACGTGGTCGAGCTGCCCGAGCCGCTCCACTACCTGACGCAGGACTTCGGTGCCGACGCGTCGTTCAGCGGCGACTGGGGCGTCCTGCGGGCGGGCCTGCACTACAACTGGTTCGAGAACCGCGTCGAGACGCTGGCGTTCGACAACCCGTTCCGCATCACCGACTCGACCGACGCCAGCGCCTACCAGGCCCCCGGAACCCAGTCGGTCAACGGACCCGTGTTCGGCCTGATGGCGCTTCCCCCGGACAACTCGGCGCTGACCGGCACGCTGGGCGCGACCTTCCTGTTCGCGAAGCGGACGCGCGTCTCGGCCAACGTCTCGATCGGCCAGTGGACGCAGGACAGCTCGCCGTTCATCCCCTACACGACCAACACCGCGATCCTGGGCGAGACGTCCACGGGCGCGACGTTCCCGGCGACCGACCCCGGCCGGCTCCCGGCCAGCCACCTGGACGGCAAGATGGACGTGACGTCGTTCAACCTGAGCGCGACCACGCGGCCCATCGACAAGCTGACGCTCGTCGCGCGCGGTCGCAGGTACGAGCAGTCCAACGACACCGCCCGCATCACCTTCCCCGGCTACGTCCGCTTCGACGCGGTCTGGGAGGAGATCCCGCGCATCAACGTGCCCTACGGCTTCAAGAACAACGCCTTCGACGCCATCGCCAGCTACGACTTCGGGAAGGTCACCGTGGACGCGGGCTACAAGCATCGGGGCATGGAGCGCACCTTCCGCGAGACGGAGGACACCAGCGAGAACACGTTCGTGTCGAACGTGGACGTGCGCGTGGCGGACTGGGCCATCCTGCGTGGCAGCTTCGAGCTGGGCTCGCGCGACTACGAGCACGCGGAGATGGAGCGCTCCGAGGAGGCGTCGTTCGTGAACCCCGGCGACCCCGTCAACGTGTTCGCCATCCCGCCGCCCACCGAGGATCCGCGGTTCGCGACGACCTTCAACAGCCTGTGCGGCGTGGGCGGGGCGATCTGCAACCTGCGGTACGACCAGGCGAAGAAGGACGTGACCCGCATCGGCGCCCAGGCGCAGCTGACGCCGACCGGGGACGCCAGCTTCAACGTCGCCTACTGGCGCACCGAGGACGACTATACGGAGAGCACCTACGGCCTGACCAACGCGAAGTACGACACCATCACGCTGGAGGGGGACTACACCCCGAGCGACCGCGTGACCGTCTTCGCGTTCTACACCTGGGAGAAGCTGGCCGACGCGCAGCGCGGACGCCAGAGCGGCAGCAGCATCTCCAGCAACCCGCTCGACGACTGGACCGCCGACGTGGAGGACAACGTGAACACGTTCGGCGCGGGTGGCACCTTCGCCCTCGTGAAGGACGAGTGGTTCCTGGACGTCTCCGGCCACTACCAGAAGGCGGACGGCAACAACGACATCTTCGCGCCGCCCGGCGGAGCCCCGGCCAACGCCCGCACCAACGTGGGCGGCCCCACGGACATCACCGCGTACGACGACACCAAGTTCGCGCGCATCGGCGGGGAGTTGCGGTACGCTTTCGCGAAGTCCTGGACCGCGGCCTTGGGCGGGTTCTTCGAGGACTACGAGGTCGAGGACTCCAACACCGAGGGACTCTCGAACTACGTGCCCGGCTCCTTCTTCCTGGCGGCACAGGACGCCGACTACCAGGGAGCGGTCGGATATCTGCGGTTCACCTATCGCTGGTAGCAGGAGGAACGATGCGAGTCTCAGCAGTCCTGGCGGCGGCCACGCTGGCCGCCGCCGTCGCCTGGCCCGCCGCCGCGCAGGACGCGGCGAAGATCGAGCGCGGCAAGCAGGTCTACGTCGAGCAGAAGTGCAAGCTGTGCCACTCGATCGGCGGCGAGGGCAACGCCAAGGGCCCGCTCGACGACGTGGGCAGCAAGTTCAAGGCGGACGAGCTCAAGGAGTGGATCGTCAACCCGCAGGCCATGACCGAGAAGCACAAGGCCACGCGGAAGCCGGCCATGAAAGCGTACCCGAACCTGCCCGCGGCGGACCTGGAGGCGCTGGTCGCCTACATGGGGAGCCTGAAGAAGAAGTAAGCGCCGCGAATTGACGATCAGGCCGGCCACCCGGGTGACGAGGGAGACCAAGAAGCGATGATGCAGCGCCTCCTGCCGTGGCTCAAGCCCCTCGTCTTCCTGGGCAGCAACCCGATCACGCTGGTGGGAGCGGTGCTGACGACCAGCACCGCTCTCACCATGATCGGGGCCTTCGTCATCGAAGCGAGCCGGGAGCGTCCGCTCCATCCGTACGCCGGGATCGCCTTCTTCATCATCCTGCCCTCGCTGTTCGTGCTGGGCCTCCTGCTGATCCCCATCGGCCTCATCCGCCGCCGCCGCCAGCTGCGCGCGAAGGGCGAGCTGCCCACGGAGTACCCGGCGGTGGACCTGCGTCAAGGCGCCCTCAAGCGCGGTCTCCTGATGGTCGGCGCCATGACGCTCGTGAACGTCGCGCTGCTGAGCGCCGCCACGTACCAGGGCGTGTCGTACATGGACTCGACCGAGTTCTGCGGGCAGTCGTGCCACTCCGTGATGGCGCCCGAGTACGCGGCCTTCAAGAACTCGGTCCACTCGCGCGTGGGCTGCGTCGAGTGCCACATCGGGCCGGGGGCGGGATGGTTCGTGCGCTCCAAGCTGTCCGGCACGCGCCAGCTGTTCGCGGTGGCCCTCAAGACCTACTCGCGCCCCATCCCCTCGCCGGTGAAGCACCTGCGTCCCGCGCGGGAGACGTGCGAGCACTGCCACTGGCCGCAGAAGTTCCACGGCGACAAGGTCGTGGTGCGGACCAAGTACAGCCCCGACGAGCAGAACACGCCGCTCAGCACGGTCCTGGTCCTGAAGGTCGGCGGCCACGGCGGAGCCTCCGGCACCGGCATCCACGGCCGCCACCTCGACGACACCGAGCGCATCACCTACATCGCGACCGACGACAAGCGGCAGGTCATCCCGTGGGTGAGCTACGTCGCGGACGACGGCAAGACGGTCGAGTACGTCTCGACGGAGTCCAAGGCCACGCCGCAGGACCTGGCCCAGGGCGAGCGCCGGCAGATGGACTGCATGGATTGCCACAACCGGCCCAGCCACACGTTCGAGCTGCCGGAGCGCGCGGTCGACGAGGCGATGGCCCTGGGCCGCATCAGCCCGAGGCTGCCGTTCGCCAAGAAGAAGGCGGTGGAGCTGCTGCGCACGGAGTACCCGGACCAGGCGACGGCCTCCCGCCGCATCGCCGAGGGCTTCGCCGAGTTCTATCGGACGACCTACCCGGACCTGTACCGCAAGGACCGCTCGCTGGTGGAGCAGGCGGCGCAGCAGGTGAACGCGATCTACGCCCGCAACGTCTTCCCCCAGATGAACGTGGGCTGGGGCACGTATCCGAACAACATCGGGCACGAGGATTTCGTGGGGTGCTTCCGCTGCCACGACGAGGTGCACCAGGCGTCGGACGGCCGGACCATCTCGCAGAGCTGCGACGCGTGCCACACGATCCTGGCCCAGGACGAGAATGATCCGAAGATCCTCGCTGACCTCGGCCTGAAATAGGCCCGCACCGCCCGAGGGGGCAAAGAGATGGCTCTCCAGTGGACGCTCGTGTTGTGTCTGGCCGCCGCTCCGCCTTCTTCGGCCGACTGCCTCGGCTGCCACGAGGACAAGGAGCTGAGGAACGCGCAGGGCCACAGCGTGTTCGTGGACCCGGCGCGCCAGAAGGCGAGCGTCCACGACGGGCTCGACTGCGTCTCGTGCCACGAGGGCATCGCCGACTATCCGCACCCGGAGCCGGTGCCCGCGGCCAGCTGCGCCTCCTGCCACGAGGACGCGGTCAGGGAGCATGCGAGCTCCGTGCACGCACTGCAGCCGGGCCGGGCCGACGCGCCCGCGTGCGTCGCCTGCCACGGCCACGGCCACCAGGTCCTGCCCTCCTCCGATCCCGCGTCGCCCGTGGCCCGCAGCCACCTGCCCGCGACCTGCGCGAGCTGCCACGCCAACCCGGACTTCCTGGCGCGCCACAAGATCCCGGTCGCGCGGCCGGTCGAGGCCTACGAACGCAGCGTGCACGGTCGTGCCCACGCGGCGGGCAACGGCGGCGCGGCCACCTGCTCGGACTGCCACGGCACCCATGCGATCAAGGCGGCGCGGGATCCCGGCTCGCGGATCAACCACTGGAACGTGCCCGCGACGTGCGGCACGTGCCACCAGGAGATCGCGAAGGTCTACGACGACAGCGTGCACGGGCGGGCGGTCAAGGCCGGGGAGAGCGGCGCGCCGGTGTGCACCGACTGCCACGGCGAGCACTCGATCCTGGCGCCGGGCGAGAAGGACTCGCTCGTGAACCCCACGCGCGTCTCCAGCGTCACCTGCGGCCGCTGCCATGCGGACGAGAGGCTGACCGCCAAGTACGGCCTGCCGAAGGACCAGGTGCCCGCCTTCCAGGACAGCTATCACGGGCTGGCCGCGCGCGCCGGCTCGCAGACGGTCGCCAATTGCGCCTCCTGCCACGGCGTGCACAACATCCTCGCGTCCAGCGACCCGCGGTCCACCATCCACGAGACGAACCTGGGGACGACGTGCGGCACGTGTCACCCCGGTGCCGGCGCGCGCTTCGCCATCGGCCCCATCCACGTCGTGCCGGGGACGCGCACCGAGCATGGGCTCGTCCGGTTCATACGGCTCGCGTACATCGCCGTCATCGTGCTCACCGTGGGCTTCATGCTCCTGCACAACGGGCTCGACTTCTTCGCCAAGCTGCGGCGCGGCAGCGCGCACCACGCGGGGACCGGGACCGTGGCGCGCATGAACCTCGCCTTCCGGGTCACACACTGGCTGGTCATCGCGAGCTTCGTCACGCTGGTCGTGACCGGCTTCGCGCTCAAGTTCCCCGAGGCCTCGTGGGCGGCGCCGCTGCTGGCCTGGGAGGGGCAGGTCGCGGTGCGCGGCCTCGTGCACCGTGCCGCCGGGGTCGTCCTGATCGCCGCGCTCCTGCTGCACGTGGTCCACCTGGCGCTCTCGCGCCGCGACCGCGCCATCCTGCGGCACCTGTGGCCCGGCACGCAGGACGTGCGGGACCTGTGGAGCCTGGTCCGGCACAACCTGGGCCGGGGTCCCCGTCCGCTCTTCGGAGTGTTCAGCTACGCGGAGAAGCTCGAGTACTGGGCCTTCATGTGGGGCACGGCGGTGATGGCCGTCTCCGGCCTGCTGCTGTGGTTCAACTCCTTCACGTTGCGCAACCTGCCCACCTGGGTCACGGACGCGGCGACGGCCATCCACTTCTACGAGGCGATCCTGGCCACCCTCGCGATCGTGATCTGGCACTTCTACATGGTGATCTTCGATCCCGACGTTTACCCGATGGACCTCGCCTGGCTCACGGGCCGCACGAGCGAGGAGCACTTCAGGCGGACGCGGACGGCCGAGGCGAAGGGAGACAAGGAGACGACGACATGACGAGCGCTCGATGGACGACGGCCGCCGCGTGTGCGGGCCTGCTGCTCTGGGCGGCGAACGCGCAGGCGGACGTGGCGATGCAGAAGAAGGCGAAGGAGCTGGGCATCACCTCCGTGCAGAACTGCCAGTCCTGCCACGTCGACAAGATGCCCAAGAAGGACTCCGCCAAGGTGAACGAGATGGGCCAGTGGCTCGTGGACCAGAAGGAGGCCCGCAAGGCCAAGGAAGTCGACGTGGCCTGGCTCAAGGAGTACAAGCCCAAGGCGAAGTAGGGCCGCCCGCGAGAACTGCGCGCGCCCGTTCGCGGTGCGCAAGGCTTGCGCCCGCCTGGGTGGATTTCGCCCACCAGGGGCCGCGCCGGCCTGGCGGGGTTCGTGCAATGCCTGCGCGGCAGGAGGTGCCCGATGCCCACACCGTTCCCGCACCACTACGACGCGATGCTGACGTGGCCCGGCTCCGGTCCGGCGGCCCTGGGCTCGGAAGGACGTCCCACGATCGCCGGCGGGCCGCCGCCGGAGTTCGACGGCGAGCAGGCCTGGTGGAGCCCCGAGCACCTGCTGCTGTCGTCGCTGAACCTGTGCCTGCAGGCGACGTTCGAGGCCTTCGCGCGGCGGGAGCGAGTCCACGTGGAGGCGTACCGCAGCCACGCCAGCGGGACGCTGGCGCCCGTCGCGGGCGGCCTGGGCTTCACCTACCTGGCGCTCGAGATCGAGATCGAGGCGCGGCCCCAGGACGAGCGGCGCGTCCGCGACCTCATGTCCACCGCGAAGCACCACTGCATCGTCGCGCGGGCGCTGAACGCGCCTGTGCACATGACGGTGACCTTCACGCCGGTGGCCGCGGAGACGGCCTCGCACTGATCCCGGCGGCGGAGTCCCTCCCGCCGCCGGTGGGGGCCTACTTCGCGCGCGTGCTCCCGGAGGGCCGGCCGCGGATCGCGCGCGCGTACCTGCGGCAGCAGGGGCGGTTCCTGGTGGGGCCCCCTCGGCTCTGGCGGCCCTTCCGCGCGACCCAGACGCTCACCACGCGCCCTCCCGGCTTCGTCTGGGACGCGCGCATCCGCATGCCCCTCGGACTCCCGATCGTGGTCCGCGACGCGTTCCGCGAGGGCGCCGGATCGATGCGGGCCCGGTTCCTCGGACTGCGCCTGGCGGACGTCGCGGGCACGCCGGCGATCGCCGCGGCCGCGCTCCAGCGCTACCTGGCCGAGGCGGTGCTGCTGCCGACGGCCCTCCTGCCGTCCGAGGGCGTCTCGTGGACCGCGATCGGCGCGTCGTCGGCACGGGCGTGCATCGCCGCCGGCACCACGCGCGTCTCGCTCGAGTTCCGCTTCGGCCGTGACGGGCTGGTGGAGAGCGTCTTCGCTCCGGCGCGGATGCGGGACGTGAAGGGCCGGGGTGAGCCGACCCCGTGGCACGGGCACTGGTGGGACTACGAGGAGCACGATGGAGTGCTCGCGCCGCGCAGCGGGGAAGTCGCCTGGGAGCTGCCGCGAGGTCGACAGCCGTACTGGCGCGGCGAGGTGACCCGCATCGAGTACGAGGTCGACTGAGGCTCGCCCCCGCCAATTCTGCGGCGACGCGCCGACAGGCGCCGCAGGTCACGAGAGTCTTGCGTCAGGCGGTGCGCATCCAAAGCAGTTGCACGGGCATCGCCGTTGCACCTTCCATGGCGACGTCCCTCTCGTGGGGCGCCCTCGTCGAGGAGGGAGCATGAAGACTGGAGCTGTCGCCGAGAAGACGGCGGTGGCGTCGCCCAGCGACGTCATGAAGGCGCTGGTGTACCACGGGCCCGGCCGCCGGGCCTGGGAGGAGAGGCCGCGGCCACGGATCCGCGAGGCCACCGACGCGATCGTCGAGATCACCACCACGACCATCTGCGGCACCGACCTGCACATCCTGAAGGGCGACGTGCCGGAGGTGGCGGACGGCCGGATCCTGGGCCACGAGGGCGTGGGCATCGTCCGCGAGACCGGCACGGGGGGTCTTCGGCTTCAAGCCGGGCGACCACGTGCTGATCTCCTGCATCACGTCCTGCGGGAAGTGCGACTACTGCCGGAAGGCCATGTACTCGCACTGCCGCGCGGGCGGCTGGGTGCTGGGTCACACCATCGACGGCACGCAGGCCCAGTTCGTGCGCATCCCGCAGGCGGACTCGAGCCTGTATCGCCTGCCGCCCGGCGTCGGCGAGGACGCCGCGGTCATGCTGAGCGACATCTTCCCGACGGCGCTCGAGTGCGGCGTGCTGAACGGTCGCATCCAGCCCGCAGACCAGGTGGCGATCGTCGGGGCCGGGCCCATCGGCCTGGCGGCCGTGCTGACCGCGCAGTTCTACTCGCCCGCGCGGATCATCGTGGCGGACCGGGACGCCAACCGCCTGCGCGTCGCCCGCGAGCTGGGCGCGACCGACCTCGTGGACGTGGGCACCGGCCGCGCGGCCGACGCCATCCGGACGCTCAGCGGCGGAGAAGGCGTGGACGTCGCGATCGAGGCGGTCGGCATCCCGGAGACGTTCGACCTGTGCCAGTCGGTCGTGGCTCCCGGCGGCCGCGTGGCCAACGTGGGGGTGCACGGCCGGCCGGTCTCGCTGCGCCTGGAGACGCTCTGGGCGCACAACGTGACCATCACCACCCGCCTGGTCGACACCGCCTGCACCCCCATGCTGCTCAAGCTGGTCGCGTCCGGGCGCCTGCAGCCGGCGCGCCTGGCGACGCACCGCTTCCGGCTGTCCGATGCGATGCGCGCGTACGACACGTTCGGCGACGCGGCGCGCGAGCGCGCGCTCAAGGTGGTCCTCGAGAAGGACTGAATCAAGCCTGGAGGTCGGCCACATGGCGAGCGACGTGATCGAGGAGGGCCGCCCGGCTCGCCCGGCGGCCGGGGGGGGCCGAGGGGCGGACCTGCGGCGGCCCCCGCTGCAGACGCAGGGCTCGGCCTTCAG
>JAICEW010000068.1 GCA_025923995.1 Vicinamibacteria bacterium | reverse complement strand
GCGCGTGTGGGCCGGACGACGTGTACCGGATTCGCCTCTACGAGACCACGTACGCGATCTCGCGGTTCAACAACTCGTCGACGCAGGTGACCGTCCTCAGCGTCCAGAACCCGACCGCAGCGCTGGTCTCGGCCCGCGCGCACTTCTGGAGCCCGAGCGGCCTGCTTCTGCGCGAGGTGCCGATCACGATCGGGCCGCGCGGGCTGTTCCTCCTCAACACCTCGACGGTTCCGGAGCTGGCCGGCCACAGCGGGTCCATCACGCTCGCGAGCGACGCGCCGTACGGGATGCTGCGGGGCAAGGCGGTCGCGCTCGAGCCCGCGACCGGATTCAGCTTCGACGACCCGATGCGGCCGAAGCTGAGGTAGGACGAAGGGCCGCGGGCAGGTGCCCGCGGCCCTCTTCCGTCAGTCGAGGTGGTAGTACTTGCGCATGGCGTTGTAGGCCATGATCGCGGCATGCTTTCGACGCAACGGCTGGTCAGGTTCGAAGGTGCCAGATGTCTTGTCCACCAGGCCCGCCTTCCACGCTGCGTCAACGTACCTGAAGTCCGGATCTCCAGGCAGAACATCCGAGTAGTGTCTGCTGCCCACGGCGCTCAGTGGGATGCCCTTGGCCAGCACGAGGAATCGGATCCAGTCCCGCCGCTTCAACTCGCAGTTCGGTTGAAAGAGCGTGCTCGTGATGTTCCCATCTGGGCATGAAGCCGCCTGGTTGGTGATCAACGCTCCGGCATTCTTGAGCGGCTGTATCCATGAGTAGAAGTTGGCGTTCGGGGAAGGATCCGGGGGGCAAGGAACATCGATGAACGCGGTGCCAGAGCACAGTGTGTCCAGCGGGACCATCGTGTGGATGGTCCTCAGGATGATGAGGGCTCCAGCTTCCCGCTTCACCACGGCTTCCGGATCGAAGTTCATGGTCAAGGTCTGCGGTGCCGGCGGCGGGGATGGCGGCGCCTGAAGCATGATCTCGTCGGCGGCAACCATATGTGCGGCCTCGAACAGTGCAGCCGCCGCCGCAGGGTTCGGATCGTCAGGATAGGAGTCCCAGACATCCGCCCACCAGTACAGGGGACTCCTGAGCGTGCGGACGAGCACCTGCTGGAGGCGACGAAGCGCTTCGACGTGCGGACGTTCCGCTTGCCCAAACTGGGGCTCGTGGTTGGTCGCCATGTACCTAGGAGAATGCTGGGGGTACTGGAGGGAGACGACTGCTGCCGCGGCAGAAGCGACACCTATCTGCCATTCCGTGGGCTGCAGCCGATAGGCCCCGTTCGTGATGTGAGTCGTCCCGATGTTCTTGGATGAGGCCAGGAAGCCCTCGGTGGGACCACCGAGACCAGTTGCCGGAATCAATGCGCCAAGAGGGACCTGATAGGGAAGAGACCACAACTTGCCGTTGGCCCAGGCTGGTGGAGGGTTGCAGTAGTCGATCGGGAACACGAACGGATCGCCGCCCGCGCAGTCGTGCAGATCGAAGTGGTAGTGCCCGATGCCGATCGAATCCGGG
Source organism: Vicinamibacteria bacterium (assembly GCA_025923995.1). Classification (GTDB taxonomy): domain Bacteria; phylum Acidobacteriota; class Vicinamibacteria; order Fen-336; family Fen-336; genus JAICEW01. The sequence continues at coordinate 21,510 of JAICEW010000068.1, read as the reverse complement.
AACCGGGGAGCGCGAGGTGGCGGCCAGCCACCCTGGGGCCAGTGGTAGTCGCGGGAAATGTCCTGCTCGCGGACAGTCCTCACCGCGCGAATACGCCTCGACTCGCGCACGTAGGGAATGGGAGAGAAGCCGTCGTCGAATTCGGAGCCAAAGGCCGCGGCGGTCTCTCCGCCAGCCAATCGCCACTCGGTGTTGTTGCCCTGGCTCGGAGCGATCATTGTTTGAGTAAAGTAGGCGAAGCCTCTACTCAGCTCCTGTGCCTTGGCCAGCTTGTCGTCTCTATCGGGGCCCTCCACGACCTCGCATCCGGACGGTGAACCGTTGAGGCAGTTGCGGTTGAAGTCGTTTCCGCCTTTGTTGGGCGCGGCGAGGGTGGTCGGGTACCTATCGCCAGCCCAGTTGATCTGCGTTTGCTCGACGTTGCCGCCCAGAAGGAACTGCCCCGGCCAATGGGTGCGCCGCCAGTTCCAGAATCGCCAATCGTTTCTCTCACAGCGCGGCTCAGGCGCATTGGTCCAGAAATCGGGGTACTTGATCTCCATGCAGGGACGCTTGTAGTAGAACTCGGCGAGCGCTTGGTAGTTGGGTGGGGGCTCAGTCGGCCAAGAGGTTCCCGGTATCCGCTCGAGGAAGAAGGGATACGTGATGGGATTGACGCACGTGGGAATCGCAGTCGCCGGGGCGTGGAGTTCGCCCGTGTCTTGTTGGCTTTCGAAACCAATGCGATAGGGGATCTGAGCAAGGGGGAGGAAGTCCCCGAACTCGGTCGCATCGATCGTGATTCCGGCGTTGAATTGCACAGGCGAATTGGCGACATCGAGTGCATTGGCACCGAGTACCGTCGTTCCGTCGATGCTGATTCGAGCGCTGGTCACGCGCGTGTTCCTGAACAACGAGATGTGCTCGTAGTATGGCTGGCTCGAGCTTTCCAGCAGTCCCGCCAGAACCACCTTCATCTGGGTCGGCTGGGTGGCCAGCACGTTGGACGTGCACTTCCCTGGATCGAAGAAGTCGCGAAGCGGTGTCCCGGCAGGCAGACAAGTAGGGTCATAGAGGTAAGACCCGTCGGCCTCTTGCTGGATTCGCTTTCGCATCTCGCGATACGACTGCCCGTACGGTCGGCTGGGTGGCCAAGAGCCGACCCCTGGTTGGCGACAGCTGCAAACCGCTTGCTCGCAGCATAGGCAACCGGTCGGGCAGGCAAGGGGATAACCGGGCGGCTCGTCGAGCTCAGCGACAGTCAGTAGTTGACCACCGAGCCACCGTGTGGATTCGACCAAACAGACGTCCACGCCCAGCTGGGCGGCTGTCAGTGTCGCTGCTACGCCTGCGGCGCTGCCTCCGATCACCAAGACAGGGCACTCATAGAACGCGGTCTCAGGCTCAGCGGAGGCTTGGACGGACATGCCGGCAACAATAGCCGTGGCCAGGAGGGCGGATCGGATCCTCGTCATTTTGGAGCACCTCTCACCCATTCGTGCGTGGGACTAGCGAGTGGTTACACCCTGAACAGGTAAGGGCCGCCATTGCGCTTCCAGGCCCCCGGGTGCTAGCCTCAACTCCCCTCGGTTCCCGCGCGGAGGCGCCTGAAATGGCCAAGGATTCGCTCACCATCACCGACAACCGCACCGGCCAGAGCTACGAGCTGCCCATCCAGGAAGGGACGATCAAGGCGATCGACCTGCGCAAGATCAAGACGGGGCCCGAGGACTTCGGGCTCATGACCTACGACCCGGCGTTCACCAACACCGCGTCCTGCCAGAGCCAGATCACCTTCATCGACGGGGACAAGGGCATCCTCAACTACCGCGGCTACCCGATCGAGCAGCTGGCGGAGCAGAGCACGTACCTGGAGACGGCCTACCTCATCCTCAACGGCGAGCTGCCCAGCAAGGCGCAGCACGACGCGTGGATCTACAACATCACGCACCACACGATGGTGCACGAGAACATCAAGGGGCTCCTGGACGGCTTCCGCTACGACGCGCACCCGATGGGGATGCTGATGTCGACGGTGGCCGCGCTCAGCACGTTCTACCCGGAAGCCAAGGACGTGCGGAGCAAGGAGAACCGGCGCGACCAGATCTTCCGGCTCATCGCGAAGGTGCCGACGCTGGCCGCGTTCTCCTACCGCCACCTGATGGGGCTGCCCTACGCGTACCCCAACAACGACCTCAGCTACTGCGGGAACTTCCTGCAGATGATGTTCAAGATGGCGGGCAGCTACCAGGTGAACCCCATCCTGGAGCGGGCGCTGGAGGTGCTGTTCATCCTGCACGCGGACCACGAGCAGAACTGCTCGACGTCGGCCATGCGCGCGGTGGGCTCGTCGGAGGCCGACCCCTACTCGTCGACGGCCGCGGCCATCGCCGCGCTCTACGGGCCCCTCCACGGCGGCGCGAACGAGATGGTGCTGCGCATGCTCAAGGAGATCGGGTCCAAGGACAGGATCCCCGCCTTCATCCAGGAGGTGAAGACGAGCGGCGGCGAGGTGCGCCTGATGGGCTTCGGCCACCGGGTGTACAAGAACTACGACCCGCGCGCGAAGATCATCAAGCGCATGGCCGACCAGGTGTTCGAGGTGACGGGACGCAACCCGCTGCTCGACATCGCCCTCGAGCTGGAGCGCATCGCGCTGGAGGACGAGTACTTCATCAAGCGCAAGCTCTACCCGAACGTGGACTTCTACTCGGGCCTCATCTACCAGGCCATGGGCTTCCCCGTGGACATGTTCCCCGTGCTGTTCGCGATCCCCCGCACCGCGGGCTGGCTCGCGCAGTGGGAAGAGATGCTCGAGGACAAGGACCAGAAGATCGCGCGGCCCCGGCAGATCTACCGGGGAGCGGCGAGGCGCGAGTTCGCGCCGCTCTCTTCGCGGGGCTAGAAGCCCGAGCCCACTTGGGCCTGACCGCGCTCCCGGTTGCGAACCCGGTCCGGACCTGGGCTCAGGGGAGCATGGCCACGCCGGTGACGTGCGTGAGCTGCCGCCACGTCTCAGGATGGAACTGGAGCAGGACGCGGAAGGCTGCCGCATGGCCGTCCGGGTCGGCGGCGGCCGCGACGTAGAGCGCACCGATCAGGTCGCGCCAGCGCAGGAGCTCGCGCCGCAGGGAGCGCCGCTCGTTCGCCTGGATCGTGAGGTCGGCGAGCGCCAGGACCCGCTCGTAGGCACCCAGCAACCGATCGCGGTCGAGGGGCCCCTGCAGCTTCGACGCGCGGTTCATCTCGTTGGCGATCATCATCAACTGCTGGGCCACGGGGAACCCGCGCCATCGTTCGACGGTCATCGACGAATGCTGCGTCAGGGCAGGGCCTCACCCTCTCCGAGGAGCTCGAAGGTGATCTCTCGCACGCGCTCGCGCAGGACCGGGTCCTGGAGCTCCATGCCCCGGTTGCCGGCGGTGGGTCGGATGTTGATCAGCGAGGTGTACTCGATGCACCCGTCGCGCCCTCGACCGGGGTAGTAGTTGGCGCCCCATAAGTCCGACTGGCGGCTGCCGTCCTCGAGCAGCGCCTGCTCCGCGTCGACGTGCATCTCGCCACCCACGCCGATGACGCGCCGCTCCACGTCGACGACGTACTTCACCATGTCCTCGAACTGCTCGCGGACCAGTCGCGCGAGTTGGGCCGGGTCGATCCGGCTGGCGATGACCACCACGTCGGCCGAGCTGTCCGCCATTCGCGAGGGTCGCCCTACAGCGACGCGTCCTCCACGACCCACCACTTGCCGCCCTCGCGGCGGAAGACGAGCAGCGTGAGGCCGGTCGCCTTCGGCTGGCCCGTCCGCTCCAAGCTCCAGCGCGCGACCGCGGAGACCGCGTGCACGTTGCCCGCCTCGGCGTCGCCCAAGGCACTCACCTCCGGCCCCCAGATGTCGCGGACGTGCAGGGGCTCCAGCGTGAGCGTGCCCATCGCGTCCTTCGACGCGTAGCGCTTCCGGTAGCGCGCGAGCACCGCGTCGCGCCCGACGGTCACGCCGTCCGCGGTCACGAAGCGGGCGTCCGCGGCGTAGTGGGCGACGAAGCCGTCCAGGTCGCCCCGCGTCCAGGCCGCCGCCTGCTCGCGCAGCAGCGCTTCCACCGAGGCGACCGCCTGCTCGCGACGCCGCTCGTGGCGCAGCCGCTGCCAGAGGCCGCCGCCGTAGCGGCCCACGAACTCGTGGTGCAGCGACAGGGCCGGATCGCCCATCACCTCGTCGGGGGTGGCGAAGCGGAACCCGCGCGACTTCATCCAGGTGAAGAGCGCGTCCCACTGGGCGGTGCCGACCTCGTTCGCGTGCAGCAGCAGGACCTGCGGCGTCACGCGGCCGACCCACTCGTCGCCCAGGGCGGTCTGCGTGAGCAGCTCCAGACGCAGCGCGTGCTGGTAGTCCTCGGCCAGGCGGGCCAGGCGCGCGGCGTCGCCGGCCTTGCGTGCCTCCACCCACGGCTGCTCGAACGACCAGTCCTGGTTGTCGATGGTGACCGGCAGCGTGCGCTGGCCGCTGCCGGCGAGGTACTCGCGCGCGGCGCGCAGCTTCTCGATCGTGTCGCCCTCGCGGAGGAAGGGGAAGCGGAAGAAGCGGACCTTCTGTCCTCCGCGCGCGTCCAGGAAGGCCTGCAGCGCGGCCCGTCCCTTCTCCAGGTCCTCGACGTACGGGCCGCTCTCCGTGCGCGTGTAGTCGAGGTGCGCGAACGAGTGGTTGCCCAGCTCGTGCCCGGCGTCGAGCCACATCTGGAGCAGCTTCTCGCCGTCGGCGCCGACGTTGCGCCAGGTCACCATGCCCGCGGCCTTGATCTGGTGCTTCGCCATCACGTCCAGCAGCCCGCGCGTGATCCGCTCGCGCTCCGCCGCGTCCGGGTGGAGCGAGCCCGAGCCGATCGGCAGGTCGTCGACGGTCACCAGGATCGGGTGCGTGCCGGCGAGGGTGGGGAAGTCCTGGGCGGAGACGGACGAGGCGAAGGCGGCCGCGACGAACGCGAGCGCAGTGATCCGAAGCGATCGGTCAGGCGTCATTGATCTCCCATGACACCCGCGCTGCGCGCGGGCGCCTGCATGTCGCGCGGCCCTTGTCCTAACGGGCGGGCCTGGCCAGCACCGGGGCGTCCGGCGCCGTCGGTCCGGCTTCCCAGTCGGTATGGGGCTTCTGGTTCTCCACGAACCAGCGCCACACGATCTCGCGGTACGTGTGGGACCGCAGGCCGACCCGCGCGTAGAGCGGCTGGAGCCGGAAGTGGAGCTTGCGGAGGTTGTAGAACGGCACGCGCGGGAAGTAGTGGTGCTCCAGGTGGTAGTTGGAGTAGACGAACAGGAAGTCCCACAGGTGGCTGGCCTTCATCAGCGTCGCCCACTTGAGCGGGTGCGTGGGGTCGATGTTGTAGTGCTGGCCCAGCCGGTTGAGCGTGAACGCCACCGGGAAGACGACGAAGTAGGGCACGAGCTGGACGCGCGCGGCGAGCGCCCACCCGCCCATCCAGACCAGGAGCCCCATCACACCGAACTGCACGAGCATCGTGACCAGCCGCTCGCGCTTGATGGTCCTGCGCAGCTCCGGCTCGTAGGACGCCGACTCGTTCGCGGCCGCGCGGAAGTAGATCACCATCAGCGCCGGAGTGCAGTAGAGCAGCTTGTACCAGCGCTTGTTGCGCTTGGGCGAGAGCCAGTGCCGCTTGGGGTCGTCCTCGTCCGAGCCCAGGTTGTCGTGATGGTCCAGGTGCCAGCGCGTGAACTGCGAGGCCGAGATCCCGCTGCTGATCGCGTACGCGAGCCCCAGCGCGCGCTCGGGCCTCGGCCGCGTCGTCGGGAACACGCCGTTGTGGACGACCTCGTGCAGCAGGGTCGTCATGTTGAAGAAGGTGAAGCCCTGGAGGATCGCGAGCGGGATCCACAGCAGCGGGTTCGTGGCGTCGAGGAGGCCCCAGCCGTTCCAGAGTCCCCAGGTGCAGACCCCGATGATCCCGAACTGGCGCGCGGCGTAGAGGAGGTGCACCTCCGGCCGGCGGCGGTGCAGCTCGCGCAGCTCCTCGATCGGGATGGCCTGGCCGAGCTCCTGCTTGAAGGCGGCCAGGCTCTTCCAGTAGGTCCGCGACTTCGTCACCCGACCATTCTATCAGCAGGGGTCCACAGGGCCCGAACCGTCAGGTCGGGCTCGAATGGGGCGCCGTTCGCCAGCGCACTCGGGTGCACCGCTTCGCGGCGGCGCTCCCGCGGGCGGTTCACGCGCCGCTTCGGGTGCACCGTTCGCGCGCTTCCGTCGGCGCCATCGATGAACGCACGAGCCGCCGGCGCGTTGAGCCGCTCGCACTCAACATGTTCCGGAACATGTTGAGTTGTCGGCGCTCAACGTTCTGTGAGCGCTCGCCGAACAATTCCGCGCAACCTTTTGGCGGGCGCGAACGTCGGGCAGGCCTCGGACTCGGACACCCGTCCGGCAGCGGACAGACGTCCGTGTCCGGAGGAGCCTGTGGGGAGGCCGGGTCCGTCGCGTAAGTCCAGACGCACGAGGCGTTCGCGGGCCGCGCCGCTCGTGGCACCGCCGTTGCACTCCCAGGCGCGACATGATCCCCGGCACGCAGGCAATGGACAAGGCGGTCGAGCGGCCGAAGGGCCTGACCCGGCTCCAGCTGGTCCTCCTGGCGATCGGAGGCGTGCTGGTCCTGGCCATCGCGATCTCGATCCCCGCGCTCCTGCGCTGGTCGCGCGCCGACCGGGCCGTGGACGCGGCCCGCCTCAACTTCGGCGTCGTGAAGCGGGGCGACCTGGACCGCGACGTCTCCGGCCAGGGGCGCGTGGTGGCCGCGCTGCACCCGACGCTCTTCGCGCCCGTGGCCGGCATCGTGTCGCTCTCGGTGAAGGCGGGCACGGAGGTCAAGAAGGGCCAGCTGCTGGCGCGCGTCGACAGCCCGGAGCTCCGGAGCCGACTCGTGCAGGAGCGGTCCACGCTGCAGGCCCTCCAGTCCGACCTGGGCCGGCAGGAGATCGCGGCACGCCAGGGCGCGCAGCGCGCCAAGCAGACCGCGGACACGCTGGCCATGCGGCTGGCCGCGGCCGAGCGCGCGATGACGCGCGCGCAGGAGCTGTCCCAGCAGGGCCTCCTCAACCGCGTGGACTTCGAGCGGGCGAAGGACGACCTCGAGCTGGCCCGACTGGAGGCCGAGAACGCCCGGCAGACCGCGCAGTTCGAGCGCGAGAGCCTGACCTTCGAGGTCCAGAACCGGCGCCTCCAGGTGGCGCGCCAGCAGTCGGTCGTGCTGGAGACCGAGCGCCAGGTCCAGCTGCTCGAGATGGCGGCGCCCTTCGACGGGATGGTCGCGAACGTGGACGTGCAGGACCGCGACGCGGTGCCGGCCAACGCGCCGGTGATGACGGTCGTGAACCTCTCGCAGTTCGAGGTCGAGTTCGACGTGGCGGAGAACTACGCGAGCGACCTGCTCCCCGGCACGCCGGCCGAGATCCAGTACGAGGGCAAGCCCTACCCGGGCAAGGTGACCGCGGTCTCCCCGGAGATCCGCGACAGCCAGGTGCGCGGCACGGTCGTCTTCGACGGCCCGACGCCCGCGGGCCTGCGCCAGAGCCAGCGGGTCAGCGTGCGGCTGCTGCTGGAGCGCAAGGCGAACGTGCTGAAGGCGCCGCGCGGGCCGTTCGTGGAGTCGGGCGGCGGCCGCACCGCCTACGTGATCGAGGACGGCATCGCGACCAAGCGCGAGATCCAGGTGGGGTCGATGAGCGTGTCCGAGGTCGAGGTGGTGCGAGGCCTCTCGGAAGGCGACCAGATCGTGGTGTCGGACACCTCGCAGTTCGAGGGCGCCCGCACGGTGCTGATCCGGTACTGACGGCAGGAGGAACGAAGACATGCTGACGATGCGGGATGTCCGCAAGGTGTACCGGACGGACCTGATCGAGACGCACGCGCTCAGCGACTTCTCGCTGCACGTGCGCCCCGCCGAGTTCGTGGCGGTGATGGGCCCTTCGGGCTCGGGCAAGACCACGTTCCTGAACGTGGCCGGGCTGCTCGACACGTTCGAGGGCGGGACCTACCTGCTCGACGGCCAGGACGTGAGCCGTCTCTCCGACGACCAGATGTCGCGGATCCGGAACCAGAAGATCGGGTTCGTGTTCCAGAGCTTCAACCTGATCCCGGACCTGGACGTGTTCGACAACGTCGACGTGCCCCTGCGCTATCGCGGGCTGCCCGCGGCCGAGCGCAAGGACCGCATCGAGCGCGCGCTGGGCCTGGTCGGCCTCTCCTCGCGCCTGCGGCACCTGCCCTCGCAGCTTTCGGGGGGCCAGCAGCAGCGCGTGGCCATCGCCCGCGTGCTGGCCGGGGACCCGCGGCTGATCCTGGCCGACGAGCCGACCGGCAACCTGGACTCCCTGATGACGCGCGAGATCCTGGACCTGCTGGAGGAGATCAACGGCCGCGGCACCACCATCGTGATGGTGACGCACAGCCCCGAGTGCGCGGCCCGCGCGCACCGTCAGATCCACCTGCTGGACGGCAAGGTGGTGGACTTCGACGCCGTGCCCACGCTGGCCCGCGAGGAGCCGCTGGCGGCGGCGCGCTAGGCGGACGCCATGCTCCTGTATCACCTGCGCATCGCGTTCAAGAGCCTCCGCCGGAGCCTGGGCTTCTCGGCCGTGGTGGTGGGAGGCATCGCGCTCGGCATCGGCGTGGCCTCGCTGTTCGCCACCATCCGCCACGCGCTGGCCAAGGACCCGATCCCCCACAAGAGCGGCGTGCTCTACAACGTCCGGCTGGACAACTGGGACCCCGCCAAGCCCCACCCGAACAAGGCGGGCATCCCGCCGCAGGTCACGTTCCGGGACATGACCGAGATCATGAAGACCGACATCCCGGTCCGCCAGGGCGGGATGTTCAAGGCCAACCTCTACGTCTTCCCTGAGCCCGGCTCCGGCCGGCCCACGCGCACGCTGATCCGCATGTGCTTCGCGGACTTCTTCCCCATGTTCGACGCGCCGTTCCAGTACGGCTCGGGGTGGGACCGCAAGGCCGACCAGGGCCCGGAGCCGGTGATCGTGCTGGGCGAGGAGATGAACGACAAGCTGTTCGGCGGCCAGAACAGCGTGGGCAAGACGGTGCGCATCGAGGACCGCGAGTTCCGCGTGGTGGGCGTGCTGAAGCCGTGGCGCCCCTCCATCAAGTTCTACGACATCACCCAGCAGCAGCTGCAGGCGCCCGAGCAGGTGTTCATGCCGCTGGGCTGGCTGCGGCCCATGCAGATCCGAACCAGCGGCAACAGCGACGGCTGGAAGTCGCCGCCCCAGCCCGGGTTCGAGGGTGTGCTCGTCTCCGAGACCACCTGGCTGCAGATGTGGGTGGAGCTGCCCGACGAGGCCACGCGCCAGCGCTACCTGGACTTCCTGGGCGCCTACGTGACCGAGCAGAAGAAGCAGGGGCGCTTCCCGCGGCCGCAGCGCGTCGAGGTCACGCCGCTCATGAAGCTGATGGACGAGCAGGGCGTCACGCCCCCCGAGCTGACCGCGATGGTCGTGGTCTCGCTGCTGTTCCTCGCCGTCTGCGCGCTCAACCTCACGGGCCTGCTGCTGGCCAAGTTCCTGGCCCGCGCGCCGGAGATCGGCGTGCGGCGGGCGCTCGGCGCCTCGCGCAAGCACGTGTTCCTGCAGCACGTCGTCGAGTGCGAGCTGGTGGGCGTGCTGGGCGGCGCGCTCGGGATCCTGCTGTCGCTGGCGGCCGTGGGCTTCGCCAACGGGTGGGTGAAGGCCCTGTTCAACCGCGGCGACCTCATCCAGTTCGACGCGACCATGGCCGGCTACGCGCTCGGCCTGTCGCTGCTGGCCGGCCTGGTGGCCGGCGTGTACCCGGCCTGGCGGGTGTGCCGCATCCCGCCGGCCGTCCACCTGAAGCTGCAGTAGGAGGCCGCCATGGAGATGGGTCCCATCCTGCGGGCCATGCGCCGGAACAAGGTCCGCTTCGGCCTGATCGTGACCGAGGTGGCGCTGACGCTCGCCATCGTGGCCAACTGCGTGGCCATGATCCGCGACGCGCGCGCGGCCATGGTGCGCGTGTCCGGGTTCGACGACGAGAACCTGGTGAACGTGCGGAGCACGCCGTTCGAGAAGGCGTTCAAGGAGGACGGCTACCTGGACAACGCGCTCGACGCGGACCTGCGCTCGCTGCGCAGCATGCCGGGGGTGCGCGCGGCCACCAACACGCGCTTCCTGCCCTGGCAGGGCGGCGGCAGCTCGACCGAGATGCGCCCGGCCGGGACGAAGGGCGAGATGCTGCGCACGCAGATCTACAACGGCGACGAGGGCACGCTCGACGCGCTGGGGGTCGGCCTGGCCGAGGGGCGCAACTTCACGCGCGAGGAGGTCGACCGCGACACCGTCCGCCTGCGCGAGCTCGGGCGCAACGCGCGCGAGATGGGCCCGGACGGGCTGCCGCGCGAGAAGTTCCTGCAGGAGGTCATCATCACCCGGGCCTACGGCCGGCTGGCCTTCGGCGACAATCCCCTGCTCGGCCAGCAGCTGGAGGACTCGGACGGCGACCTCTACCGCGTGGTCGGCGTCATCGATCACTTCTACAACCCCTACGGCTGGCCGATCCACGAGTACGCGGTCTTCTTCCCCAACCGCGCGCGCGGCTACGAGTTCGGCTCGCCGTTCCTGATCCGGACCGAGCCCGGGCAGGCGTTGGCCGTGGCCAAGGCGGTCGAGGAGCGGCTGCTGGCCGTGAACAACGGGCGCAACCTGCGCGTGCAGACGATGGACGAGATCAAGGCCCAGTACTTCGGGCCGCAGCGCCTGGTCTCGACGCTGATGAGCACCGTCACCGTCCTGCTGGTGCTGGTGACGTCGCTGGGCATCGTGGGCCTGACGTCGTTCTCGGTCGCCGAGCGCACGCGGCAGATCGGCACGCGCCGGGCGCTGGGCGCCCGCCGCCGCGACGTGCTCCAGCACTTCCTGGCCGAGAACTGGATCGTGACCACCCTGGGCGTGGCCGTGGGCGTGGTGCTGGCCTTCGCGCTCAACTTCGGGCTGGTCACCGTGGTGGAGGGAGCGAAGCTGCGCTGGCCGCTGCTGGCGGCAGGCGTGCTCCTGCTGTGGCTGGCCGGACTGCTGTCGACGCTGGCTCCGGCGCTGCGTGCCTCGCGCATCTCGCCGGCGCTGGCCACGCGCAACGTCTGAACCTGGGGAGGTGGGGATGGAGCAGGAGAAGGACTTCAAGACGCTGGTGGCGGAGTACGAGCGCGGCCTCATCGAGGCGGCGTTGCAGGCGTCCGCCGGGCATCAGCGGCGCGCCGCGGCCCGGCTGGGCATCCTGCCCACGACGCTTCACGAGAAGATGAAGCGGCTGGGCCTGCGCCGGCCGGTCGACGGCCACGCCGCGTAACGGGAATTCACCGCAGAGGACGCGGAGGACGCAGCGAGGACCTGCGGCCAGGCTCCTCCGCCTCTTCTGCGCTCTCTGCGGTGAATGACGTAGTGTGGCTCCTGCCATGAAGGCACTCGTGGTCGAGGACCAGCCCGCCGTCGCGCAGGCGCTGTGCGTCCTGCTGCAGATGCACGACATCCCCTGCCTGTCGGTGTCGAGCCCGGCCCAGGCGCTCAAGGTCCTCGACGGCGAGGAGGTGGGCCTGGTCATCCAGGACATGAACTTCACGCCCGGCGCCACCTCGGGCCGCGAGGGCATCGACCTGTTCCGCAGCCTGCGTGCCCGCGACCCGGAGCTGCCCGTGCTGGCGCTCACCGCCTGGACGTCGCTGGAGACGGCCGTGCAGATGGTGAAGGAGGGCGCCTCCGACTACCTGGCGAAGCCGTGGGACGACGCGAAGCTGCTCTCGGCCGTGCGCACGCTGCTGGAGATGCGGACCCGCGGCCGCTCCGGCCCCGCGGCCCGCCCGGGTGCGGCGCTGCGCGAAGAGCTGGCCAGGGACCACGACCTGCGCGGCCTCGTCTACGAGAGCGACGCGATGCACCGCGTGGTCTCGCTCGCGGTCCAGGTGGCGGCCGCGGACGTGCCCATCCTCATCACGGGCCCGAACGGGGTGGGCAAGGAGAAGCTGGCCGAGATCGTCCAGGCCAACTCGCGCCGCCGCGACAAGCCGTTCCTGAAGGTGAACGCGGGTGCCTTGCCCGACGAGCTGCTGGAGAGCGAGCTGTTCGGGGCCGAGGCGGGCGCGTTCACCGGCGCGGTCAAGCGGCGCGTGGGCCGCTTCGAGGCGGCCGACGGCGGAACGCTGTTCCTCGACGAGATCGGCAACCTCTCGCCCGCGGGCCAGGCCAAGCTGCTGCGCGTGCTGCAGAGCGGCGAGTTCGAGCGGCTGGGCTCGAGCGAGACCCGCCGCGTGGACGTGCGCGTCCTGGCCGCGACCAACGCCGACCTGCGCGAGGCGATGCAGCAGGGCCTCTTCCGCCAGGACCTGTTCTTCCGCCTGAACGTGATCGAGCTGGCCGTGCCGGCCCTGTCGGACCGGCCGCAGGACGTGTTGCCGCTGGCCGAACGCTCGCTGCGCCAGCTGGCGGCTCCCGGCGCGCCCGGACGCCGCTTCTCCGAGGCCGCGCGCCAGGCCCTGCTCGCGCACGACTGGCCCGGGAACGTGCGCGAGCTGATGAACCGCGTCCAGCGGGCGACGCTGGTGGCCGGCGCGGGAGAGCTCACGCCGGAGGACCTCGGGCTGGGCAGCGCGCGGGTGGCGCCGGCCGCGGGCGTGCGCGGCCGCGGCCCGGACGACCGCCGCCGCATCGAGCAGCTCCTGCTGGAGACGGGCGGCAGCGTCTCCCAGGCCGCCGAGCGGCTGGGCCTGAGCCGGCAGGCGCTCTACCGGCGCATGGAGAAGCTCGGCATCAGCCTCGAGAGGCGGCCCCGCTAGCAGCCCGCGAAGCGGGCTATCCTTCGTGGCGGCGGCCCCGATGAAAGAGCGATCGCGCTTCAGCCTGGCGGGCAAGGTGGCCCTGCTCGTCGGCGCGCACGTGGCCGTCACGGCGGGCGTGGCCGCCGTCGTCGCCTGGCGTTTCCCCGACCCGCTCGCGGTCCTGGCGGCGGCGCTGGGCGCCGGCACGCTCCTGGCACTGCTGGTGGTGCGGCGCTCGCTCGCGTCCGCGCGCCGGACCCTGACGGCGCTCACCGACGGCGTGCGCAGCTTCCGCGACACCGACTTCAGCATGCGGCTGCACGCGGAGCGGCGCGACGAGCTGGGCGAGCTCGTCTCCCTCTACAACGAGATGGGCGACGCGCTGCGCGCGGAGCGCCACGACATCTACCAGCGCGAGCTGCTGCTCGACACCGTCCTGCAGGGCGCGCCGGTCGGCATCATCCTCGAGGACCGCAACGGTCGCGTGGTGTACGGCAACCGCGCCGCGCGCGACCTGATCGGGGCCAAGGCGCGCCTGGAGGGCCGGCCGTTGCGGGACGTGCTGGAGGGCTGCCGGCCGGAGCTGCGCGAGGCCCTGGCCGCGCCGGCGGACGCGCTGTTCACGGTCGGCGGGGAGGGCGAGGAGGAGACCTACCGCACGGCCCGGCGCGTGTTCCACCTCAACATGCAGCCCAACGTGCTGCACCTGGTCGAGCGGCTGACGCCGGAGCTGCGGCGCCAGGAGGTCGAGGTGTGGAAGCGGGCCATCCGCGTGATGAGCCACGAGCTCAACAACTCGCTGGCTCCCATCCGCTCGCTCTCGCACTCGGCGCGCCAGGCGGCCGGCCGCCCCGAGCATGCCGAGCTGCTGGAGGGCATCCTGGCCACGATCGAGGAGCGGGCGACGCACCTGGCGTCCTTCCTCGAGGGCTACGCCCGCTTCGCGCGGCTGCCGCATCCGCGGCCGCAGCCGGTCGAATGGCGCGGGTTCCTGGAGGCCCTGCACGGCATGAACCCGTTCCAGCTCGGCGGCGCGCCGCCTTCCGAGCCCGGCTGGTTCGATCCCGTGCAGATGCAGCAGGTGCTGATCAACCTGCTGAAGAACGCGCAGGAGTCGGGCAGCCCGCCCGGCGAGATCGGCGTCTCGGTCCATCGGACGGCGCAGGGGGAGAGCGTCGTCCAGGTGTGGGACAGGGGCCGCGGCATGGAGCCCTCCGTGATGAAGCGCGCGCTGCTGCCGTTCCACTCGTCGACCAAGCAGGCGGGCTCGGGCGTGGGGCTGGCACTGTGCAAGGAGATCGTCGAGGCGCACGGCGGCCGCATCCGCCTGGAGAACCGCCTGGGCGGGGGCCTGGTGGTGACCTGCTGGCTGCCGGCGGGTCCGGCCGGCCCGCGCGCCGACGCCGAGGGCGCGCCCCGATCCTCCGAACTTTCGGACGCACCCGCGCGTTACGACGGGTGACCGCCCGCCAACCCTGCGGGCCGGTCCGGCATCTCAATCGTCGGGAAGCAGGAAGGGGGTCGACCGTGAAGACAGTGCTGGCCGTGCTTGCCGGATCGCTCGCCGTCGCCACGCCGGCGCGGGCGGGCCTGTGGGACTGGAACTGCGACCAGAAGGCGCCCCGCGACGCCTCGGTGGACGCCGCCGGCGCGCGGCAGGTGCGCGTGGTGGCCCGGGCGGGCGAGCTGAAGATCCACGGCTCGGCGGGCGCCTCGGCGGTGGCCGTGCACGGCACCGCCTGCGCGTCCACCGAGGAGCGCCTGTCCGACGTCAAGCTGATCGCCGAGCGCCGGGGGGACGTGGTCTACGTGGAAGCGTCGATCCCCGACGACGACTGGTCGGGCGGCGCGCGCGCGCTCGACCTCGACATCGAGGTGCCCGCGTCCATGGCGTTGGACGTGGAGGACGGCAGCGGCTCGGCGCACATCAGCGGGGTCGCCTCCCTGCGGATCGAGGACGGCTCGGGCGAGCTGGAGATCGACGGGGTGCGCGGGGCGGTGAACGTGGACGACGGCTCGGGCTCGCTGAACATCGCGAACGTCGACGGCCAGGTGCGCCTCAAGGACGGCTCGGGCGAGATCGTGGCGCACGACGTCGGCTCCGTCCTGATCGACGAGGACGGCTCGGGCGGCGTCCAGCTCACGAACGTGCGCGGCAACGTCGTCATCCGCGACGACGGGTCGGGGTCGATCAGCGTGCGCGAGGTGGCCGGCGACTTCACGGTCGACTCGGACGGCAGCGGCGGCATCGACCATCGCGACGTCCGCGGCCGGGTGAAGATCCCGAGCGACAAGTAGCCCTCAGCGCGAGCGGGACGCGGACCGCGTCCCGCGCGCGCTCCCCTCGAGCGTGCGCCAGACCAGCCGGACATCGCCTCGGGCGTCCCGTTCGAAGCCGAGCCACACCTCGAGGCCCGGCGCGTAGAACGCGGCCAGGTCCAGGGCGCGGAAGAGCGCGTAGCGAACGCCCGTCACGTGGCGCACCTGGAGGCCGCCCTCGCGCGGCATGATCTCGACGTCGCCGACGCCGTCCACCCTCCAGCGTCCCGCGACCCTCGCCAGCTCCTTCTCGTCCAGGTACGTCCAGCGGGGTGCAGGGGCGAGCACGCCGCCGTCCAGGAGGGCGACGACGTCCGGCACCAGGCCCGACTGCAGGTCGCTTCCGATCGTGCTGTTGCTGACGAACACGATCGACCGCTCGCGGGCGAGGTCCCGCCAGATGGTGTCGTGGAAGCCCTGGTGGTGGCCGTGATACCAGAAGCGGGTCCCGTCGGGAGAGCGGTAAAGGTTCAGCAGCGTGAGGCCCGATTCGCCCTCGCCCAGCCGGACCGGAGCGAGCCCGGCTTCGACCATCGGCGCCGGCAGCGGCGGCTTGCGGATCCAGGCCTCGTTCCAGCGGGCCAGGTCGCGCGCGGACGCGTACACGTTGCCGCCCCCGTGGAAGCCCTCGAGGTCGAACGCGTCGAAGGGCTCGACCTGGCCGGCGATCCGGCGGTATCCCCGCGTGCGGACGCCCTCGAACGCGGAGAGCCGGGCGGGACGGACGAAACTGTCGGCCATTCCGAGCGGTACGAAGTACCTCCAGCGCAGGAACGCCTCGAAGCTGGCGCCGGTGACGCGCTCGACGACGAGCGCGGCCAGGTCGTAGCCGACGTTGCTGTAGGAGAACGCCTGTCCGGGCGTCATCGCGAGCGTCGGACGCCGGTCGCGCAGCAGCTCCAGCCAGCGCGTGTTGGTGCGGATCTCGTCAGCACCCAGCAGCGGCTCGAACCAGTCGTAGTCGGGCAGGCCGTTCGAGTGCGTGATCAGCTGGCGGACGGTGAGGTCGTAGGGCAGGTCCGGCAGGTAGCGCTTCGCGGGTTCGTCGAGCCCCAGCCGACCTTCGGCCGCCAGCGTGAGGACGGCCGCGGCGGTGAACGTCTTGGCCAGCGAGCCCCCGTCGACCGGCGTCGCCGGCGTGAACGGGACGGCGCGCTCGCGGTCGGCCAGGCCGAAGGCGCCTTCGTAGACGACGCGTCCCTTCTCGGACACGACGATCGCGCCCGAGAACGCGCCGCTTTCGTGCAGCCGGCGGAGGTGCGCGTCGATGGCGCGCGCGGGCTCGGCGGCGCGGACGAGGGGCGCCGCGAGAGCGAGCACGAGGGCGAAGCCGGCCCGGCGGGATGCGCGTCCCTGCATCGCAACCGGAAACGTATCACCGCGGAGAGCCGTCCGCTCTCCGCGGTGAACGTCGTCAGTACCGCGGGTACTCGCGGATCACGCGGCCGTCCTCGTAGCGGCCGTCCTCGTAGCGGTAGCGACCGTTGGTGCGCGAGGAGAAGCCGCGGCGGTAGCCCTCCTCGTAGCCGCTGCGGAAGCCGGAGACGTAGTTGGCGCGCGACCCGTAGCGGTCCTTGTAGCCGTGGTCGCCGTCGCGGTAGCGGCCCTCCTGCCACAGCTCGAAGCGCGTCCCGCGACGGCCGTCCTTGGAGCCTTCCTTGGCGCCCTCGTCGAAGCCGCGCGCGTAGCCCTCCTCGAACGCGGGCCCGCGGTTGACGTACCGGCCGCTCCGGTACCGGCCGTTCTCGTAGTAGCGATCGTCGCGGGAGTAGCGGTCGTCACGGTGGTCGCCGTCGTCGTAGCGTCCGTCGCGCCGCCAGTCGTCCGCCGCCACCGGCATCGCGACGCCCAGCATCGGAAACGTCAGCATGAGACCCAGGATCTTCTTGCCCACGGCATGACCTCCAGCGGTCCCGTCCCAGGGGACCTTGATGCCCTGCCCTGAAGCAACGGGCGTGCCGGAGTCGGCGCGCGTGCAAGTCCGCCAGGACGTGCCACTTGCGCGATCGTGTCCTCGGGCGGCCGTCCACGGGAACGGACACCCCGCGCGAGGCTATACTCCACAGCCGATGGCAGGCGGGCTCTATCTCGGCAAGGCCTTCGATCCCAAGGACGCGACGCTCGGCGAGCCGATCCGCGTCGACCCGTCGGACCTCCTCACGCACGGGCTGATCGTCGGCATGACCGGCTCCGGCAAGACCGGCGCCGCGATCGGCCTCATCGAGGAGGTGCTGCGCCAGGGCGTCCCCGTGATCGCCATCGACCCCAAGGGCGACCTGGGCAACCTGCTCCTGCTGTTCGAGGACCTCCAGCCCGCATCGTTCGAGCCGTGGATCGACGTGGAGGCCGCGCGCCGCGAGGGACTCACTCCGAAGGCGGCGGCGGAAGCCGCGGCCGCGTCCTGGTCCAAGGGGCTGGCCGAGTGGGGGCTGGGCGCGGCCGACGTCAAGGCCTTGCGCGCGTCGCACGAGGCGGTGATCTACACGCCCGGATCGAGCTCCGGCGTGGGCCTCAACGTCCTGCAGTCGCTGGACGCGCCGTCCTTCCCGTTCGACTCGGCGGAGGAGGACCTGCGCGACGAGATCGCGTCGGTCGTGGGCGGCATGCTTGGCCTGCTCAAGATCGACGCCGACCCGCTCCAGTCGCGCGAGCACATCTTCCTTTCGACGCTCGTCGAGCAGTCCTGGCGCGCCGGGCGGGGCCTGAGCCTGGAGGAGCTGGTCACCGCGGTCGCCGATCCGCCGTTCGACAAGGTCGGCGCGCTGCCGCTCGAGAGCGTGTACCCGCGGCGCGAGCGGGAAGGGCTCATGCGCGCGCTCAACAACCTGCTGGCCTCGCCGCGCTTCGAGGCCTGGCGCGAGGGCGCGCCGCTCGACGTCGCGCGCCTGCTGCGCGCGGAGGACGGCAGGCCGCGCCTGTCGATCGTCTACACCGCGCACCTCGACGACGACCAGCGGCTGTTCGTGACGGCGCTCCTGCTCGACAAGATCAAGACCTGGATGCGCCGCCAGCCGGGCACCATGCAGCTGCGCGCGCTCGTCTACATGGACGAGATCTTCGGCTACTTCCCGCCGCACCCCGCGAACCCGCCGACCAAGCGCCCCCTGCTGACGCTGCTCAAGCAGGCGCGCGCGCAGGGCGTGGGCGTCATCCTCGCCACGCAGAACCCCGTGGACCTCGACTACAAGGGCCTGGCCAACATGGGTACTTGGATGGTGGGGAAGCTGCAGACCGACCAGGACCGCGAGCGGCTGCGCGACGGGCTGACCGGCTCGGGCGTGGACCCCAGGCGGCTGGAGACGCTGCTGGACGCGACCCGCAAGCGCGTCTTCCTGCTGCACGACGTCCACCGCAAGGGCCCGGAGCTGATGCACTCGCGCTGGGCGCTGTCGTACCTGCGCGGGCCGCTCACGCGCGAGGAGATCGGGCGGCTCATGAAGGACCGCGCGGCGCCGGCACCGTCGGCGCCGGCCCGGCGCGCGAGCGAGGGGCCGCCGGTGCTGCCTCCGCCGCTCGAGCACCACTTCCTCTCGCGCCACGGCGGGCAGCTGGCGGAGCCGTACGTGTTCGTGAAGTACGCCGCCCGCTACAAGGGCGCCGGCGAGGCGGTGGGCGTCAAGGCCTGGCCGCTGGCCGCCGCCACGGCCGCGGACGCGCTGGAAGCGGAGCCGATCGAGCTGACCGAGGACGATCTCGCGACCGAGGCGCCGGCCGGCCTGCGCTACTCCGACCTGCCCGTCTATGCGACCGGGAAGAACGGCGCCAAGGCGATCGAGAAGGCGCTCAAGGAGCGGCTGGCGTCGAAGCTCGGCGCCATGGCCTGGTTCGATCCGGTGACCCAGCACAGCGGGCTGCCCGGCGAGGACGCCGAGGCCTTCGCGAAGCGCCTGCTCTCCGCCGGCCCCGGGCCGCAGGAGGCGGACCTGCGCGAGAAGCTCGAGAAGAAGAAGCGGGACCTGGCCAACGCCGAGCGCGAGCTGGGGGAGAGGAAGAAGGAGACGTGGCTGTCGGTCGGTGGCGCCATCCTCCAGAACCTCCCGATCCTCTTCGGCCGCCGCCGCTCGATCTCCGTGTCGGGGGCCAGCTCGGTCCTCTCGAAGAACCGGATCGAAAACGAGGCGGAGGAGCGCGTGGCCACGCTCAAGGCCGAGGTGGACGCGCTCGACCGCAAGGTCACTGGCCTGATGGTCGTGGAGTCGTCGCGCTTCGAGCAGCGCGAGGTCGAGCCGGTGAAGTCCGACGTCAAGATCCTCAGGTACGACCTCTTGTGGGTCTACTAGGCCTTTCGGGAGCAAGGAAGGAACCAATGCGAACGTTGCGCGGGCTTGCGTGTGCCGTGGCGCTGCTGGCGGGGACCTCCGCGTGGGCCGCCGACACCGGCAAGGCGCCGCTCTCGGCCGAGGTGATGTGGCAGATCCAGCGGCTCGCGTCGCCGGCCGTCTCGCCGGACGGCCAGTGGGTCGCAGTCACGGTCACCACCTACGACGTCAAGGAGGACAAGGGCCAGGGCGACATCTGGCTGGTGCCCACGGCGGGCGGCGAGGCGCGTCCGCTCACCACGCAGGACTCGAGCGACACGGGCCCCGCCTGGAGCCCCGACGGGCGCTGGATCGCGTTCGAGAGCAAGCGGGGCGACGACGAGAGCCCGCAGGTGTACGTCATCTCGACCGCGGGCGGCGAGGCCAGGCGCGTGACGAAGGTGCCGACCGGCGCGGCCACGCCCAAGTGGTTCCCCGACTCGCAGCGGCTCGCGTTCATCAGCCGCGTCTTTCCCGACCTCAAGACGTGGGACGAGCAGGCGAAGCGGCTGAAGGAGCGCAAGGACACCAAGGTCAGCGCCAAGGTGTGGGACAGGGCGGGCGTGCGCTACTGGGACCACTGGCTGGACGACCGCGAGGCGCACGTCTACACGATCGCGCTGACGGGCGGCGAGCCCACGGCCGTCACGCTCGGCACGGGCCAGCAGCTCTCGCGGGCGGAGACGGGCGCTAGCTCGTACGACGTGTCGCCCGACGGCCAGCAGATCGCGTTCGCGTCGGACACCGACGGCACAGGCGTCGACTCCAACTTCGACGTCTTCGTCGTGCCGTCGACGGGCGGCGCCGCGCGCAACCTCACCAAGGACAACGCTGCGGGCGACGGCACGCCGGTCTACAGTCCCGACGGCCGCTTCCTGGCCTTCGGGCGGCAGGTCGTGAAGGGGTTCTACGGCGACCGCGTGCGGCTGGTGCTGCACGATCGCAAGGCCGGCACGAACCAGGTGGTCGCCGACGACTGGGACCGCTCGGTGACGGGAGTCACCTGGGCCCCCGACGCCACGCGCGTGTACGCCGCCATCGACGACGCCGGCACCTCGCGGCTCTACGCGCTCGATCCCGCGACGGGGCAGCGCCAGGCCCTCACGCGCCAGCGCAGCTACGGCAGCATCAGCCTCTCGAAGGACGGCCAGACGCTCGTGGCGCTGCGCGAGAGCTTCGTGGAGCCGCCGACGCTCGTGAAGGTGGACACGCGCGGCGGGGAGGCCACCAAGCTCTCCACCTTCAACGACGCGCTCCTCTCCAAGGTGGCGTTCGGGTCCTACGAGAGCGTCACGTACAAGGGCGCGGGCGGAGCCGACATCCAGATGTGGGTGAACTACCCGCCCGGCTTCGACCCGAAGAAGAAGTGGCCCGTCTACATGCTGATCCACGGCGGGCCGCACAACGGCGTGCTCGACAACTTCCAGTGGCGTTGGCAGGCGCAGCTGTTCTCGGGCTGGGGATACGTCACCGCCTGGCCGAACTTTCACGGCTCCTCCGGCTTCGGCCAGGCGTTCGCCGACTCCATCAACCCCAACTGGGCCGACCAGCCGTACGAAGACGTGATCAAGGCCGCCGCGTGGCTGACCGAGAAGCCCTGGGTCGACAAGGCGCGCCTGGCCGCGGGCGGCGCGAGCTACGGCGGCTACCTCGTCAGCGTGCTGCTCGGCCGCGAGCACCCGTTCCAGACGCTCATCTGCCATGCGGGCGTCACCAACCTCTACACGCAGTACGCGTCCGACTTCGGCGCGGGCAAGCGGCGCCATGGCGAGTTCTGGGAGAAGGACGAGATCTTCCGCCAGACCTCGCCCCACTTCGGCGCGGCCGCCTTCAAGACGCCGACGCTCGTGATCCACGGCGGGCGCGACTACCGCGTGCCGGACGGCAACGGGATCGAGCTGTTCAACATCCTCCAGAACAAGGGCATCAAGAGCCGCTTCGTCCACTACCCGGACGAGAACCACTGGATCCAGAAGCCGCAGAACTCGATCCACTGGTACGCGCAGTCGCGCGAGTGGCTGAAGGAGTTCATCGGAGCCGGACCGACCGCCGCTCCTTGAAGCCGGGAGGGAAATCTC
>JAICEW010000067.1 GCA_025923995.1 Vicinamibacteria bacterium | reverse complement strand
TTCGAGTGGATCCCTCTTGTCAGTTGCATGACGCGTTCCCGCACTTGGCCACCTTCACGGAGTAGAAGTCGGTGTACACGACGATCGGCAGCCCGTCCGCTCCGCGCGCCACCGCGTTGCCCACACCCACGTTGGTGGAGACGATCGGCTTGTCCAGGATCGACAGCGCGTTGCCCGAGCTGCAGGCGGCGTCCCCGCACTTCGTGATGCCCAGGCCCGGGGCGCCGTAGCTGACGACGGGCAGGCCGTCCCCGCCGATCGCGATCGAGCTGACCCCGCCCAGGCCCAGGGGATGCACCTCGTGGTCGACGTTGCCGGAGCTGCACGCAGCGTTGCCGCACTTCACGACCCGAATGCGTTTCGGCGCCGCGAGCGTTTCGTAGCTGATGACGGGCCGGCCGTCCGCGGGCACCGCCAGGCGGCCCGGTCCCGTCCCGACGTCGGTCGCGACGGTGGTGATGGTCGCGCCCGTGTTGCAGCCGGCGCTCGCGCACTTGGCGACCTTGACCGTGTTCGCGGTGCCGTCGCGGTAGCGGATCACGGGCAGCCCGTCGGTCCCGATGGCGATCCACGTGTCCCAGCCTACGCTGTTCGGCGGGTTGTCCACGGTGGTGATGACGTTGAGGCCGGTGCAGTTGACGTTGACGCACTTGGCCACCTTCAGCCCGCCCGCGGTCTCGTCGCGGTAGCTGATGACGGGGAACCCGTCCGTCCCGATCGCGATCGACGGGAACGTGCCGACGCTATTGACGGGGTGGTCGTCGACCGTGGTCAAGATCGTGCCCGACGCGCAGGACGCGTCCATGCACTTGGCGACCTTCAGCGTCCCGAGGGTGTCGTCGGAGTAGCTGACGACGGGGAAGCCGTCGGAGCCGATGGCGATGGCGGAGTAGCTGCCCACGCTGTTCGGCCCCGCGTCGTCGAGCACTTGCCAGGCGCTGGCCGTCGTGCAGGCCGGGTTGGCACACTTCGCGAACAAGAGCCTGCCGCCGTTCACGTCGCTGTAGAAGCTGATGACCGGCCGGCCGTCCGGCGCGGTTGCCATCCCGAGGAACGCGCTCACGAAGGTGGTGGGGCCGTACAGCGTCGTGACGGCATGCGGGTCGGGGAGGCCTTCGCAGACGACCGAACCGTCCGGGTTGATGCCACGGAGGTACGCGCCCAACGGGCAGGTGCCGCTGATCCGCGCCTGCACCTCGGCCGTGTTGATCTGCCCGAGCCCGATCGCGCCGCTCGCGACCATGCCGGACACGATCCCGCCGGACGCCACCGAGACAGTCCCGCTGCCCGTGATCGGCCCGCCCGTGAGGCCGGCGCCGGTCGCGACCGTCGTCACGGTCCCGCCGCTGTCGTTGTCCACGTTGTCCGCGAAGCCGGCAGGCTTGCCGCTCACGCCCGTCCACGGCACGTCGGCCGCCGCAGCGCTCCAGAGCGCGTTCGGCGACGGCCGAAGCTCCTGACGGCCACCGATCGTGGTGAACGCTCCTGTCGACGCGCCCGGACGCGCGGCGACTTCCAGGAAGCGCGCGTCGCCGCGGAACGCGCCGGCGCCGAAGTCGAGCGTGACGGTGAAGAGTCCTTGCGCGACCGCGACGTCATCCAGCGTGACCGGCGCGCCGACGGACGCGCCTCCCGCAGCCGCGTCGAAGAGCGTGAAGCGCAGGTCGTACGGCGCGTTCGCCGGGTTGCCACCGTCGGCGAGGCGTCCCTGATACGTGAACGCCGAGCCCGTAGGCACGGCCTGGGCGGGTGCCGCCAGGACGACCAGGATCGCGGCCAGCGAAGGGACGCGGATCAATTGCATGCCGCGTTCCCGCACTTGGCCACCTTCAGGGAGTTGTTGGTGCTGTCGTGATAGGCCACCACCGGCAGGCCGTCCGGGCCGACCGCGATCGCGTTGAACGTCCCGACGCCGGCACTGGCCGGGCTGTCGAGGATGGTCCCCGCGTTGCCCGCGTTGCAGGCGGCGTGACCACACTTGATGATGCCCAGCGCCGGGGCCCAGTGGCTCAGGATCGGGAAGCCGTCGGCCCCGATCGCGATCGAGCTCCTGGCGCCGCCCACTCCGGAGGCGAAGTAGACCTCGTTGTCGACGTTGCCGGCGTTGCAGGCGGCATTGCCGCACTTCAGGACCCGGATGGCGCTGTTCATGCTCGCCTGCAGCTCGTACGTGATGACGGGCCGGCCGTCCGCTGGCACCGTCATTCGGCTGTTGGCCCCGACGCTCGCGACGCCCGTGATGGTCGCGCCGGTGTTGCAGGCGGCGCTGTTGCACTTCGCGACCTTGAGCCCACCGGCGGTGGCGTCGCGATAGCTGATCACGGGCAGCCCGTCGGTGCCGATGCCGATCGACGTCTCCCGGCCCACGTCGCCGGGCGGGTTGTCCACGGTCGTGATGACGTTGAGTCCCGTGCAGTTGACGTTGACGCACTTGGCGACCTTGAGCCCGCCCGCGGTCGAGTCGTAGTAGCTGATGACGGGGAAGCCGTCCGTCCCGATCGCGATCGACGTGTACGCGCCCACGGTGTTGACCGGGTGGTCGTCGACCGTGGCGATGATGGTCCCCCCCGAGCAGGTCGGAGTGCTGCACTTCAGCACCTTCAGCGTCCCGAGCGTGGCGTCGTGGTAGCTGACGACCGGGAAGCCGTCCGAGCCGATGGCGATCGAGGAGTACCGGCCGACGTCGTTCTGCGAGGAGTCGTCCGGGATACGCGTGGTGTTGCCGGCGCTGCAGGCGGCGTTCGCGCACTTCGTGACGTGGAGGGCCCCGCTGTTGATCGTGCCGTAGTGGCTGACGACGGGAAGCCCGTCGGGAGCGATCGCGATCGCGACGTCCTGGCCGGCTTCGTGTGTGCTCGGGTCGTACACGGTCGTGATCGTGTGGGCGTTGGGCAGGCCGGTGCAGACGACCGAGCCGTCGGGGTTGATCCCCCGCAGGTAGGAGCCCAGCGGGCAGGTCCCGCCGATCCGCGCCTGCACTTGCGTCGGGTCGATCTGGCTCGCCCCGACGGCGCCGTTTGCGATCATGTTCGACACGATCCCGCCGATCGCGACCGCGACCGTGCCGCTCCCGGAGATGGGCCCGCCCGTGAGGCCCGCGCCTGTCGCGACCGAGGTGACAGTGCCGCCGCTGTCGTTGTCCACGTTGTCCGCGAAGCCGGCCGGCTTGCCCGACACACCCGTCCAGCCCACCTCGGCGGCGGAACCGCTGAAGATCGCGGTCGGAGCCGGCCTCAACTCCTGCCGTCCGCCAATCACGGTGTACGCGCCCGTGGACGCGCCCGGCCGCACCGCGACCTCCAGGAAACGCGCGTTGCCGCGGAAGGCCAGCGCGCCGAAGTCGAGCGCGATCGTGAACAGCCCCTCCGCGACCGCGACGTCGTCCACGGAGACGATGGGGCCGACCTGGGAGCCTCCCGCCGGCGCGTCGTAGAGGATGCAGCGGAAGTCGTATGGGCCGTTGGCGGGGCTGCCGGCGTCCGCGAGCCGGCCCTGGTGCGTGAAAGCCGAGCCCACACCCTGCGCGGCGAGCGGGCCTCCGGCTGCGAACAAGGCGAGCGCCAGGGCGCCCCTGAGGCGGCTGCTCATCGGTGTCCGAGCCTCCTGATTCCTTACAGGAAGGCGCGGAGCAGCGAACAGGCGTGGTGTTACCAGCCGGCCGGTCGTCGACCCGGGTGGTAACACGGGGCCGGAAATGGCATCCTCCGCCCCCATGCGGGCCGGACGCCAACGGGCCCG
The DNA here is from genome assembly GCA_025923995.1 of Vicinamibacteria bacterium. Classification (GTDB taxonomy): domain Bacteria; phylum Acidobacteriota; class Vicinamibacteria; order Fen-336; family Fen-336; genus JAICEW01. The sequence continues at coordinate 19,783 of JAICEW010000067.1, read as the reverse complement.
GAATCCAGGAGGAGAACTCATATGAAGAAGCAATGGGCGGCGGCCTGTCTGGTCGCGGTCGTCTCGGTCGCGTGCGGCGAGACCAAGGCCCCCGCGCCGGCCGCGAGCACGGCCCCGGCCGTCACCGCCGCGCCGGCCACCACCGCGCCGGCCGCCGCCACGGCCGCCGAGTCCGAGTTCGGCGTGCCCGAGTGCGACGCGTACATGAAGAGCTGGACGGCCTGCGTCGAGTCCAAGGTCCCGGCCGAGATGCGCGGCACGTTCAAGGCCTCGATCGACCAGGCCAAGGCGAGCTACAAGGCCGCGGCGTCCACGCCGCAGGGCAAGTCGGGCCTGGCCATGGCCTGCACGCAGCAGCTGGCCGCGACCAAGCAGGCGCTGGCCGCCTACAACTGCACCTGGTAGCCGTCTGACACGAGGGGGCGCGCTCGCGCCCCCTGCTACACTGACCGTCTCCCAAGGAGGCGGCTGATGGCCACGAACGACGACGGCGGACGCTCGCGTCGCAATTTCCTTCGGACGGCCGGCGGTGCCCTGCTGGCCTCGCCGCTGCTGGCGCGCCCGGCGATGGGCCAGGTACCGGAGCTGGACCTGCCCGAGCCCCCCGGCCGGAAGCTGGGCTGGGCGGTCGTGGGCCTGGGCCGACTGGCCATCCACCAGATCCTGCCCGCCATGGCCGGCTGCCGGCGGTCGGCCGTGACCGCGCTCGTGAGCGGCCGGCCGGAGAAGGCCAGGCGCCTCGCGCAGGTCTTCCGCGTCGATCCGAAGAACCTCTACGACTACGAGAGCTACGACTCGATCGCGCGCAACCCGGCGGTCGACGTCGTGTACGTCGTGCTGCCCAACAGCATGCACGCGGAGTACACGATCCGGGCGCTGGAGGCGGGCAAGCACGTGTTGTGCGAGAAGCCCATGGCCAACACGCCCGCCGACTGCGAGCGGATGATCGCGGCGGCGAAGGCCTCCGGCCGCAAGCTGATGATCGCGTACCGACTGCACTACGAGCCGTACAACCAGGCCCTCGTGAAGTTCGCGCGCGAGGCGCAGCAGGAGGGGCCCACGCAGCTCATCCTGGCCGACGCCGGCTTCAACATCGGCGACCCGACGCAGTGGCGGCTGCGGCGCGCGATGGCGGGGGGCGGCTCGCTGATGGACATCGGCATCTACGCGCTGCAGGCCGCCCGCTACCTCTCGGGCGAGGAGCCGGTGTCGGTCAACGCGATGACGTACTCGACGCCCGGCGACGTGCGCTTCACGGAGGTGGAGGAGCACGTGACGTTCCAGCTGCGCTTCCCCTCCGGCGTCCTCGCGAACTGCACGTCGAGCTACGGCGCGGGCCTGAACCGATTCCGCGTGGTCAAGCGCACCGGCTGGGCCGAGCTGGAGCCCGCGCTCAACTACACCGGGCTGCGCATGCGCGCCTGGCGCGGCGGGGTCCTGCAGGAGATGCCCCAGCCGGTGGTCGACCACTTCGCCGCGGAGATGGACCACTTCTCCGAGTGCATCCAGACGGGCGCCGAGCCGCGCACGCCGGGCGGGGAAGGCCTGCGGGACCTGCGGATCATGATGGCCATCTACGAGGCGGCGCAGTCCGGGCGGACGGTCCCGCTCGCATAGACGAAGGCTCCGCCCGAACGAGCCGGGCGGAGCCCTTCCACTCACGAACGCGACGGCGATCAGCCGACCACGAGCGGCTGCGCGAGCCGCACCCGCCAGCGCGAGCCCGAGCCGATCTCCACTTCCTTGCCGCGCGTGACGAGCACCGCGCCCGTGCCGGTGCCCGCGCCGATCAGCGCGCCCTTGGCCGCGCCCTCCTTGCCGTCCTTGATCGCGCCGATGATGGCGCCGGCGCCCGCGCCGCCGCCGATCATCGCGGCGTCGCGCTTGTGCGAGTCCTCGGCCACCAGGGCGATCCGCTGGGTCGAGATGCGGTGCCAGCGTCCGTTGATGTTGACCTCGTTGAAGCGCAGCGCCAGCTCGGCGCGGCCCTTCACGCGGCCCGAGCGCCTGGCGGAGAGCACGTGGCCGCGGATCTCACTGCCGGCGGGGATCACGACACCGCCGCTTCCGATCACGTTCTCGCGTACGACGGCCCGCACGCGGTCCTCGGGCTCGTTGCGGGCGGAGGAGACGGACGTCTCGAAACGAACGGGGATGACGGCGCCGCTGGGCAGCCGGCGCGTGTCCGCCTGGGCCACGCCCGCGGCCAGCACGACCGCGGCGACCGTCGGTATGAAGAAGCGCATCAGCCTTCCTCCATGAAAGGGCGCCCGCTCACGACGGCGCCTGCCGACGAAAATGCAAAGGCACTGCCGGGAGGGGGCCGCTGGCGTGAGCCCGCTCACATGACCGTAAGTAATGGATCGTGAGTGAGTTGTCGGAACGGAGCAGGCGGATGGGCGGGCCGGGGCAGATGCCGTGTCGCCTGGAGAGGGCAGATGCGATGGCAGATTCGGGAAACGCCCTGTTCAGTAATGCTGTACACGCGCTTCAGTCGGAAGATACACTGGCCTTGCGCGTGAACGCCCACGCGCCGTGGAGCCAGGCCAGTACCCCTACTCGTGTCCGATCCCTCGCGCGCCGCGGAAATGCCGGCGCTGACCTCCATTCGGTTCCTGGCGGCGGCGCTCGTCTTCCTCCATCACTTTCCACCGGTGAGCCCGGCTTGGCCCCTGGCGGTCGTCGCCGCCCACGGACACGTCGGCGTCACCGTCTTCTTCGTGCTCTCGGGCTTCCTCATCACCATTCGCTACTCGGGCGCGCTGGGAGGCCCGGATGGAGTGACGCTGGGCGAGTACTTCAGGAAGCGTGTCGCCCGCATCGTTCCCTTGTACTGGGCGGTCCTCGCCGTCAGCCTGGTCGTTTCGACCGGCGGGCTCGACATCTCCTGGCAGACGCTGCCGGAGTGGCTCCTGCTCCAGGGCTTCCTCTCCCGCTCCATCGGCCATCTCGCGGTGCCCACGTCCTGGACGCTGACGCTGGAGGAGACGTTCTACCTGACGGCCCCGCTCCTCTTCCTCCTGCTGCGTGGCGCTCGGGCCTTCGGTGCGGTGCGCCTGCTGGCGTGCACGCTCGTGCTCCTCGCCTCGGGCTTGGCGGCGGGCCGGCTCGTCGATCCCGACCGGTTCCAGTTCCTTGGCTCGACCGAGGAGCTGCTCCGTCACACGTTCTTCGGCCGTTTCGTCGACTTCGCGCTGGGCGTCTGGGGCGGAAGGCTCTTCCTCTCGGGCAGCGTCCATCGGCTGTGGGCGCAACCGAGCGGCCACTGGGCCGCGGCCGCGGCCGGCGGACTGGGAATCGCCCTCGTCTTCGCCGGCCAGGCCGGCATGGCGCTCGCGGGCGGGCTCGAGTCCCCGCGCTGGCCATTCGCATGGGCCTTCAACCTGCTGGTGGGAGCGGGGGCCCTCGTCCTCATCCTCGGCCTCACGGACGCGCGATCGCCGCTGTCGCGTCTGCTGGGGCTCGCGCCGCTCGTCTATCTCGGCCGCGTCTCGTACGCCCTGTACCTGATCCAGCTGACGCCGCTCGGCAAGGGCCTGCTCTACCGGCTGATCCCGGCGGGCACGCCCGGTTTCGGCCTGCTGCTGTACGTCGGGATGACGCTCGTCAGCGCGCTCCTGTACGAGCTGGTCGAGGAGCCGGCGCGCCGGCTGGTGATGAAGCTGTGGCCGGGCAGGGAAGGCTCGAGCGTTCGCACTTCGAGGCGTGTCCCTCCGGGGCGCCGGACGCCGGCCTGGGTGCTGGTGCTGGTCGCTGGGATGGCGGTCCTGCTGCAGGCCGCCGTCTGGGCGGGCGCCCACCGCGACGCGGCCGGGAGTCCGCCCAGCCTGGCCGAGACACGTCGCGCGGCCACGGCCCTGGCCGACCGCGTCGTCGAGGTGCCGGCGGACCGCCTGGACTTCCGCGCTCGACCGCAGGGCCTCTCCTATCGCGTGCCCATTCCCGATCGGTGGATGATCGGCACCGTCGACGACCGGCGCGCGCCGCCCTCGCTGCTCGTCTACGCGGACGGCGAGCCGATACCGTTCGAGCGCCGCCTGGCCGAGGTGGACACCGAGGCGCCCGGGGCGGTCGCCTTCCTGCGTGGGCCGCGGGTGACGGTCGTGAACGTGGAGACCCGGGGCGCAGCGCCGCTGTCGAACGTCACGCTGGTCCGGAAGGACCCGGTGCTGGCCGCCGCGCTGCACCTGCGCCGTGCCCTGGAGTCGCCCCGGACGCTCGTCGCCGTCGGCGCGCTGGGCGCGGCCGGGGTGGTCGCCGCCTGGCTGGCGTTCCGCCACTGGCGGCCGGGCATACGGGCCTCGGCGGCGCTGGCCTTCGCCACCTGCGGCGTCTTCGTCCTGGCCGGCCTCCACGTCGAGCCGTGGGCGCCCGCCGTCATCGCCGCCGAGATGCTCGTGCTCTGGTCGGCCGCCCGGGTGCTGGCACGGCCGGGGCACGCGAACAGGGCCGCCGCGTAGGCCGCGGCCCTTTCGCCGCTAGCTGGTCAGGCTCTTCACGAGCGCCTCGTGCGCCCGCGGGATCACGACCTCGGAGACCAGCATCCCATCCTTCTTTATGGTGGCGACGCCGGCCGCCACCGCCGCCCGCACCGCTCCCACGTCGCCCGTGAGCACCACCATGCCCTTGGCGCCCGGCTGGTTGCGGGCCTCGATGAGCGTCACGGCGGCCGCCTTGGCCGCCGCGTCGCCCGCGTAGATCGCGGAGGCGACTTCCTTCGTCTCGATGATGCCGACCGCCTCCAGCGTTTCCACCTTCACCTTGCCCTTGATGGCGGCGGGGAGCTGCGGGTGGACGTTCTGGATGAGGAAGTGGTCGATGACCCCCGCCCCGGCCATGTCGATCCCCGCGCGCAGCGCGGACTCCACGTCGGCCACGGCGCCCCCGATCATGACCAGGTACTTGCCGCGCGGGACGATGGTGGTCATCAGCAGGTCCACGGCGGCCTGCTTCAGCATGGCGTCCGTGGCCTCGATGCCCTTCGCGATCGACGCCGTCTCCAGGAACCCGATCGAGGGGCCGCGGGACGAGGGGATGTCGCTCATGCCGGGAAGGCTACGCGCCGGGGCGCGCGGGAGTCAACCGCGACGCCGGCCGGCCTATTCGTCGAGCACGAACGTCACCATCAGGTTGACCTGATAACCTGCAATCTGGCCATTCTTCACGTCGACGCGCTGCTCCTTGACCCAGGCGGACGTCACGTTCCGCAGCGACTTGTTGGCGCGGGCGATGCCGACCAGGATGGCGTCCTCGAAGGACTTGTCCGAGCGCGCGCTGATCTCCGAGACCTTGGCGACCGAGTTCATGTGACCTCCTTGTGTTCCTTCGAGTCTCTCAGATCGCACGCGGAGGCTGGCCGCTTCGCGTGGAAATGGCCGGCTTGACCCGCCGCGGCGGAGGCGGATACGCTCGGCGCCCTCGGAGCGCATCCCTCGAGCCACACGCACGAAAGGATTGAACGACATGGCCGCTAGCGACGCCCAACTGGCCCGCATGGCGCAGAAGCTGCGCCGCCACTCCCTCGAGTCGACCGCGGAGGCCGGTTCCGGGCACCCCACGAGCTGCATGTCCATGGCCGACCTCATGTCGGTGCTCTTCTTCTCGGAGATGCGGTTCGACCCCGCCGACCCCAGCGGCAGCGACGCGGACGTCTTCGTGCTCTCCAAGGGGCACGCGGCTCCCATCCTGTGGGCCGCGCTGCGCGAGGCGGGCGCGATCGAGGACGACCTGCTGACGCTGCGCCGCATCGACAGCCGGCTGGAAGGGCACCCCACGCCGCTCGTGCCCTGGGTGCGCGTGGCCACCGGCTCGCTGGGCCAGGGCCTGTGCTCGTCCGTGGGCATGGCGTGGGCGCGGCGCAGCGAGGGCGCTCCCGGTCGCGTGTTCTGCCTGATGGGCGACGGCGAGGCGGCCGAGGGCTCGGTGTGGGAGGCGGCGGCGTTCGCGTCCTTCAACGGGCTCGACAACGTGACCGCGATCGTGGACGTGAACCGCCTGGGCCAGAGCGGCCCCACGATGTACCAGCACGACACCGCGGTGTACGAGGCGCGCTTCCGCAGCTTCGGGTGGGAGGCGGTCACGGTGGACGGGCACGACGTCACGGCGGTGCGCGAAGCGCTGGCCGCGGGCCGCCACACCAGGGGCAAGCCCTTCGCGATCGTCGCGCGGACGTTCAAGGGCAAGGGCGTCTCCTTCCTGGAGGACAAGGAGGGCTGGCACGGCAAGCCGGTCAAGAAAGGGGAGGAGCTGCAGAAGGCGGTGGCCGAGCTGGGGGACACCGACATCGAGCTTCGCGTCGAGGCCCGCCGCTACTCGCCCATCACCGAGCGCGCTCCCGTCGCGCCCCAGGTCGCGCCCGCCTACAAGCTCGGGCAGGAGGTCGCGACGCGCGAGGCGTACGGCACCGCGCTCGCGCACCTGGGCGCCCACTGCCCGCAGGTGGTCGCCCTGGACGGCGACACCAAGAACTCCACCTTCGCCGAGCGCTTCAAGGCGGTCGACCCCCACCGCTTCGCGGAGGCCTACATCGCCGAGCAGAACATGATCGGCCTGGCGCTCGGCATCAGCACCGAGGGCAAGATCCCGTTCGCGTCCACGTTCGCCTGCTTCATGACCCGCGCGTACGACTTCATCCGCATGGCCGCCATCTCGCGGCCGTCGCACCTCGTGCTCTGCGGCAGCCACGCGGGCGTCTCCATCGGCGAGGACGGCGCGTCGCAGATGGCGCTCGAGGACCTGGCCATGATGCGGGCCATCACGGGCGCCACCGTGCTGTACCCCAGCGAGGCGGTCAGCGCCGAGCGCCTGGTCGAGCTGGCCGCGCGTACGCCGGGCATCGTCTACATCCGCACCAGCCGGCCCAAGACCAAGGTGCTCTACGCGAACGACGAGGCCTTCACGGTGGGCGGCAGCAAGACGCTGCGCAGCAGCCCGAAGGACAGCGTCACGATCGTGGCCGCGGGCGTCACGGTGACGGAGGCGCTGATCGCCCACGAGCGCCTGGCGGAGGAGGGCATCGCCACGCGCGTGATCGACCTCTACAGCGTCAAGCCCGTCGACGCCGATACGCTGCAGCGCGCGGCGTCCGAGACCAAGGCGCTGCTGACGGTCGAGGACCACAGCGTGCACGGCGGCATCGGCGACGCGGTGGCGGCGGCCGTGTCGGGCCGCGCGCCGGTCAGCATGCTCGGCGTGCGCGAGATCCCGCGCTCGGGCAAGCCGGCCGAGCTGATGGCGATGCACGGCCTCGACGCCGACGCGATCGTGCGCGCCGTGCGCGCACTGGCCTAGCGTTCAGGCCTGGGCGCGAGCCGCCGCGCTCGCGGTCTCGAGGGCGAGCACGCTCGTGCGCCGCAGCTCGGCTTCCACCACGTCCAGCGCCTCGTAGACGGCGCGGTTGGGCGGCAGGCCGCGCACGGCGGCGCGCACGCTGTCCCAGGCCGCGGGATCGCGGACCATCCCGGCGACGGCGGCGGGCATCTCGTCGACCGAAGCCACCACGCGGCCCAGGCCGAGCGTCCGCACCATCTCGGCGTTGAAGCGCTCCTGCGGGATCGTGCGCGCGTTGCAGGTCACCACGACCGGGACGCCCTGCTGGAACGCCTCGGCCAGGCACCCGGGGCCGGGCTTGGCCACCAGCACGTCGGCCGCCGCCAGGTAGTCGGCGATGCGCTTCGTGAAGCCGAGGGGATGGAGCCGGCCACCCGCGCTGGCCGACATCCGCGTCAGCTCTTCGAGCAGCGGCGGGTTGTCGCCGCAGACCGCGACGACGTGCCAGTCGGGTGACTGCGCCAGGAGCCCCTGCGAGAGCCGGGCCATCTCCGCCGAGCCCTTGCCGCCGAACAGCTCCATCACCACGAACGCGTCCAGCGGGATGCCCAGCTCGCGCCGCGCGCCCTCGCCCGCCGCCGGGCCGCCCCCGGCGTAGAAGCGCGGGTGGAGCACCATGCCGCTCGTCCGCGAGATGCGCTCGTCCGGGAGGCCCGCCGCGCGCGCCTGCTCGACCGCTCGCTCCGACCCCGCGATCACGCGGTCGACACCGGGCTCGATCCAGAAGTGGCGAGGGAAGTCCGCGTAGTCCGTGAGCAGCACGAAGAACGAGGTGCCCGGAAGGGCCTGGCGCACGGCGTCGCGCAGGATCGCGTTGAAGTTGGGCGCCATCGAGATCACGAGCGCGGCCGGCTCGTTCCGCAGCATGTTCGCCATCGTCCGGGAGAGCGGGCCGCGCAGGCAGCGGATGAAGAACTGCAGCACGCGCAGTGTCGGCACCAGGAAGCGCGTGTGCTGCGAGCGGATCAGCTCGTTGTAGGTCTGCTCGATCGTCTTGCCGGTGACGCGGCGCCACAGGTCCAGGCCGCCGAACGTCTCCTGGATGTTGACGATGCGGAAGCGCCACGGCCGCCCCTGCTGCTCGGCGGCGGCGGCGAGGGCCGTCGCGCTGGCGCGGTGCCCGCCGCCCGCGTCGACGATGAAGAGGATGACGTCGGGCAGGCTGGAGCGTTCCATCCAGCGGATCCTCCGGGCCCCGGTTGACGCCCTGATGACGGCACGATGACGCGGCGGTCGAGCCGGCGTCACCGCATGTTCTCTCCGCCTTCACGATTGCGCAATCCGCAGGCGCTCCAATAGGGGTGGAGATGAAGACAAACATGAGGAATGCAGGAGCGCCTGGCGGGGCCGGCGCCGAGCCGTTCGTCGCGATGCGCTGCGATCTTCACGTCCACTCGGCGCGCTCGGGCGCGGTGGACGTGCGTCCCTTCACGCGGGTCGCCAACGAGTCCTACTCGGAGCCGCTCGCGGTGTACGAGCAGGCCCGCCGCCGCGGCATGGACCTGTTCACGCTCACCGACCACAACACCATCGCGGGCGCCGTGGAGCTCGCGCACCTGCCCGGCACGTTCGTGAGCGAGGAGGTGAGCTGCACGCTGCCCGGCGGCCGCGAGCTGCACCTGGGCGTGTTCGACATCACGGAGGCGCAGCACGAGGTGGTCGCCGCCCGGCGGCACGACGCGGAGGCGCTGTTCGCCTACCTGGCGGAAGAGCGCATCCCGGCGTGCGTCAACCATCCGTTCTCGGCCCTGACCGGGCGGCGCGAGACGGAGGACCTGCAGCGCGCGTTCGTGAACCTGCCGCTGGTCGAGGCGCGCAACGGGATGATGTCCGAGGGCGTCAACGCCCATGCCGTGCGCGCCGCGCGCCGCGCCCGGCTGCCCATGGTGGGCGGCAGCGACGCACACACGCTCCCGTCCGTCGCCCGCGCCTTCACCGTCGTGCCGGAGGCGCGGACGAAGGCCGAGTTCCTCGACGGCCTGCGGCGCGGCTTCACGCTCCCGGCCGGCCGCTCGGGCAGCTACGCGCGCCTCACCGCGGACGTCGCTCGCGTCGCCACGGGCGCCTATCGGGACCAGGCACGCCTCGCTCTCGAGGGAGGTGAGGCGGCCTGGCGGTTCGCCCTGATGGCGAGCGTGGCGCCGCTGCTCCCGCTGCTGCCGCTCGTGACCGCGGCCATCTTCGTCCACGAGCAGCTCTTCGCCCGCCGGCACGATCGGCTCTTCCGTGACGCGACCACCCGCCGCCGCCGGCCCAGTGCCGCCTCGGGCCCGTTCGGGCCCGCCGCCGCTCCCACGCTCGCGAGGTGACGCCATGAACGCGCTGCTCACCTACCTGCACCAGTCGGACGATCGGCTGGACCTGCGCGTGTGCACCTGGGTGCCGCCGCGCTGGTTCCGGATCTGGATGCTCTGGGCCAGCCGCCTGGCCGACGGCTGGCTGTGGCTGTGCCTGGCGGCGATCCTGGCCGCGGGCGGGACCCCCAGCCTGCGGGCCCTCGCGGTCGGGGCCGTCGCGGCCGCGGTCAACAACGTGCTGCTGGTGGTCCTGAAGCGGCGCTTCCGGCGGCCGCGCCCGTGCGAGGTGCGCTCCCACCCGCTGTTCGCGGACGTGAAGCCGCCCGACCCGTTCTCGTTCCCGTCGGGCCACTCCATGAACGCGTGCGCGGTGGGCACGGTGCTGGCGCTCCACTTCCCGTTCCTGGCCCCGGTGCTGGCGGTGGTGGCCGCCAGCGTCGCGACCTCTCGCGTGGTGCTGGGCATGCACTACGTGAGCGACGTGCTCGCCGGCTCGGCGCTGGGCACGCTGGTGGGCGCGATCGCCTGGCTCGTGCTGGCCTGACCGCATGGCCTCGCCCTGGTTCCACCTCGTGTACCGGACCAACCTCGTCTACAACCAGTGCTGGGAGGACCCCGCGCGCGACCAGGAGGCGCTTCTGTCGCGAGGATGTCGCCTCGTTGTCGCGGGCGGCGGCGAAAGTCCGCTTGCACTTCAAGCGCGGAGGATGAAGACGATGGAGCACGACGACGACCTCGACTGCAACCCGACGGACAACCCCACCCTGACAGCGATCGCGTCCGTCTCGCGCCGGCAGGTGCTCCAGGGCGCGCTCGGCGCGGCGGCGGTCGCGTTCATCGGCGGGCCGAAGCAGCTGCTGGCCCAGGCCGCTTCCCGCTTCTCGTTCGCCTCCGTGCCGGCCTCGCAGGAGGACCGGGTCCTGCTGCCCGAGGGCTACACGCACCAGGTCGTGCACGCGTGGGGCGACCCCATCTCCGGCGGGCGCGCCTGGGACCCGTGGGCGGCGCAGACAGCAGCCGACCAGGCGGAGCAGGTCGGGATGCACCACGACGGCCTGTACTTCTTCCCGCTGCCGCTGGGCTCCGGCTCCTCCACTCGCGGCCTGCTCGCCGTGAACCACGAGTACACGTCGGAGGGCCTGCTGCACCAGACCGGCATCGACCCCCTGAGCGCCGACAAGGTCCTGAAGTCACAGGCGGCACACGGGGTGTCGATCGTCGAGATCGCGCTCAGCGGCGACCGGTGGGAGGTCGTGCGTCCCTCGAGCCTCGCGCGGCGCCTGACCGGATACTCGCCCATGCGGCTGGCGGGCCCGGCCGCCGGCCATCCCCTCGTGCGCACCAGCTCCGACCCCGGCGGCACCGTGGTCCGCGGCACGCTCAACAACTGCGCGATGGGCGCGACGCCGTGGGGCACGTACCTGACCTGCGAGGAGAACTTCAACCAGTACTTCGGCAGCGGGCCGGCGTCGGCCGCCCAGACGGCGGGCCAGCGCCGGTACGGTCTGCCGAGCGCGGCCAGCTCACGCCGATGGGAGGAGCACGACGGGCGCTTCCACGCCGGTCGCGAGCCGAACGAGTTCAACCGCTTCGGCTGGGTGGTCGAGATCGACCCCTACGACCCCTCCAGCACGCCCGTGAAGCACACCGCGCTGGGCCGCTTCGCCCACGAGGGCGCGACGGTCACGCTCGCGCGCGACGGCCGTGTGGTCGCCTACATGGGTGACGACGCGCAGAACGAGTACGTCTACAAGTTCGTGACGCGGGATGCCTACAACCCCGCCAACCGCGCCGCGAACTTCGCGCTCTTCGACGCCGGGACGCTGTACGCGGCCCGGTTCAACGCGGACGGCACCGGGGAATGGCGCGAGCTCGCTCAAGGCGTCAACGGCCTGGACGCTGCGGCCGGATTCGCTTCGCAGGCGGAGGTCGTCATCTACGCCCGCCTGGCCGCCGACCGCGCCGGCGCCACGAAGATGGACCGTCCCGAGTGGGTGGCGGTGCACCCCCAGACGAGGGAGGTGTACGTCACCATGACCAACAACACGACACGCGGGACGGCGCTCAATACGGTGGACGCGGCCAATCCGCGGGCCAACAACGTCTTTGGCCACATCGTGCGCTGGACCGAGACGGGGGGTGATCCCGCCGCCACCACCTTCCGCTGGAACATCTTCGCGCTGGCCGGCGACCGCACCAACAGCGACGCCGCCAAGCGCGGGAACATCCGGGGCGATTCCTACGGGTCGCCCGACGGCCTCTGGATCGACGACCGCGGCATCCTCTGGATCCAGACCGACATCTCGACCGGGTCCCTCAACACGGGCGACTACGCGAACATCGGCAACAACATGATGCTGGCGGCCGACCCGGCGACGGGCGAGACGCGCCGCTTCCTCACGGGGCCGCGTGGCTGCGAGGTCACGGGCGTCCATACGACACCGGACGGGCGGAGCATGTTCGTGAGCATCCAGCACCCGGGCGAGCCAGGGAGCGGCGACAACAGCTCGGCCAGCCCGGCCGCCATCAGCAACTGGCCCGACGGGCCGGGCATCAACCGCCCGCGGTCGGCCACCATCGTCATCCGTCGGACGGACGGAGGCGTGATCGGGGGCTAGACGTCAGGCGAGCTGCTGGCCAGGCGCGCCAGCAGCTCGCTCGTCCGCCGCAACAGCTCCTGCAGCCGGCGGTTCTCGCGCGCGAGCGCGTCGACCTCGGCGACGCTCGCCAGCAGCAGGTCCTTGTGGTGGACGAGCAGGGAGCGCATCGACATCGTCCCCGCGTAGCGTCCCTCGCGCAGGACGAGGATGTCGTCGTCGAGGCGCTCCGGCTCGCGCTGCGCCGCGAGAGCGATCACCTCGATCGGGTCGGCGCCCGCGTCCACCGTCGAGCCCTCCTCCATGAGCAACCGCGCCGGCCGGTGTTCGTACAGCGAGTAGCCGAACCGCCGGCCCAGCTGCATCAGCAGCCGTGATCGCACGACCAGGCCGACGCGCGCGCCGTCGACCACCGCCACCGAATCCGTGCCGGGCTGGCGCTGCAGGGTGCGCAGCACGTTGGATGGCTGTCGCTCGCGGCCGCTCAATTGTCTCGTGCCACCAGCCAACCGCCGGGGGAGCCCGAACCCAGCGCCCATCTCCTCCTCCGCCGCGGCTTGTTAACACCCCGCTAACCCCGACGTCACACCGCCGTCACCCACCCCTAATAGCTTTCCGCCTCGATGCGCGCCGGCGAGGCGCCGAGGAGGAAAGGTCGATGACATCGAGATTGGCGAGACGCTGCCTGGTGGGCGCGGGCGCGCTCCTGCTGACCCTGGTCGCCGCCGCCAGCGCGCGGGCGCAGGGGATGTTCTACGCGGAGGAAGTGAAGGACGGGCGCGTCTACGTGTTCAACATCAAGGACAACTGGGAGCGCTTCAAGGCGTCGGGCGAGACGGGGACGGGCCTGACGCGCCTCAATGCGGGGCCCAACGGCGAGACCGTCTACGCCGACAACGAGACAGCTCTCGAGCTCTACTTCTTCAAGCACGGCATCAAGGACGTCGTGGTCCGCCCGGCCCCGACCGTGCAGCGCATCGAGTGGCGCGACGGCAAGACGCGCATCACGCTCGGCAACAACTTCTACATGGAGCTGTCCAACCGCATCCAGCCCCGCTTCACGTACGAGATGCCCGACGACTCGGTCACCTTGCCCGGCACGGAGGCGGCGGGGGACGGCAAGCCCAGCTTCCGCATCCGGCGCGCGAAGCTCAAGTTCGAGGGCTGGTTCTACAAGCCCACGCTCGAGTACGAGTTCCAGGCCAACTGGACGGACGTCGTCAACACGCCGGCCGCCCAGATCGTCGAGGACGCCAACATCGACTGGGACATCTCCAAGAAGAAGGCCTTCCGCGTCCGCTTCGGCCAGTTCAAGGCGCCGTTCGGCCGCCAGCAGCTCACCTCGTCCGGCTCCCAGCAGTTCGTGGACCGCGCCATCCAGGATGCCCGCCTCAACGACGCACGCGAGACCGGCCTCGCGCTCTGGGGCACGCTCCTCACCAACAAGATCGACTGGCGCGTCATGGCCTCGAACGGCAACGGCAGGAGCCAGGTCCTGAACGACAACGCGAAGTTCCTCTACACGGGCCGCGTGATGTGGCAGGCCATCGGCAACACGCGCATGAACCAGTGGGGCTCCGGCGCGCTCCTGACCGAAGGCGACCTGGGCGACTCCGTGAACGGGCCGCTGCTGGCGCTGGCGGGGCAGTTCTCGAACAACGACCGCCACTTCGCCACCACCGGAAACGACCTCAAGAACACGACCTGGGCGCTGGACTACACCTTCAAGTACAAGGGCTTCGCCACGGTCGGCGAGTACGGCGACCGCAAGTCGGAGCCGGAGACCGGCCGCGAGTTCCACGACAAGGGCCTGCTGCTGCAGGCGTCCTACGCCTTCAAGGCGCCGGGCATTCCGGGCGCGTCCTTCTGGGAACTGGCCTTCCGCTACGCCAAGGTGGACCCGTCGAGCATCGTGGACAACAACGACCGCGACGAGATCGGCGGCGCGCTCAACTACTACTACAACCGGCACAACCTCAAGATCCAGGCCGACTACCGCCAGCTCAAGGACGATGCCGCCAACTCCGGCCGCGGCACGACCACCAAGGAGTTCCGGCTCCAGACGCAGTTCATTTTCTGAGCCTCTGAACGTTACACGGAGTTAACACGGACGAAACGCTCCGTTCGTCTGGCGCTGGTACGTTCGGGTGGACGGGGCGTTTCATTGGGCGAGGAGTGTATTCATGAAGCGAGTGTTGAGCGTGGCGCTGGCCGCCGGGATGGCGGGGGCGGCGTATGCGCAGCAGAAGGTGGATCCCGCGATCGCCGCCTACGCCAAGACGTCCGGCGTGTCGGGAAACATCAACAGCGTCGGCTCCGACACGATGAACAACATGATGACGCTGTGGGCGGAGTCCTTCACCAAGATGTACCCGAACATCAAGGTGCAGGTGGAGGGCAAGGGCTCGTCGACGGCGCCGGCGGCGCTCATCGCCGGCACGGCGCAGTTCGGTCCCATGTCGCGCGCGATGCGCAAGACCGAGGAGGACCAGTTCGAGTCCAAGTACGGCTACAAGCCCACGCAGATCCGGACGTCGTACGACGCGCTGGCGGTCTACGTGAACAAGGACAACCCGATCGACAAGCTGACCCTGGCGCAGGTGGACGCCGCCTTCTCCAAGACGCGTCGGCGCGGAGGCAAGGCCGCCGCCACCTGGGGCGACCTGGGCCTCACCGGCGACTGGGCCAACAAGCCCATCAGCCTCTACGGCCGCAACTCGGCCAGCGGCACCTACGGCTTCTTCAAGGAGCACACGCTCAAGAACGGCGACTACAAGGACGGCGTGAAGGAGCAGCCCGGTTCGGCCTCGGTGGTGCAGGGCGTCACCGAGGACCGGTTCGGCATGGGCTACAGCGGCATCGGCTACCGCACGTCGGGCGTGAAGCTGGTCGCGCTGGCCGAGACCACCGCCTTCTCCGACGGCAGCTATGCGGACGTGGTGTCCGGCAAGTACCCGCTGAACCGCTTCCTCTACGTCTACATCAACAAGGCCCCCGGCAAGGCGCTCGACCCGCTGGTCAAGGAGTTCACCAAGTTCATCCTCAGCAAGGAGGGCCAGGAGGTCGTCGTCAAGGACGGCTACCTCCCGCTCTCGCCCGAGATCGCCAAGCAGGAGCTGGCGAAGGTCGAGTAGGCGTCCTCACCCCGGAGACCTGGAGCCATGGCTTCCGCCGCCGCCACGATCCGCGAGCGCGTGATGGCGGCGGGAGCCCGCATCAAGCGGGTGAAGCGCGTCGACCGCGCGGCCACCTACACCATCACCCTGGGCGGCATCTTCATCGTCGTCAGCGTCTCCTTCATCTTCCTCTTCATCTTCGGCCAGGCCCTCCCGCTGTTCCGCCCGGCCCACGGGCGGGCGGTGGGAGTGATGCCCCTAATGGGCGTGACCGGAGCGGACGGCATGGCGGCGGGACGGCCGCTCGCCCTGGGCACCGACGAGTACCAGATGTACCTCTACGAGCTGCTGCCGGACGGGCGGCTCGTGTTCTTCAAGACGCAGGACGGCTCGAAGGCGAAGGAGTTCGCGACCACCAGCCTGGCCGGCGCCGCGGTCACGGCCGGCTCGCGGAGCCTGATAGGCGACTACGTCGCGGCCGCGACCGGTGATGGACGCGTCGCGCTCCAGCAGGTCCGGGTGCTGCCTCGCTACGAGGAGCAGCGGCTGGTGGACCTGGAGACCGAGGTGCGCGACCGGGGGCTGGTCGAGGTCGACCCGACGCACCGCCCGGTCCGCGCGGTCCGCTACCAGGAGGAGGAGTCCTGGCAGCTCGTAGCCGCCCAGGTGGCGGACGACGAGATCGCGGTGCTGAGGCGCAACCCGGACGAGGGTGCGGAGGCGCGTCACGCCCTGCGCTCGAACGGCGGCGAGCGGTTCACGGCCTTCGAGCTGGGTCGCGCCGACACGCTGGCCGCGGGCACCGAGAAGGGCAACGTCTACCTTTGGGAGCTGGGCGACGAGCCCAGGCTCCTCCATCTCTCCGCGGTCTCCAGCCAGCCGGTCACGGCTCTCCAGTACTCGATCGGCAGCCACTCGCTGATCGTCGGCGACGCGGCGGGTGCTCTCTCGGCCTGGTTCCGCGTCCGGACCAAGGACGACGAGCCGGAGCTGAGCCTGATCAAGGCGCACGACTACGACGGCCAGGGACAGGCCATCACGGGCATCGGCCAGTCCACGCGGGACCGCACCTTCGTCACGGCGGCGGCCGACGGCTCGCTGGTGCTGCGGCACCTGACCTCCGAGCGCTCCGTCGTCTCCTTCCCGGCCACCGGCGCGCGCCCGCAGGAGGCCCTGCTGACGCCGCGCAGCGACGCCATCCTGGTGAGGAACGAGGACGGCACCGTCGCCCGCTACGAGGTGACCAACCCCCACCCCGAGGTCTCCTGGCGTGCGCTCTTCGGCAAGGTCTGGTACGAGGGCTACGCGCAGCCGGAGTACGTGTGGCAGTCCACCGGCGCCACCGACGACTTCGAGTCGAAGTTCAGCCTGGTGCCGCTCGTCTTCGGCACCATCAAGGGCACCTTCTACGCGATGCTGTTCGCGGTGCCGATCGCCATCATGGCGGCGCTGTACACCTCGCAGTTCGCACATCCCAGCATCCGGCAACGCGTCAAGCCGGTCGTCGAGATCATGGCGGCGCTCCCCAGCGTCGTGGTGGGGTTCATCGCCGGCCTCTGGCTCGCGTCGAGGGTGGAGCAGCAGCTGGTCCCCGTGCTGCTGATGTTCGCCTTCCTGCCCGCCGCCGGGACGGCGGGCGTGCTGGTGTGGGACCGGCTGCCGCACGGGCTGCGCAAGCGCCTGCGGCCGGGCATGGAGCTGGCGGTCATCGTGCCCATGGCCGTCGTCGGCGTCTGGCTGGCGCTGAAGCTGGGCCCCGGTTTCGAGGGAGCCCTCTTCGGCGGCGACTTCAAGGGCTGGGTGCACTCCGCGTTGGGCCTGGTGTACGACCAGCGCAACAGCCTGGTGGTGGGCCTGGCCATGGGCTTCGCCGTGATCCCCATCATCTTCACGATCTCGGAGGACTCGTTCTCGTCCGTGCCCTCGCACCTGACCGCGGCCTCGCTGGCCCTGGGAGCCAGCCGCTGGCAGACGGCCCTGCGGGTGGTCCTGCCCACGGCGAGCCCCGGTATCTTCTCGGCCGTGATGATCGGCTTCGGCCGCGCGGTGGGCGAGACCATGATCGTGCTGAAGGCGACAGGCAACACGCCGGTGCTGGACTGGTCTGTCTTCAACGGCATGCGCACGCTCTCCGCCAACATCGCGGTCGAGATCCCGGAGGCCCCGCACGGCGGCACGCTGTATCGAATCCTCTTCCTGGCCGGCGGCGTCCTCTTCCTGATGACCTTCTTCGTCAACACCATCGCGGAGCTGATCCGGCAGCGGCTGCGCGAGCGGTACAAGGCGCTCTAGCCATGTCGCTGCGCAAGGCGATCCAACGCGGCGATCACCTGATCTGGCTGACCGGCAGCGCGCTCGCCGCCTGCATCCTGATGATCGTCGGCCTGATCGTCGTGATCCTCGTCAACGGCCTCGGGTTCTTCTGGCCGGCGCCGCTGGTGAAGCTGACCCTGAAGGACGGCGGGGTGTTCCTGGGCGAGCTGGTGACCCGCGAGCCGATCCCCAACCCCGGCCAGCCGGACCACCTGAAGCGGCACCGGCTGCAGCTCAAGGTCGGCAACCGCGACCTGCTCGGCTACGACTTCAAGTGGATCGACGAGGCCGACGTCGTGGCCCGCGAGCAGCCGGCCGGCGTGTTCACGGTCGAGCGCCGCGAGTACGGACCGCTGCTGGGGACTCCCGTGCTGCTCAAGCAGGGCGACCGGGAGCTGGCCCAGGGGCCGGAGGCCATCCGGTCGGCCCTGCCCGCGCTGCTCGACCGGGCCGCCCGCGACCGCGCCGCCATCGAGCACATCGAGAAGGAAGAGATCGGCGACATCAACTACCGGATCGAGCGGGCCCGGCTCGACCTGCGCAAGATCGAGTTCCGCGCGCGGCGCGAGCCCGGCCGCGACCTCTCCGCCGAGCGGGCGGAAGTGGAGCGCCAGGTCGCCGCAGCGCAGAAGCAGTACGAGGCCAAGCAGGCCGAGCTGGCGCGCCTCATGGAGCAGGCCGCCACGACCTTCGTCACGTTCAAGGCCGCCGACGGCACCGACAAGGAGCTGCGGACGCTCGACGTCTACCGCGCGTACCCGGCCAACGAGCTGGGCTGGTTCCAGCGGGCCGGCATCTACGCGGGCCGCCTGTGGACCTTCGTGGCGGAGGACCCGCGCGAGTCCAACACCGAGGGCGGCATCTTCCCGGCCATCTTCGGCACCGTGATGATGGTGATCATCATGAGCATCATGGTGGTGCCGCTGGGGGTGCTGGCCGCGCTCTACCTGCGCGAGTACGCCAAGCAGGGGCCGCTCGTGCGCATCGTGCGCATCGCCGTCAACAACCTGGCCGGAGTGCCCTCGATCGTGTTCGGCGTGTTCGGCCTGGGCTTCTTCGTCTACTTCGTCGGGGGCGGCATCGACCGGGTCTTCTTCCCGGAGTCGCTGCCCACGCCCACCTACGGGACGGGCGGCATCCTCTGGGCCTCGCTCACGCTGGCGCTGCTCACGGTCCCGGTGGTGATCGTCGCGTCCGAGGAGGCCCTGGCCGCGGTCCCGCGGTCCATGCGCGAGGCCTCGCTGGCCATGGGGGCCACCAAGTTCCAGACCATCCTGCGCGTGGTGCTGCCGGCGGCGGCTCCCGGCATCCTGACCGGGCTGATCCTGGCCATGGCGCGCGGGGCGGGCGAAGTGGCGCCGCTCATGCTGACCGGCGTGGTCAAGCTGGCGCCCGAGCTGCCGCTCGACGGCTTCTTCCCGTTCTTCCACCTGGACCGCAAGTTCATGCACCTGGGCTTCCACATCTACGACGTGGGCTTCCAGAGCCCCAACGTGGAGGCGGCCAAGCCCATGGTCTACACGACGACGATCTTCCTGCTCATGATCGTGGTGGCACTCAACTTCACGGCCATCGTCGTGCGCAACCGGCTGCGGCGGAAGTACCAGACCTCGGCCTTCTAGGGAAGGGAGCGCGCTTCATGGCACAGGAGACCATCGTGGCCGACAACAAGCCCGCCATAAGGATCAGCACCGAGGTGAAGGCCCGGGACGCGTCCGCGGCGGAGCCGCGCAGCGCCGACATCGTCATCAAGGACGTGAACCTGAGCTACGGGGACAACCACGTCCTGCACGACATCACGATGGACATCGACGACCGGCGCGTGACCGCGTTCATCGGGCCCTCCGGCTGCGGCAAGTCCACGCTGCTGCGTTGCCTGAACCGGATGAACGACCTGATCGACAACGTGCACATCACGGGCCTGATCAAGGTCAAGGGGCTCGACATCAACTCCGCCGAGACGGACGTGATCGAGGTGCGGCGGCGGATCGGCATGGTGTTCCAGAAGTCGAACCCGCTGCCGAAGTCGATTTACGAGAACGTGGTGTACGGCCTGCGCATTGCGGGCATCAAGACGAAGGCGACGCTCGATGACGCGTGCGAGCGAAGCCTCCAGGGCGCCGCGCTCTGG
>JAICEW010000066.1 GCA_025923995.1 Vicinamibacteria bacterium | reverse complement strand
GACGCGTTCAAGGCGAAGATGGCCGCGATGAAGGCGGCGAAGGCCGCGGGTGCGCCTGCCGCCGCGGCCCCGCCCGCCGCGGCGCCGCCCGCGGCGCCTGAACCGGCCGCCGCCGCCCCGGCCGCTGCCGAGCCCGCGCCCGCTCCAGCGGAGCCGAAGCTGAGCGCCGCGGATGCGTTCAAGGCCAAGATGGCGGCGATGAAGGCGGCCCGGGCGGGCGCCGCGCCCGCCGCCGCAGCGGCACCGACGCCGGCCGCGCCCGAGGCCACGCCCGAACCGGCCGCTCCCGAACCGGCCGCTCCCGACGCCGCCCCGCAGCCCGCGCCGGTGCTCGAAGCGGCTCCCGCTCCTCCCGCGACTCCGTCCGAGCACTTCGCGGAGACGATGGAGATCCCGACCCTACCCGAGGTGAAGGGCACCGAGCGCGCTGAATGAGGGTAGGAATCGACCTGGGGACGACCTACTCGCTCGTCGCCCGCATGGATGCGGAGGGACGCCCCGCGCTCGTCCCGGACCACGCCGAGTCGGACGTCTTCCATACGCCGTCCGCGGTGTACATCGCGCAGAACGCGGCGTTCGTGGGCCGCATGGCCGAGCAGCTGCTGGAGCAGGACCCCACCATCCAGGTGATCCGCTTCTTCAAGCGACTGATGGGCGTGCCCGAGCCCGTCTGCTACGACGACAACGGCAACGCCTGGTATCCCGAGGGCGTGTCGGCCCTGCTGCTCAAGAAGCTCGCGTTCGACCTGGAGTCGATGGCCAGCCAGCCCATGGGCGACGCCGTGATCACCGTGCCCGCCCACTTCAACGACCCGCAGCGCAAGGCGGTGCTCGCGGCCGCCACGCTGGCCGACATCGAGGTCATGGGCCTGGTGGAGGAGCCGGTGGCCGCCGCGCTGCACTACGGCGTGGTGGGCGGCGTGCACGACCAGGTGCTGCTGGTCTACGACTTCGGCGGCGGCACCTTCGACGCCACGGCCATGAGCATGGACGCGCGCGGCGTGTACGTGCTGGCCAAGACCGGCCTGACCGAGCTGGGCGGCAAGGAGATCGACGAGAAGGTGGGGGCCATGATCCTCGCGCAGTTCGAGCGGGCCATGGGCCAGCAGATGGCGATGGGCGCCCGCACGCTGCTCGAGCTGCGCCGCATCTCGGAGGAGATCAAGATCGAGCTGTGCCTGCCCGGCAAGAGCCGCGTGCGCAAGATGGCGATGCTGGGCGGCCAGGCGGTGGAGGTGGAGATCGCGCGCTCGGAGTTCGACGCGTCGATCAAGGACTTCCTGGACCGCACCGACGCCGAGATGATGGCCTGCCTGCGCGACGCGGGGCTGCGCACCGAGGACGTGGGGAGCCTGCTGCTGGTCGGCGGCTCCTCGCTGGTGCCGCTGGTCGAGGACCGGCTGCGTGCCATCTTCCACCGGCCCGGGCAGCAGGTGCTGCACCACGAGCCCAGCAAGGCCGTGGCCTACGGCGCCGCCATCCACGCCAGCCAGCTGGCGGGCGACGCGGCCCTCTACAACATCCCGCCGGAGCTGCGTGGCGTCTCGGGCTACAGCGTCGGCATCCGCACCTTCGACCCGTCCACCGGGCACGTCGGGATCGACACGCTGATCAAGAAGAACATGCCGCTGCCGGCGCGGCTCAACAAGACCTACTACACCACGCGCCCGAACCAGGAGCGGCTGGTGCTGGACTTCGTGCAGTTCCGCGACCAGCGCGAGGCCAGCGTGAGCCTGGGGCAGCTCGTGATCGGTCCCCTGAACGCCCCGCGGCCCAACTACGCGGTCGAGGTCACGACCGAGTACCGCGAGGACGGCACCGTCGCCGTGCAGGCGTACGACGCGCAGACGGGCGTCGAGCTGGAGCACGTCTTCGGCCGCCAGGGCCAGGACAGCGCGGGCCACCTCGGGTCCCAGCGCTCGCTCGTGCGCAACACCGTCATCAATGGGTTGATCGCCTGATGAGCCAGAAGTCCACGGAAGGCGCGCCGCGCAAGAAGTCGGGGAAGTTCCTGGGCCTGACCTGGGGCACCTGGGTGGCGCTCGCGCTGCTGATCCCCGTCAGCGTGATGACGTTCAACCTCTACCGGGGGTGGAGCGCGCTGCGGGGGCAGCGCAACGCGCAGGTGGGCACCCACAACGTGCTGGTCGAGCGCAACCGCGTCCTGGGCAAGGTCTTCGACAACCTGCAGAACAAGCAGTTCCAGATCTGCAACAAGACCGCGGACACCGTCACCGTCAACTGGCTGGCCGCCGCCTATCACGACGGCCGGCAGATCCGGTACTTCGACAGCTCGCGCTGCCGCGACTGGAGGCCGCCGGTGCTGGTGCCGGGCGACGCGCGCTTCCCGACGCTCAACTCGGACCAGGAGAACTGCAACTGGACCAACGGGGACGTCGTGTACTACGCGATGCAGTACACGCGCGAGTCGGAGGACGCCGTCAACACCATCAACTTCGTGGGCCACTTCAAGGGCTACGACCGCGACTGCCACAACGTCCAGTGAACGGTTGACCATGGCCATCCTCAAGCTGCACCGGCACGGCGCACCCCCGCTGGCCCTCGACCGCGACCGCGTCCTGGTGGGACGGGATCCCGCCTGCGACGTGGTCATCGACGACAAGTCCGTCTCGCGCAGGCACGCCGCGATCGAGCGGCGCGGGTCGGGGTTCGTGGTGGTGGACCAGGGCAGCGCCAACGGCTCGTTCGTGAACGGCGAGCAGGTGAGCGAGGCCGCGCTCTACGACGGCCAGGAGCTGCGGCTGGGCATGGTGCCCTTCCGCGTGGAGATCGAGTCCGAGGTGGAGGGCACCATCCTCATGAGCGCGGGCGACCTGGGTGCGCCCGCGACCATGATGATGCCCTCGCAGGCGGCCGCTCCCGCGGCACCGGCGTACGCGCCACCGCCCCCGGCGTACGCGCCCCCCCCTGCCGCCCCGCCCGCCTACGCCCCGCCGCCGGCAGCGGCTCCGCCTCCCGCCTACGCGGCGCCGGCCCCGGCCTACGCGCCTCCCGAGCCCGCCCAGGCTCCACCCCCCGCGCCGGCCAGCCCGCGCGACGAGGCCGCGGCGCTGCTGGGCCTGTCGGCCCACGCGTCGCCGGCCGAGGTGAAGGCGCGCCTGGCGGAGATGTCCGCCGACCTGGAGATGCGCGTGGCCAACGCGCGCACGCCCAACCTCAAGGCGACCTACCAGAAGAACCTGGACGACGTGAAGCGGGCGGCCGAGCTGCTGGCGCCGGGCATGGCGAACGTCGACGCGATGGACCTGCCGTCGGTGCAGCCCACGGTGGTCCCGGACGAGATGGACATCAGCATCCCGGCGCCGGTCCGGGCGGCGCTCGTCCACCTCGACGAGTCGGCCCCGGAGCGGAGCAGCGGCCTGCCCGCGCTGTCCACCACCGTCCTCAGCTTCACGATCATGATCCTCGTCGCCGTCTGCGCGTACTTCAGCCTGTCGAAGGGGAAGATCACCAAGGAGATCAGGGCCAACGCCGCGCTGCCCGAGTACAAGCTGGAGGAGGACAACGCGCGGAAGTTCGCGCCCATGGACACGCTCGAGAAGGCGGGCGCGCTCAAGAACGGCACGCTCAAGCTCTGCAACAAGAGCGGCCAGAACCTGCAGGTGCTGTGGCTGGGGGCGATCTACGGGCAGCCCGACAAGGACGGCAACCTGCAGATCAAGAGCTACAACAGCCAGTTCTGCCCGGACGAGTTCAAGCTGACGGTGCCCGCCGGCGGCCAGGTGCCGGTCCGGCTGCAGGGCTCCTCCGAGCTGTGCACCTGGGACGGTCAGGGGCTGTTCGCCAGCCTGATCCTCCAGCACCCCCAGAACCCGGACCGGTCGGTCTACGTGGCGCGTCCCTTCCACAGCTCGGACGCTTGCGTCGAGGTGGGCGAGGGGCTGTAGAGTAGTAGGCTGCGGTCGCCGCTTCCGTCCTCAGGAGGTACCAGGGTCCATGTCGATCATGCGCCGGCGTCTGACTTGCAGTCGTCCCGCCGTGCTGGCCCTCGCGGCCGTGCTGGCGGGCGCTTTCGTGGCCGAGGCCCAGGCGCCGCCGCCGCCGATCAAGAAGCCCAAGGCGCCGACGCCCACGCCCCGCGCAGGTGCCAGGCCGCAGGGCCAGTCGAGCGCGCCCTCGGCCACGCGGGCCACGCTGCTCATCAACGCGGACCTCAACTGCACCATCACCATCGACGGCGAGGCCAGGCATCGCGTGCCCGCCAACAAGCCGACCAAGGTGGAGGTGTCCGCCGGCGAGCACCTGCTGGTGGCGCTCAGCGACGACGGCCGCCAGCTCCAGCAGGTGGTGAAGGCGCAGGGGGGCGGCAACACCGTCGTGCCGCTGGAATTGCTCAAGCTGGCCCGTCCCATCGACCCCAAGGAGTTCGACAGGCACGCGGCCGCGCTGTTCACCTCGATCTCGGACCTCAAGGTGATGGGCTCCTTCATCGACGGGCTGTGGAAGCGGTCGTTCTTCTTCCACGACCGCGGCATCACCGCCGCCTTCCACACCGCCAAGCAGGTGCTGACGCGCGACCTGGAGGAGTTCCAGAAGTACCCCGCGCCCGACGCGGCGCGCAAGAAGGTCTCGGACGAGCTGGCGCGGCTGGCCCCGGAGGGGCAGAAATACGTCGACCTCATCACGCAGGCCATCACCGCCGCCCAGTCCGCCAACAGCGTGATCGGCGAGCCCACCAACCAGTTCGGCCAGGCCCAGGCCATCCTGGCCACGCTCAACATGCCCAACGACTGCAAGCAGACGATGAAGGAGTCGGCGGACTTCACGGCGGCGCTGCACCCGGACGCGCGGGGGCGCATCGGCCTGCCCCCCGACAACCGGGACGTCCGCCTGGGCGCGGACTACGCCCAGAGCGTCCCGCAGATGTTCGCGGTCATCGACAAGGGCGGCGCCGCCGACTCGATGGGCTTCAAGCCGGGCGACCGCATCATCTCGGCCGACGGCCGGCCGCTGGGCAGCATCTGGGACCTGAAGCTGGCCCTGCGCCAGGCCGGCCGCGCATCGGTCGTCTACGAGCGCAACGGCAAGCAGGAGAAGAAGGACGTCAGGTTCTCGGCGTCGTGACATGGGCGTGCCCGGGCGGACGTTCGCGCGGCTGGTCGCCACGAACGCGCTGGTCCTGGCGACGGCCGCCGCGCTGCAGCCGCCCGCTTTCGCCCAGTCCGACGTCCCGCGGCCCTGCGTCACCGCTTTCAAGGGCCGTCTGGTCTCGACCGACCTCCGCGCCCGCACGATGACGGTCGACCTCAGCGCGAGGCGGGACGTGATCCCGGTCACGGAGGCCGTGGCGACGCGGCTCAGGGAGGCCAGGCCGGGCGACGCAGTCATCATCGACATGGACTGCCGCGCCCGGCCGCCGATCGCGACCGGCCTGCGCATCGAGAAGAGGCAGGGGTCCGACTCCGGGCCGGCGCCCTCGGCGGCTCCGGGACGGCCCACCACGACCGTGCTGGTGAGCGCGGACGCCGCCTGCGCGCTGAGCGTCGACTTCAAGCCCGCGGGGACGCTGGGCGCCGGCGGGCGCACCGAGCTGAAGCTCACGCCCGGGGAACATCTGCTGGAGGCGTCGACGGCGGACGGAAGGTCCTGGAAGGAGAAGGTCAAGGTCGGCGCGGACCAGATCATCGTCGAGGTGAAGCTGGGCCCGCCCGTCTCGACGCCCGAGGCATACGACGCGCAGTCGGCGCGCGCCTGCGGCGCCCTGGCCGCGCTGAGGACCGCGGGCCAGGCGCTGGATGCCGTCCTCCGCAACAGCGGCTTCAAGTTCCACAAGGCCGACTCGGCGGCGGTCTCGACGGCGGCGGTCTCCTGGACGCGCGAGCTGGCGGCGCTGCGTGCGCTTGTCGCGCCGGTGGAGCGAGCACGCGTGACCGACGACCTGGCCCGGATCGACCCGGACGTCCGCGAGTACGCCGACCTGCTGGTGAAGTCGCTCGAGGCCGCCCAGAAGGGCAACACCATCATGGGCGAGGCCTCGACGCTGCGCGCCAGGGCGCAGGCCCACCGCGAGCTCGTGAAGCTGCCGCCGGAGACGGTCGCCCTCGCGCCCACGTGCGCGGACGCGCCCCCGAAGGGGCGCTGAGCCGTCAGCGTCCGGCGTAGAGCGTCAGCGAGGCGCGGGCCCAGTCCTCGATGCGGGCCCAGAAGAAGATCGGCAGCAGGTTGGCGATGGCCAGCACGGCCACCCAGGCCTGGTCGGCCGTGGCCAGCCGGAAGGCCGGCTTCTCCTCGTTGCCGGCGTCGATGATCATCGTCTTCAGGATGCGCGCGTAGTAGTACGCGGCGATGGCCGCGTTCAGCGCGCCCACGGTCGCCAGCCACCAGTACGACGGCCCCCTCTCGATGACCGCGGCGAAGACGTAGAGCTTCCCCATGAAGCCGACCATGGGCGGGATGCCCATGAGGGAGAGCAGGAAGATCGCCATCGACACCGTCAGCAGCGGCGCGCGCCGGTAGAGCCCGGGATAGTCGCGCAGGTCGAACGTCCCGTCCTGGTGGTGGATCAGCGTCACCACCAGGAACGCGCCCAAGTTCATGACCAGGTACGCGAGCAGGTAGACGATCATGCCGCGCGCGCCGTTGGCGCTGAGCGCGACCACGCCCAGCATGACGTAGCCGGCGTGCGCGATCGACGAGTAGGCCAGCAGCCGCTTGAGGTTGGTCTGGGTCAGCGCCGCGACGTTGCCGACGGTCATGGTCAGGGCCGAGACGAGCATCAGCACCCACGGCCAGTCGATGGAGCCGGTCAGGTCCCACGCGTCCGCGCCCGGCGTCGCCAGCCCGCTGAAGAAGAACCGGGTCAGGATGGCGAAGCCGGCCGCCTTGGGCGCGACGCTCAGGAACGCGGTCACCGGCGTGGGCGCGCCCTGGTACACGTCGGGGCACCAGAAGTGGAAGGGCACCGCGGCCGTCTTGAAGCCGAAGCCCGCGAACACCAGCATCGCGACCAGGTACATCGTGGTGCGCGTGGCGTCCGTCATCCCGGCGCCCAGGAACTCGCGGATGCCAGGCAGCGAGGTGGTGCCCGTGATGCCGTACAGCAGCGACAGGCCGTACAGCATGGCGCCGGTGGAGGCCGCCCCGAACAGGATGTACTTGAGCGAGGCCTCGTTCGACATGCGGTCGCCCTTCATGTAGGCGACCATGACGTACGAGGTGATCGAGACCATCTCCAGCGCCAGGTAGAGCATGGCCAGGTCGTTGGCGCCGGCCATCAGCAGGTTCGACAGCGTCACCGCCAGCAGCAGCGCGTAGAACTCGCCCTGGCCCTGGCCGTGCAGCTCGCGCGAGTTGCGGAAGGTGAAGACGAGCGCGACCAGCAGCGAGGCGCCGATCAGCAGGACCTTGAAGAAGAGGCCCAGCGGGTCGACCACCATCATCCCGCTCCAGATCTCGCCGCTGACGCCGCGCAGGCCCAGGCAGAAGGCGAGCGACCCCGCCAGCCCCGCCAGCGTGAGCACCCGCATGGCGGCGTTCTTCCAGGCCGCCTGCGCGCAGTCCACGAGCACGACCAGCAGCAGGGCGCCGGTGAGCGCCAGCTCGGGCAGGAACCGCTGGAGGCTTTGCTGGATCTCGTTCATCTAGCCCTTCAGGATGTCCGCTTCGTCCAGGTTCGGCGTGCGCCGCAGGCGGTAGAGGGTCAGGACGATGGCCAGCGCCACCGCCACCTCGGCCGCCGCGATCACGACCACGAACACCGCGAACAGCTGGCCCTCCAGGTTGCCCGTGCCGTAGCGCGAGAACGCGACCAGGTTCAGGTTCGCGGAGTTCAGGATCAGCTCGATGCCCATGAGCACGTTGACCGCGTTGCGCCGGGTGAGCAGGCCCAGCACGCCCAGGGCGAACAGCGCCGCGGAGACGAGCAGGTAGTGCTGCAGCGTCATCACGCGCTCCGCTTCCGCCGCACGATCATGGCGGCGCCCATGAGGGCGACCAGCAGCAGGATCGAGGCGGCCTCGAAGGGCAGCAGGTAGCGGCCCATGAAGAGCTGCCCGATCTCGCGCGTGGTGGCGGCGGGCGCGCGCCCGTCCCCGCCCGCCCAGTCGGTGCGCCAGGCGGTGAGGGCCAGCACCGCGAACAGGCCGATCGAGACGATCACGCCAGGCAGGAATTGCGTGACCTCGCTGCGCAGGTCCAGGTCGTACAGCTTGTGCGTCAGCATGACGCCGAACAGCAGCAGGACCAGGATGCCGCCCACGTAGATGAGGAGCTGCGTGGCGGCCAGGAAGTCGGCGCCCAGCAGCAGGTACAGACCGGCCACGCCCACGAACGTGAACAGCAGCGCGAAGGCGCTGTAGATCAGGCTGCGCGCGAGCACGACCACCGCGGCGGAGCCGACGGTGATCGCCGCCAGCACGTAGAAGACGGCCGCTTCCGCGTTCACTTGGGCTCTTCCCGAGGGGGCGCGTCCGCCTTGGGCGCGGCGCCCGCCTCACCCGTGGCCACGTTGGGCTCGGGGTTGTTGGCGGCGCCGACGGGCGCGCCCTTGGGCTGGGGCGTGGTGCCCGGCGACGGCGCGCCCGGGGGCGACCCGGGAGCATCGCGGTCGGTGCCCGCAGCGGGACGATCCTCGAGCGGCGGCTTCGGGGCCGGTGCGGGTCCTTCGCCGGCGGGCTTGGCCGCGGCCGGCGCCGGCACCGCGGGCTTCGCTGCCGCCGCGGGCGCCGCGGGAGCCGCTGCGCCTGCAGCCGGAGCGGCCGCGGCCGGAGCGGCCGCCGGGGCCGCCGGCTTGGCGGCGGGTGGCTTCGGGTTCACGGTCAGGAACTTCGCGTTCTTCTTGGCGAAGTGGTACAGGTGGTTCGACAGGTCCGTGGTCGCGAACTCGTACTCCGGCGTCATGTAGATGCAGTCGGTGGGGCAGGGGTACGTGCACAGGTTGCAGTAGCAGCACAGCGACATGTCGATGTCGAAGACGTGCACGTCCAGCTTGATGCCCTGGCCGTTCGCCGCGAAGATGGCCGGCGCCTTGGGGTCGCGCTTGTCCGCCTTGATGTAGATGCACTGCACGGGGCAGGCGCGCGCGCACTGCCCGCAGCCGATGCAGTCCTCGTACTTCATGAAGAGCCGCATGCGGCTCTTCGGCGGGAGCTGCCACTTCTCCTCGGGATAGTGCAGCGTCGCCTTCTTCACGAACAGGTGGCGCCACGTGATCTTCATCCCGACCAGGACGGTCCTGAACCCTTCCCAGACGTCGGTGGCCCACTGCCTCACGCGGCCATCTCCACCGCGCGCTTGCGGCTCCAGCGGATCGCGCGCTGCATCACCACGAAGAGGAACCCGAAGAGCGCCAGCGTGAGTGGCCAGCCGACCCACCCGTCCCAGGCGAACCCGTCGGGGAACCACAGCACCAGGCCGCCCACCAGCACCACCAGGGTGAGGCCGATGGGGAGCAGCACCTTCCACGCGACGTACATGAGCTGGTCGACGCGCAGGCGCGGCAGCGTCCAGCGCAGCCACATCATCACGAACATCAGGAACCAGGCCTTCGCGATCAGCCAGAAGGGGCCGAGGCCGACGGAGCCGATCTGCTGCAGCGCCGGGTGCGGCGCCCACCAGCCGCCCAGGAAGAGCACCGAGGTCACGGCCGAGATGACCAGCATCTCCGTGTACTCGGCCATGAAGAACATCGCGAAGAAGAAGCCGCTGTACTCGGTGTGGAAGCCCGCGACCAGCTCGCTCTCGGCCTCGGGGATGTCGAAGGGCGCGCGGTTGCACTCGGCCAGCCCGGCGGTGAAGAACACGATGGCCACCACCGGCATGATGGGGAAGAAGCGGAACAGGAACCAGCTCTGCAGGCCCCCCTGCTGCGCCCAGACCACCTCCTGCAACGAGAGGCTGCCCACGATCATCACGATCGTGAGCAGGCTCATCATGGCCGGGATCTCGTACGACACGATCTGCGCGGCCGAGCGCATGGCCCCGAACAGCGCGTACTTGTTGTTGGAGGCCCAGCCCGCCATGATCAGGCCGACGGTGGAGAGGCTCGACACCGCGACCACGTAGAACAGGCCGATGTTCAGGTCCACCGCCTGCATGCGCGAGCCGAACGGCAGCACCACGAAGGACAGGAACGCGCCCACCACCACCAGGCACGGCGCCAGGATGAACAGCTTCTTGTCCGCGCCGGCGGGGTAGATGGCCTCCTTGAACAGCAGCTTCACCGCGTCGGCGACGGTCTGGAGCAGGCCGTGCGGCCCGACACGCTTGGGCCCGATGCGGTCCTGCATGAAGCCCGCGACCTTGGTCTCCGCGTAGACGTAGAGCAGCGGTCCCAGCGCCATCGCGGTCACGCCGATGACGGCGCAGGCGATCCCCGCGCCCAGGACGCGCACCCAGGTGGGCAGGTCCGCCGGAAGCAGCCCGTAGATGAAGTCCATGGCTTAGCGGTCGATCTCGCCCAGCACCACATCGAGCGACCCGATCAGCGCGATGATGTCGGCGATGTACATCCCGCGCGCGAGCACGTGGAAGATGCTCATCGCGGTGAAGCAGGGGCTCTTGACCTTGACGCGGTAGGGGTTCACGGCCGTGCCGTCGGCCACGATGTAGTAGCCGAGCTGTCCGCGCGGGGCCTCGGAGCGGCCGTAGACCTCACCCTTGTTCGGCTTGACGCGCTTGGGCACCTTCTCGCGGACGTCGGTCCGCTCCATCTTCTCCAGCCGGTCCACCGCCTGGTGCAGGATCTTGGCGCTCTCGTGCATCTCGACCGCGCGCACCCAGTTCCGGTCGAAGCAGGAGCCGAGCGGGCCGTACGCCCCCTTGCCGACCACCACGTCGAACGCGTACTGGCCGTACCCGCAGTAAGGCTCGTCCTTGCGCAGGTCGCGCGGCACGCCGCTGCCGCGCAGGTTGGGGCCGGTGAGGTCGTAGGAGATGGCGAGCTCGGGGGAGCAGACGCCGATCTCGGCCGTGCGCTTGATGAAGATCTTGTTCCCGATGAGCAGGTCCATCAGCTCCGGGTACGTGATGGCGTCGAACTCGCGCAGGAACTGGCGGCAGGCCTTGACGAAGCCCTCCGGCACGTCGTGGGAGAGCCCGCCCACCCAGTTGTAGTTGTAGAGCAGGCGCGCGCCGCAGGTCCACTCGAACAGGTCGAGGATCTTCTCCCGGTCGCGCAGCAGGTGCAGGAAGGGCGTGAACGCGCCGATGTCCATGCCGTACGTGCCCACCGCGATCGAGTGCGACGCGATACGCTGCAGCTCCGCCATGATCACGCGGATGGTCTGCACGTAGGGGCTGACCTCGATCGCCATCAGCTTCTCGACCGCCAGCGCGTAGCCGAGCGAGTTGCCCATGGACGCCACGTAGTCCATGCGGTCGGTGTAGGGGATGACGCCCGGGTAGTCGACGCTCTCGGCGTGCTTCTCGAAGCAGCGGTGGAGGTAGCCGATGTGCGGCCGCGCCGCGCGCACCACCTCGCCGTCCGTCTTGAGCTCGATGCGCAGCACGCCGTGGGTCGACGGGTGCTGCGGGCCCATGTTGAGGATCATCTCGTCGACGTCGAGGTCCTCGATGCGCCAGCCGTAGGCCTGGTCGGAGGTGATGGGGCTATTCATTCATCGACCCCCCACCCCATCCCTCCCCACGTAGGGGGAGGGAGATGCTGCCAGGAACGCATCGCTCCGCAAGAGGCCCCCACCCCATCCCTCCCCACGTAGGGGGAGGGAGATGCTGCCAGGAACGCATCGCTCCGTGCTCATTGGTCGGTCGGTACGTGGCGATTGGGAGGCGTGACGTCGAACGGCCCCACGCCGAGCTGCTCACCGGCCATGGCCCGCTCGGCCATCTGGGCGGTCGGCTTCACGTGCATGCCGTTGTAGAACTCGGGGTCCACCCAGTCCTTGCGCAGCGGGTGGCCGGTCCAGTCGTCGGGCAGCAGGATGCGGCGCAGGTCGCTGTGCCCTTCGAAGACGACGCCCAGCAGGTCGTAGGCCTCGCGCTCGTGCCAGTTGGCGACGCCCCAGACTCCCTCGACCGTGGGCACCCGCGGGTCCTCGCGCGGCAGGAAGACCTTGAGCACGAAGCCGTGCAGGTGGCGGTAGGACCACAGGTGGTACACGACCTCGATCCGCGGCGGCTCCGCCTTGGGGTAGTCGACGGCGGAGAGGCACATGAGGTTGTCGAGCGCGAGGTCGGGATCGGCCTTGCAGAACGCGGCCAACTCGCCGATCGCGTCGGACGTCACGACCGCGAACGGCTGCAGCGCGCCGGCCTCGAAGGCGGTGACGCCTTCGCCGAACCTCGCTTTCAGCCTGTCGTGAATCCCAGCCGATTCCAAAGTGCCTCGGTGTCCTTGTGTCCTTGTGGCTGACGCTGACGCCTAGCGCGCCGCCTCCGGCGCCATCGACGCGCCCGCGAGGCTGCCGAGCGTCTCGCCCTTGCGGCGCAGCACGCGGTCTTCCTGGATCTTCTCCTGCAGCTTCATCACGCCGTAGAGCAGCGCCTCCGGCCGCGGCGGGCACCCGGGCACGTACACGTCCACGGGCACGACCTCGTCGACGCCCTTGAGCACGTGGTACCCGTACCGCCAGTACGGCCCGCCGTTGTTGGCGCAGGAGCCCATGGAGATGACGTACTTCGGCTCCGGCATCTGCTCGTAGAGCCGCTTGAGCCGCGTCGCCATCTTGAGCGTGACCGTGCCGGCCACGATCATGAGGTCGCTCTGGCGCGGCGTGCCCCGCGGGATCATGCCGAAGCGGTTCCAGTCGTAGCGGGTGCCGCCGGCCGCCATCATCTCTATGGCGCAGCAGGCGAGGCCGAACGTCATCGGCCACAGGGAGGACTTGCGTGCCCAGTTCACCACGTTGTCCACGGTGGTGAAGACCAGGTGGTCGCTGAACTTGTTCTGGACGAGGCCGGTGATCTCCGTCAAACCTGGCGGTCCTCCGTGCGCACCCACTCCAGGTCGCCCTTGCGCCAGACGTAGGCGAGGGCGATGGCGAGGATGGCGATGAAAACGAGGCCCTCCAGGAAGGCCAGGGGGCCGATCTCGCGGAACACCACCGCCCAGGGCAGCAGGAACACCGCCTCCACGTCGAAGATGATGAAGAGCAGCGCGAACACGTAGAAGCGGATGTTGAACTGGATCCAGGCCGAGCCGGTGGGGTTCTCGCCGCACTCGTAGGTGGTGAGCTTCTCCTCGCTGAAGCGCGAGGGTCGGATGATCTTCCACAGCACGAGGTTGACGGCGACGAAGCCGACCACGACCAGCAGGAACGCCAGGATCGCCGAGTGGGAGGTGAGGTAGGAGGCGCTGGGTGCGGCTGAGGGCACTGGTCAAACCCCCGGGGAGGAGCCCGCTTGGGACGCCCGATTATACCAATCGCGTTCGACGGTCAGAGCCGGCGGCCCCGGTACGGACGGCTCGACTGCTTGGGGCTTCTGGACGGCGCGGACTCTATCAGATGGGTCCGGCCGAGCGCAAGGTCGGCTCCGGCGTCAATCGCCAGGGACCCGGGCCAGCTCGCTCTCGCACTCGGTCAGCCGCTCGGTCACGTCGTTCATCACCCGGCGCCCCGGCGCGCTGAGCGCTCCTTCCTGCTCCAGGTCGCGCCACAGCGTGACCGCGCGCGTCAGCCACTCGTGCTCCCGCTCCAGGCGCAGGCGGTGCACGGCCGGCGCGGGGGCCTTGGGCGTCCGCTGCTCGACCAGCGAGCGCGCCCCGTACGCCTCCGCCGCCAGCGACCGCACGCGCACGTCCTTCGGGTGGAGGAGCAGCTCGGCCTCGGAGGCCGCCACCGCCTCGTCCGCCAGGGCCATCGCCTCGCGCAGGTCCGCGAAGCGCGCGACCGCGATGGCCAGGTTCTTGGTGGCCCCGATCGCGTTGAGGCGCGCGTCCGCGTCGCGCGCGTCGCTAAGTGCCATCTCCCGCCTCAGCTCGAGCGCGCGCCGCAGCGCGGCCACCGCACGCGCATCGAGCTGGTTCGACCACAGCGCGCCCAGGCTCTCGTGGGTGTACGCGAGCTGCCGGCGGGCGGGGCGGTCGGTCGGCGAGATGCGCAGCACCTCCTCCTGCAGCGTGCGGGCCCGGTCGTAGTGCTCGACCGCCTCGGCCATGCGGTCGCGCCCCCACAGCGTCCCGGCCAGCGACCAGTGGCCGCCGGCCAGGTTGAGCGTGAGGCGCACGTCCTCCGGCTCTTCGGCGTGCAGGGCCTCGAGCAGCGCCGTCTCCTCGCGCAGGGCCGCCTCGGACGTCTCCAGGTCGCCGACGTGGTAGGCCGCGAAGCCGAGCGAGAAGAGCGACAGCGCCACCTCGCGACGTCCCTTGGGGTCGGCCGGCGCGGCCGCGGCCTGGACGCGGCCCAGCTCGACCGCGCGCTCCGCGTGCTTGCGGCCGGCGTGGGCGTTGCCGGCCTGCACCTCCGCGGAGGAGAGGGCGCGCAGCGTGTCGGCCAGCGCGGCCCGACCGGCCGCGTTGCTCGGGCCCGCCGCCTCGAACAGGTCCACGGCCTTGCGATAGCTGGCCAGGGCGCCCGCCGTGTCGCCCAGGTTGGCGGCGAACGTGCCGCCCTGCACGTCGCCGACGCGCTTGTACGCCTGGCCCAGCTCGAACTGGAGGCCGGGATCGCCGGCCGTCTCGTCCGAGAGGCTGTCGAGGTATTCGAGCCCGCTCTTCACCAGCAGCTCGCGGACGCCGGTCGAGCCCGGGAGCGGCGTCACCGCGTCGTGCACGTCGAACAGCACCGTGTTGGCGAGCTTCCGCACGTCGGCGAAGCGTCGTTCCGCGCGCAGGCGCTGCTGCTCCGCCCGGCGGGCCTGCCAGGTGGTGGTGGCGATCCCGGCCAGCAGCGCAATGGCGGCGAGCCCCATGGCCGCGGCCGCCCCCGTGTTGCGCTTCACGAACTTCAGCGCGCGGTACGAGAGCGTCGGCCGGCGCGCGCGCACGGGGTTGCCGTCCAGGTACCGGCGGACGTCGTCCGCGAAGGCCTCGGCCGACAGGTAGCGCGCGGCCGGCTCCTTCCGCAGCGACTTCAGGAGGATGGTGTCCAGGTCCCCCCGGAGCCGCTTGCGCAGCGCGCTCACCGAGAGCCCGCGCGCGCGGCCGATCCGCTCGGGGTCGACCGCCTCGGTGCGGCCGGCGTCGTTGCGCGTCTCGTCGCGGGTGACGGCGGCGCTGGGCGCCTCCGCCTCCTGCTCGGCCACGGCCGCCAGCACGTGGGGCGCGCTGTCGCCCTTGAGGCGATAGGGGCGGTGGCCCGTCAGCAGCTCGTAGAGGACCACGCCCAGCGAGTACACGTCGGTCGCGATGGTGAGGGCCTCGCCCTTGGCCTGCTCCGGCGAGGCGTACTCGGGCGTCAGCGCACGCACGTCCGTGACCGTCGCCTCCTGCTCGGGATGGCGCAGGCGCGCGATGCCGAAGTCGAGCAGCTTGGGCACGCCGTCCGCGGTGACCAGGATGTTCTGGGGCTTGAGGTCCCGGTGCACGACCAGGTTCCGGTGCGCGTAGTGGACGGCGGCCGCGACCTCGATGAACAGGTCCAGCCGCTGCGGCACGGTCAGGTGGCGCTCGTCGCAGTAGCGGTCGATGCGCACGCCGTCCACCAGCTCCATCACCAGGTAGGGCAGGCCCGCGTCGGTCTCGCCGCCGTCGAGCAGGCGCGCGATGTTCGGGTGGTCGAGGTGCGCGAGGATCTGGCGCTCCTCCAGGAAGCGCCGGCGGGCCGAGTCGGAGAGCCCCGCCTCCGGGACCAGCTTGATGGCGACGGCCTTGCGGTACGTGTCGTCCGCGCGCACCGCGCGCAGGACGACGCCCATGCCGCCGCGGCCCAGCTCGCCCTCCACCTCGTACGGGCCGATGCGGCGGCCCAGGCGGGAGGGCGCCCCGTCGTCGCTCTGGTCCAGCGTGGGGGCGTCCGGCAGCTCCGCGAGGAACGCGGCGTTCTCGGCCTGCAGGTGCGCGTCCAGCAGCGACAGCGCCTCGCGCTGCAGCTCGCGGTCGCCGTCGCAGGCCTCCGCCAGGAAGCCGATGCGGTCGGCCGCGGGCTTGTCGAGTGCGTCCGCGACCAGGTCGCGGAGCTGCCGGTAGCGTTCGGGCGTCAATCGCTCGTGCGCCGCCCTGAGGGAGGGGCTCGCGGCATGAGGATACCGTCAGCGGACGCCAAAGCGAAGGAC
Source organism: Vicinamibacteria bacterium (assembly GCA_025923995.1). Classification (GTDB taxonomy): domain Bacteria; phylum Acidobacteriota; class Vicinamibacteria; order Fen-336; family Fen-336; genus JAICEW01. The sequence continues at coordinate 7,426 of JAICEW010000066.1, read as the reverse complement.
CTGCCGCGCGGGCGGCAGGTCCTCGCGTGTCGCGGGTCCTACGGCGTGAAGCCGACGATCAGCGTGCCCGACTCGGAACCGGGGCCGTCGTTGTAGACCCACAGCCGGTACACGCCCGAGCTGAGCGGCTGCCGGATCACCTCGGGCTTGCTGGTGAAGCTGTCCGCGCGCGCCATGATGTTGCAGTTGCCGAGGTTGAAGTACGACGTCGCGTTGCAGCTGCGGTCGGTGAGGAAGAGGTCGACGTCGTTCGCCGAGAACGTCCACTGCGCCGTCGCGTCCACGGTGCCGGTGCCGGTGACCGTGACCTCGACCGGCTGGGCCAGCCCGATGGGCCCCAGCGAGAAGGTGAAGTTGCCGATCACGCTGCGGACCGGCGCCGGCGGGTTGGTCACGGGCGGCGTCGACCCGGTGGACGAGCCTCCTCCGCCGCAAGCCGTCAGCCCGACCACCAGGGCGAGGGCGCCAGCCAGCGCCCCGATCCTCGTTTGTCTCGTCATCGCGTGCCTCCAGTGGGGGACCAGGCAGGTCCCCGTTCCTGGATGACGCGGAATCCGCGGGGAAATCCCTTCATCACCGGCGCGCGCCGGTGACGGCCGTCACACGGGCGTGGCGCCCTGGAGGCGGCGGAACAGCCAGGCCCGGGCCGAGGCCCACTCGCGCTCGACCGTGGCGTGCGAGATGCCGAGCGCGAACGCGGCCTCCTCGATCGAGAGGCCGCCGAAGAAGCGCATCTCCACGACCTTGGCCGAGCGATCGTCGAGCGACTGCAGCTCGGTGAGCGCCCCGTCCAGCGCGAGCAGGTCCAGCTCGCGCGCCGGAGCGCTGGCGACGCCCTCGTCCAGTGTGATCTGGACGCCGCCGTCGCGCTTGTGCGCCCTCCGCTTGCGTGCGTGGTCCACCAGGATGCGCCGCATCTGCTCGGACGCGATCGCGAAGAACTGCGCCCGGTTCTGCCAGCGCGCGGAGCGCTGGTCCACCAGCCGCATGTAGCACTCGTGCACGAGGGCGGTGGCGGAGAGCGTGTGCCCGCGGTTCTCGGACCGGATGCGCCTGGCGGCGATCCTCCGGAGGTCCGAGTAGACGAGCGGGACGAGCTGTTCGAGCGCGCCCCGGTCCCCGTCGGTCCACGCCGCCAGCAGCGCCGTCACGCCGGTGTCGGACATCGTTTCTCGCGCGAGAGTCTAGCAGCGGGGCCCGGGCTTGGCGCACTTCGCGGGATCTGGTAGCATCCTTGGCTTCCGCGCTCGCGCGCGGTCCCGCCTTTGGCCGGCGTAGCTCAGTGGTAGAGCAGCTGATTCGTAATCAGCAGGTCCAGAGTTCAAGTCTCTGCGCCGGCTCCATGAACGGAAGAAGGCAAGTCGGATAGAGGAAGCGCCTGAAAAGGGCCCTCTCCGATGTCTCCCGGTCGATGCCCCCCCCGGGGGATGGCATCGCGGACGTCGGCCGCGCGACGTCCCCGGAGCGCGTGCACGTCGCGGTGCGCTCAGTTGCTATGCTCACGGCAGAGGTCGGACACATGAACCGCCATCGGGTCCTGGGCGTTGCGCTGCTCCTCTCCCTGCCGCTTCCCGCTCTTCCCGCTTCCGTCTTCACCACGCGACTCGAAGACCCTGGCGCGGTGTACGTGTCGCCCGAGGCCTTCGGTGTGCGCGGCGACGGCGTCAGCGACGACAGCGCGGCGCTCCAGGCGGCGCTCGACAAGGCGGGCGCCGCGGGCAACGGCGGCGTCGTGTTCCTGCCCTCCGGCCGCTACCGGCTGACCCGCACCTTGTACGTCTGGCGCGGCGTGCGGGTGATCGGCTACGGCGCCACGCGGCCGGTGTTCGTGCTGGCGGATGCGACGCCTGGGTACCAGGAAGGGCTGGGCCTGATGGTGATGTTCACGAACGCGCCGCACGCCGGTGCCCCGCCACCGCCCGGCAACACCCGGGTGCCTTTCCCGCCCCCCGGCGGCGTTCCGCCCAGCGCCGACATCCCCGACGCCAGCCCGGTCACCTTCTACCCGGCGATGAGCAATATCGACTTCGAGATCGGCGCCGGGAACCCCGCCGCCGTCGCCATCCGCTTCCACGTGGCGCAGCACGGCTACCTGAGCCACATGGACTTCCACATCGGGTCGGGGCTCGCGGCGCTCACCCAGATCGGAAACTACGTCGAGCACCTGCGGTTCTACGGCGGGCGCTACGGCATCCTGACGGAGAACACGTCGCCCTACTGGCCCTTCGTGGTCATCGACTCCCTCTTCGAGGGGCAGCGCGAGGCCGCCATCCGCGAGCACATGGCCGGGATGACGGTGATCCGCACCGCCTTCCGCGACGTGCCCGTCGCGATCGACATCGACCCGCACTACTCGGATCAGCTGTGGGTCAAGGACAGCCGCTTCGAGAACCTGTCGCGCGCCGCGGTCGTGATCAGCAACGAGCGCAACGCGACCACCCAGGTGGGCTTCGAGAACGCGGTGTGCGCGAACGTGCCGGTCTTCGCGCGCTTCCGTGAGAGCGGGAAGACGCAAGCCGGCCCGGGTGCTCTGTACCGGGTCGAGCACTTCAACCACGGCCTGATCGTCCCCGGCGTGGGGGACGTCGGCCGGATCGACACGCTGTGGAGCGCCGCCCCGCTCGACGCGCTGCCGGCTCCCCTGCCGCCGGCCATCCGCGCACTGCCGCCCACGGAAGCCTGGGTCAACGTGCACACGCTCGGCGTGAAGGGCGACGGCCGGACGGACGACACCGAGGCGCTCCAGAGGGCTATCGACACGCAGCGCGTGCTCTACCTTCCGACCGGCTACTACATCGTGCGCGACACCCTGCGGCTGAGGCCGGACACCGTGCTCATCGGGCTCCATCCGGGCCTCACCCAGCTCAACCTCCCCGACGGGACACCGGCCTACCAGGGAGTGGGCCCGGCGAAGGCCCTGCTGGAGGCGCCGCGCGGCGGCACCAACACGGTGAGCGGCATCGGGCTCTTCACGGGCGGCATCAACCCGCGTGCCACGGCCGTGCGCTGGATGGCCGGCGAGGACTCGCTGCTGCAGGACGTGCGGATCCTCGGCGGGGGCGGTGCGTTCCTGCCGCCGGCCGTGCGGTCGGCCTTCTACGCCGCCTCCACCGGGACCGCGCCCTTCGCCGCCGGCCGCTGGGGCGCGCAGTACCCGAGCATCTGGGTCACGAACGGTGGGGGCGGCACGTTCAGCAACATCTGGACGCCGAACCCGTTCGCGCAGTCCGGCTTCTACGTCTCCGACACGAAGACGCCCGGCCACGTCTACCAGCTCTCCGCCGAGCACCACCTCTTCAACGAGATCAAGCTCGACCACGTCGAGAACTGGGACTTCAACGCGCCGCAGACCGAGGAGGAATCCGCGACCAGCCCCGAAGCGGTCGCTTTCGAGATCAACGCGTCGAAGAACATCACGATCGCCAACTACCACGCCTACCGGGTGACGCGCAGCCACGCCCCGGCGCCCGCGGCGGTGCGGGTCTACGGCTCCTCCGGCATCCGCTTCCGCAACTTCCACAGCAAGGCGGAGAGCGGCTATGGCGTCTGCGACGAGAACGGCTGCGGCACGTTCCTGCGCGCGAGCAAGTTCCCCTTCGAGAACGCGGTCCAGGACGTGACGCGCCGCCTCGAGGTGCGCGAGCGCGAGTTCGCCGTGCTCGACATCACGGCCCGGCCCGCACGCCCGGAGCCTGCCGACGCGTCGGCCGTGGTGGCGGCGGGTGCGGCCATCGAGAGGCTGGAGGGCGGGTTCTACGCGATCTCCGGCGCCACGGTGGATGCCTCGGGCACGCTCTACTTCGTCGACCGACATCAGCACCGGATCTTCTCGTGGTCGCACGCCGAGGGCCTGAAGGCCGTGCGGCACGACCCGCTCGACCCGGTGAACCTCGCGGTCGAGCGGTCGGGCCGGCTGCTCGTGCAGTCCTCGGGCGGGCCCATCGGCACCGTCTACTCGTTCGACCCGCGGTCCCCCGCCGGCGAGGTGACGATCCTCCCGGCGCAGCCGAGCGCTCCCCGGGCGGGCGCGGCGGTGGTCCTGCCGGTCAACTGGTGGGTCAACGGCGAGTTCGCCGACCAGCTCGACCTCGACACGTACGCGTACACGACTCTCGCGCAGATGTTCGCGCGCGAGGTGACGAGCCCCGAGGCCCAGGAGTACGTGTCGCCCGACGGAAGCCTCGTCCTGCCCGCCGGACGCGTGTTCCGCCAGCCCGCGAACGAGTCCTATCCGGGCATGGACCCGACCGGCTGGCGCTGGTCCAGCAACCTCGTCGCCTCCCGGTTCGTCACGGCGATGCCGGGACAGCGCGTGTACGTCGTGAGCGGCGCGGAGAACCGGACCTACGCCGCGACCGTGCGGCCCGACGGGACGCTCGGCGACCTCGCGCCCTTCGCCGAGCGGGGCGGCGAGAGCGTCACCTGGGACGGAGCCGGGAACGTCTACGTCGCGAACGGCCAGGTCTTCGTCTACGACCCGGCCGGCCGGCCGATCGGCCGGATCGACGTACCGGAGCGTCCGGTCGACCTGCTCTTCGGCGGGCCGGATCGGCGCACGCTGTTCATCCTGACGCACCGCACGCTCTACGCGGTGAAGGCGCGCGTGGCGGGCGTGCCCGGCGCCCTCGCGCGGTGAGACGACTCACGGACGCGTCGGCGGCGCGACGCGCGGATCGACCGAGCGCACCCGCCGTGCGGCGGGATCCGCGAACGGTCCGGGCGGCCGGCGCGCGACGGTGACCTGACCGGCCAGGTCACGGTCGATGCCGTTGACGACCGGCACCTCCGGCCAGGCCGCGCGGGCGGCGATCGTCAGCTCCAGGCGGTCCGGGTCGAAGTCCAGCTCCAGCTCGTCCGTGCTCCCGCCCTTGTCCCACCCCTGCGCGCGCCACGCCGCGAGATCGAGCCAGCGCAGGGCGTCCGCCTCGCCCAGCCCTCCGAAGCGCTCCGGCAGCGAGGCGTAGAGGTTCCCGTCGGCCGCGTTGTCCTCGTGCACGAACACGATCCCGCCCTTGTCGCAGCGCGCGAAGACGTTGTTGAGCACCTGGTGCCCGCGGCCGCTCCCCGAGTTCGTGCGGTCGGGGCGCAGCACCGGGAACACGCCGACGTTGTCGCACCGGGCGACGAGGTTCTGCGCCACGATCTGACCCTCCGACGCGTGCAGGAAGATCCCGGAACCGCCCGCCCCGCGCTGCCCAGGTGTTCCCGGCTCGGCGTTGCGCACGTCCCATATGAGGTTGTTGTCGATCTGGTTGGTCGCCCGGCTCATCTCCATGTGGATGGCAGCGCTGACGGTGAGCACGTCGGCGAACACGTTGGCGGTGATGCGGCTGTTCGAGTTGCCGACGTCCAGCCACAACGCGTTCGCATGGCGGATGTGCCGGACGACGTTGCGCCGGAAGAGCAGGTTGCGCGCGCGATGGAACTTCGCGCCGGCCGCCTCCCACGCGCGCTCGGCGCCCTGCCATCCGACCCACTCGATGAGGTTGTCCTCGACGAGCGTGTTGGTCGTGCCCATGCCGCCGATGCCTTCCACCCCCGCGAAGCGAATGGTGTTGCCGCGCACGACGTGCGAGTCGCCGGCGAGCGTTGCGGGCGCGCCGCGCCAGTGCTGGGCGCCGATGTCGAGCGCCACGCCCCCCGCCCATTCGATGGTGTTGCCCTCGATGATCCAGTGATGGCCGCCCGCGGTGGACACGAGGCCGCGCTGCGGCGGCGGGAACCCGTTGCCACCGTGCTGGAACGTCAGGCCCTTGATGCGGATGTACCCGAGGCCTCCCTGCCGCGGTGCGAACGCCTGTTCGCGCGTGGTGACCTCGACGAGGGAGGCAGCCGGATCGCCCCAGGGGACGCGGACGTGCACCACGTTGCCCTGGTGCTCGACCCAGAACCTCGCGTCGGGCGAGCCGCCGACCTCCTGCAGGATCGGGCCGCCGCGCGTCCGCCCCGGCAGCCCGTTGCTCGGCCGGGCCGGTGCGTGGGGCGTGCCGGGCAGCGGCGCGTTGCCGAGCTCCCGGTACTGCTCGACGGGCTCCAGCGGACGCCCGTCGGCGAAGATCATGCCGCGCCGCCGGAAGTACGGGCCCATGTCGACGCGCTTCGTATCCAGCCAGGACCAGTCGCCGGGCACGTTCGCGAGGGCGAACGGGTTGTAGGCGTCGGGGAAGAGCGCGCCGGCCAGCTCGTGCCGCCAGATCCTCACGCCGCTCGCGAGCTCGGGCGGCATCCCCTCCGCGCTCGGCTGCCAAGCTTCCCGCAGGACCTCGGACGCCTTCACGACGACTGTCGCGCCCGGGGCCGCCTCGTAGCTGATCATCCTGTCGGGAGCCGTGCCGCCGCGCGCCGGGCGGACGCACTCGCGATACGTGCCGGCGGCGATCACCACCCGCTCGCCCGGCTGGAGGACCTCCGCCGCCTGGCCGATGGTGCGGAACGGCCGCTCGAGCGTGCCGGGGCCGCGGTCGTCGGCTCGCGGGGAGCTCCCGTCGACGTGGTAGGTGCGGCTGAAAGCGACCGGCCTCTCCCAGAAGGGGAACTCCGTGCCGTCCGGAAGCCGCGCGTCGGCACCCGACGCCAGGCGCGCGGTGGAACAGAGGAACAGGCACGACGCCCGAAAGAGGAACGCCCGGCGTTCACTTCGGCGCATCTCGAACTCCCTCGAAGACGAGCAAAGAGACCGCCTGGCGCGGCAGGCGCAGCGGCAGCGTCGCCGTGCCCCGGGTCACCGGGATCGGCTCCGACTTGGGCAACGCCGCGAGCTGGCCCGCCGTCTCCAACTGAGCGTACTGCGTTCGGTCCGGCGCGATCGGCGAGCCCATGCGCAGCCACTCGGCGTAGGCGTTGCTGTGGGCATCGTCGATGCGGTAGTGCGTCAGGTGCAGCGCGCCCTCCTGCCGAGCCAGGCCGGCCAGCTCGAGGGTCACGGCCGCGTCGGGACCCGCCACGTCGTCGTCGTGGTAGTGCCACGCCATCACCGACAGCCGGTCCCCTTCGACGCTCGCGAGCGCCGCCACGTCGGCGCTGCCGCGCACTCCCTCGGCGACGATCGCGTGGAGCGGCACGGCGCCGCTGCTGACGACCGGCACGCGGTTCCCGTCCATCCTGGCGTACATGCGGAACACGTTGAGGACGGGATGGTCGATCCCGAAGCTGGCCAGCGCGCGGAAGCCGGGGAAGGGCGCCTGGTCCTCGAACTCGAACGCCCAGGTCACGGCACCCTCGAGGTTGACCCCGTGCTTCTCGGCGAGGTCGTGCTTGCGCGCGAACACGGCGGCCGTGTAGCTCGAGTACATGGTGCCGTTGCGGTACGCGAGCTGCGGGCCCTGGCACGCCGCGCAGCCCTCCGGGTCGGATTCTCCGATCACGATCGGCGTCTGGCGCAGCTCGGGATAGGACGCGATCGTGGCGAAGCCGGAGTCGATGGTCT
>JAICEW010000065.1 GCA_025923995.1 Vicinamibacteria bacterium | reverse complement strand
GGCTCGCGAGCCGGCCCGCTGGTTCGGCTACACCGCGCGGGGAGTGCCGTACGGGCCGGACGACGGGACCCTCTCCTGCGCGGGCGTGCTGGGCTCGCTGCCGTTCGCCCCCGAGATCGTGCTGCCCGCGGTACGGAGCATGACCGCCCGCTACGGCGAGATGGCGACCGGCGGTCGGCTGGCGAGCGGTTTCAACCCGACGCTCGCCGGGTCGGACGGCCGCGCCTGGGTGTCCCCTCACCACTACGGGCTCGACCAGGGCCTGGTCGTCACGATGATCGAGAACCATCGCACGCAGCTGATCTGGCGCCTGATGCGCGACTGCCCCCACGTGGCCGGCGGGCTGCGGCGCGCCGGGTTCCGCGGCGGCTGGCTCCGGGACGCGTGAGCGGTGGCTGACCGATACGACCTGGTCGTCGTGGGCGCCGGCCCGGCGGGGCTGGCGGCGGCGACGTCCGCGAGCGGGCTGGGCGTTCGAGTCGCCCTCGTCGAGCGCGAGCACTTCGGGGGCACCTGCCTCAACACGGGCTGCGTGCCGTCGAAGGCGATCATCCGGACGTCCCGGCTGGCCGCGGAGATGCGCGAGGCCGAGCGCTACGGCGCGCTGAGGCCGGCGGGGACTCTTGTCGACTTCGCCGCGGTGATGCGCCGGATGAGGAGCATCCGCGACCGGACCGTCCGGCCCGTGTCTGCGGACAGGCTGACCGCCGCCGGAGTGGACGTGCTCCAGGGCGAGGCCCGGTTCACCGGGGCCGACACGCTTGTCGTGGGTGACACGCGGCTGGGCTTCGAGAAGGCGATCGTCGCCTCGGGCTCACGCCCCGAGCCGGCCGGCGTTCCGGGCCTGACGGAGGCGGACTACCTGACGAACGCGAACGTGTTCGACCTGACCGAGCTGCCGCGCCGGCTGCTCGTGGTCGGCGGCGGACCGCTGGGCTGCGAGCTGGCCCAGGCGTTCGCCCGGCTGGGGAGCCAGACGACGATCGTGCAGGCGCAGCCGCTGTTCCTGCCCAAGGAGGAGCGGGACGCGGCGCAGATCCTGTCCGCGTCCTTCGCGCGCGACGGGATCGACGTGCGGCTCAATACCCGGCCGGTCGAGGTCCGGACCGAGAACGGGGAGAAGCGCGTCGAGCTGGTCAGCGACGATTACCGGAGCACCGTCGTCGTCGACCGGATCCTGGCCGGCGTCGGCCGGCTGCCCAACGTCTCGGGGATGGACCTCGAAGCCGCGGGCGTCGCCTACGACGACTGCGCCGGGATCCGCGTCGACGACTTCCTGCGCACGACCAACCCGCGCATCTACGCCGCCGGGGACTGCTGTCTCGAGCACAAGTACACGCACACCGCGGACCCGACCGCGCGCATGGCCGTCCAGAACGCGCTGGTCGGCGCGCGCCAGCGGCTCAGCGCGCTCGTGGTCCCGTGGTGCACCTACACCGATCCGGAGATCGCCCACGTCGGCGTGTACGTCCGGCAGGCCAACGAGCAGGGCATCCCGGTGAAGACCTTCACGATACCCATGCACGAGGTGATCCGCGCGCTCACCGACGACGAGGAGACCGGCTTCGTGAAGATCCACGTCGAGGAGGGGAGCGACCGCATCCTCGGCGCGACGATCGTCGCCCGGCACGCGGGCGAGATGATCAACGAGATCACGCTGGCGATGGTGGCGCGCATAGGCCTCCGAACGCTCTCGCGGGTCATCCACCCGTATCCGACGCAGGCGGAAGCCATCAAGAAGGCCGCCGACGCCTGCAGCCGGACGTTGTCGAAGCCAAGGCGGAGGGCGGCGCGCGCGGCGCGGTGACGCGCGGACCCGCTAGGGCGTACCGCCCGACCGCTCGAGCAGCCGCGCGAGGTGGTCGCGCCACAGGACGGCCAGCGTGTGCGAGCCGTGACCGCGCGTCGCGGGCCCGAAGGGGATGGTCACGGCCTCGCCCTTGGGCACGCGGCGGATCTCGCGCTCGAGGATGCCCAGCTCGGGGGGGTTGATGAGGTCGTCCGCGAAGTTGACGGCCGTGAGCGGCGCGCGGATGCGCTCGAGGCTCGGAGCCGGATCGTAGTCCCACGAGGCGCCGACCTGGTAGATCACGTCGTTCGCGTCCATCGTGCGCAGGGAGGCGGCGAGGGACTCGTCGAGCACCTGGTCGGCTCGCGCGAGCGTCGGCATCTGCTCCTGGCGCAGGACCGGATTGCTGCCCATCAGGAAGAGGAGGCCGGCGGCGGTCCGCAGGGACGCCGGCTGGGTCGTGTAGTCGCCGCCCGCCCACCCGGGATCGTTGCGGATTGCGTCGAGGACGATCCGGCGCCAGACGCGGTTGCGGCCGGAGATCGGGCCGGGCAGGCTGGCCAGCGGCATGAGCGCGTCCATGAAGTCCGGGTGGCGCTCGCCCCACACCCACGTGTGCATGCCGCCCATCGAGGTGCCCATGACCAGGCGCAGGTGGTCGACGGCCAGGCCTTCGGTGAGCAGCCGGTAGGTCGCCTCGACCATGTCCGCGTATCCGTAGCGCGGGAATCGCGCGCGCAGGCCGTCGCTCGGCTTCGCGGACCGGCCATGACCCAGGCCGTCGGGCAGGACGATGAAGTAGCGCGAGGCATCGAGGAGCTGGCCCGGCCCGAACAGCTCGCCGGCGAAGTCCGGCCGGAGGAACTGGGCGCCCGACCCGCCCGTTCCATGGCCGATCAGCACGGCGTTCCCCACGACGCCCTTGGCGTTCTTGCGAGGCGTCCCGAGCGTCCGGTAGTGGAGGCGCAGCTCGGGGAGCACCTCGCCGCTCGCGAAGCGGAAGTCGCGCAGGACGAAGTCGCCCTCGGTCGGGGTGGGAGGCTCGGCCGCGATCGCAGGCAGGGCCATGGCGAGTGCGGCCAGAAGCGCGACGGGCAGGGCGGTGGCGTTGGGCACGCAGGCACCTCGCTTGGTGTGGGTGCCCATGATACGGGCCCGGAGCCGAGTCAGCGCCCGGTGCGCGGCCAGACCGTCCGCCCGGTGTCCGCCTCCACGACGAGGGGGCTCTGCCCCCGACGACCCCGAAGCATCGCCAGGCGCCTCCCGTCGGGGGACGGGGCGATCGCGGTGACGGCCAGCGTGTTGCCGCTCAGACCATCGGCGGGTCGGTCTGCCGATCCCAGTTGCGGTGCCGACCCAGGGCCCTGACGAACGACTTGACGTCGCACGTCAGCCCCCAGTCCTCGCCCTTGCCGACCAGGATTCCCGCACCTTCGACGACCGTCCTGCCGGCTCCCAGCATGAGGATGGGCTTGCAGTGCCGGTACTGGTCCTTCAGGAACTCGGCGACGTGTCCGAGCTCCGCCAGCGCTTTCGCGCCCTCGCTGCCGTCCGGCACGACCACCGCGTCGAAGAGCACGGACGGCATCGTCTCGAGCGTGGCGTCCGGCTCGAGGGGACCCCCACCGTTCTCGACGGGCCCGAGCCGGGCGGCCAGCAGCCGGACCTTCGCCTCTGCCCGGGTGAGCTCGGCCTGCGCCCGCTCCACCGACCCGGAATCGACGCCTGGCGCCAGCAGGACGGCCACGTTGCGGCCCCGGATGCTGCCGTCGCCGGGCCGGGCCGTCAGCGAAAGAGCCGGCGATCGCTCCACTTCGACCCGCGGCGGGTCGACGAGGCGAGGCATGGCCTTGGGCAGATCGATGCCCAGGCCCTCCGCCACCGCTCCGGCCAGCTCGTCGGACACGTTGCGCAGCATGGAGACCAGCCGCTCGCGGATGGCCGGCACCTGCACCTTGGTCAGCTCGAAGCGAAAGCCGCGGACGATGTGGGCCTTCTCGTAGGGAGTCTGGCTGTTCCAGAACAGCGTGGCCTGTGAGTAGTGGTCGGCGAACTTCTCCGGCTTGGCCCGCACCTTCGCTCCCTCGATGGGCTGGGGGAAGCTGGTGAAGCCCGCCGCGCCGGCCTGGAAGGGGCAGCCGCCGGCGAGCGAGTTCGGCTCGTAGGCGACACGCCCGCGGTGGATGGCCTGACGGTGGAAGCCGTCGCGCTGGTTGTTGTGGGCCTGGGCCAACGGGGCGTTGATCGGGATCTCGTGGAAGTTCGGGCCGCCCAGCCGCAGCAGCTGCGTGTCGAAATAGGAGTGGATCCGGCCGGCCAGCAGGGGATCGTTGGAGAAGTCGATGCCGGGCACCAGATTCTGCACGCCGAACGCGATCTGCTCCGTCTCGGCGAAGAAGTTGTCGGGGTTGCGGTCGAGGACCATCCGCCCCACCGGCGTCACCGGCACCAGCTCCTCGGGCACGATCTTGGTGGCGTCGAGGACGTCGAAGCTGAACTCCTCCGCCTGCTGCTCGGTGAAGATCTGGAAGCCCAGCTCGTACTCGGGAAAGACCCCGGCCTCGATGGACTCCCACAGGTCGCGGCGCGTGAAGTCGGGGTCGGCGCCCCCGATCTTGACGCTCTCGTCCCAGTCGAGGGAGTGCGTGCCCGCGCGCGGGTTCCAGTGGAACTTGACGAAGCGCGACTCTCCGCGGGCGTTGACCAGGCGGAAGGTGTGGACGCCGAAGCCCTGCATCGTGCGGAAGCTGCGAGGCAGCGTGCGGTCGGACATGGCCCACATCAGCATGTGGGTGCTCTCGGGCATCAGGGTGACGAAGTCCCAGAAGGTGTCGTGCGCGCTGGCCGCCTGCGGCATGGCGTGGTGGGGCTCGGGCTTCAGGGCGTGGACGAGGTCGGGGAACTTGATCGCGTCCTGGATGAAGAACACGGGGATGTTGTTGCCCACGATGTCGAAGTTGCCTTCGTCCGTGTAGAACTTGGTCGCGAAGCCCCGCACGTCGCGCGGCGTATCGATCGAGCCCCGCTCGCCCTGCACGGTGGAGAAGCGGACGAACACGGGAGTCCGCTTGCCCCTGGCCGCCAGGAACGAGGCGCGCGTGTACTTCTCCATCGACTCGTAGCACTCGAAGTAGCCGTGCGCGCCCGAGCCACGCGCGTGGACGATCCGCTCCGGTATCCGCTCGTGATCGAAGTGCGTCAGCTTCTCGCGGAGGATGAAGTCCTCCAGCAGCGCCGGACCGCGGGTGCCGTCCTTCAGGGTGTTCTGGTTGTCGGCCACCGGCTGGCCGAAGTTGGTCGTCAGCCGCTGCCCACCCGAATCGACGCGCACCCGGTCGAGAGGCGCGTTTCCGGGGTTGGTGGAGGGGGGGGCGATGCCTCCGGCCTTGTCCGAGCGGGTCGTGCCCTCGGTGAGGGTGCTGCCGGTGACGGCCGCGTCTTCGGGCTCGGCGGAGGCTCCGGCCTTGGCCTTTCGCGGGTCCGTCTCCAGCTCGGCCCGCTTGTTCTCGTTGAACGGGAAGGCCGCGGCGAGCGCATCGGTGGCCTGCATACGGGCGACGTGGCGGTCGGGGTCGGCGACCGGACCGCGGCGGGGACCGCTCACGGTGGACCTGGCGGCAGACTTCTTGGCCTGAGGGCGGGAACGTGGTGACTTGGGCATGGGGGGCTCCTGCGGGGGTCGTTGCCGGACGTCTTCTCGATCAGACAACGTCAGAGCAATTCACGTGCCCCCCCGAGCCCGGGGAGTGTGATTTTTGTCCTAGAACGGCTCGCGCCCCGGGAATACGGTATCCGGCATCGATGGAGACGGGTCGTCGTGTGGCGCGCCCCCGTGGCGCGGGCCGACGCGAACTGCCCTCCTCAGGTTCGTGGCCGGAAACGCCATAGCGGTCCGATGGACCGGGCCGGAGTCACCATGATCAAGAGAACCGCGTCGCATCGTGTGGGTGCCCTCGTCTTCACCCTCCTGGCCGCCGCCTCGCTCTCCGCCGGCGAGCGCCGCGTCCCCCTCGGCGACATGCAGGTCGCCTCGACCAGCCCCCTCCGCCATCGAGGCGCCGTGCCCTGGAACACGACCGTCAGCGTCACGTTCGACCGTGCGCTGCAGACCTCGACCGTGAACCCCTCCACCTTCCGCGTGCGCGGGCGGTGGAGCGGCCGGGCGGACGGCGTCATGAGCTTCTCCAACGGCAACCGCACGGTCACCCTGACCCCGACGCGCGCCTTCTCCGGCGGCGAGCTCGTCTACGTCAACCTCGGGCGCGCGATCACGGCGGCCGACGGCTCGCCGCTGCGCAGCGCCGGCTACGCGTTCCAGTTCACGGTGGCCTCCGGCCTGCCGGCGGCGCGCCCGCGCGGGCCGCTCGCCTTCAGCTCCATCGACACCCTCGAGGTGCGCACGACGCCCAGCGCGGGGACGCGCGCGTACGGCGGCCTGGGCGCCGACTTCGACCGCGACGGGTGGCTGGACCTGGCCATCGTGAACGAGGACAGCGCCGACCTGCGCGTGTTCCTGAACACGGCCGACGGCACCGGGCTCTACGATCCCTTCCTCCAGCCGCCGACGCCGATCGGCCACGTGGCCAGCCCCAACGAGCCGGGCGACTTCAACAACGACGGGTTCCCGGACGCGGCCACGGCCAACGTCGCGGACAACACGGTCTCGATCGTCCTGGGCAACGGCGACGGGACCTTCGACCCCCAGCAGGTGGTGGCGGTGGGCGGGGCGCCCCACGGCCTGGCCGTCCTCGACGCGGACGGCGACGGGGACCCGGACATCGCGACCGCCAACACGAACGGCAACAACGTCTCGCTGCTGCTCAACAACGGCACCGGCGTGTTCGGTCCGGCCACCTCGTTCGACTCGGGCGGCAACGGCGAGTACTCGCTGGGCGCGGGCGACATGAACCACGACGGCATCGACGACCTCGTCGTGGGCACGCGCAACGACCAGCTCATCCACGTGCTGGCCGGCAACGGGAACGGGACGTTCACGAGCGTCGGGAGCCGCCCCGCCGGAGGCTCGACCTGGCAGCTCGCGCTGGGAGACGTGGACGGCGACCTCGACCTGGACGTCGCGACCGGCAACGGAGGCAGCAACAACGGCGCGATCCTGAAGGGCAACGGCAACGGCACGCTCGAGCCGCCCGTGGTGGTGTCGGCGGCCGGCTCCATCGTGGCCAGCGACCTCGGCGACCTCGACGGCGACGGCGACCTGGACTGGATCCTGTCGTCGTTCGGCGCGGCGCGCTGGTTCGTCTTCAGGAACAACGGCACCGGCACCATGTCGTCGGCGATGTCGTTCGTCGCGCCGGCGGCCGCGTCGTGCGCGGTGTTCCTCGACTTCGACAACGACCACGACCTGGACCTGGCGCTGGTGGACGAGGTGGCCGACGTGGTGCTGCTGATGCGGAACGACCAGCCGTGAGCGTCCAGCCTACGCGGCGCGCTCCTGCTGCGCCAGGACGTGCTCCTGCACGGCCATGCGCAGCGCCACCTCGTAGTCGATCTCGCTGAGGCCGCGCGAGACGATCAGCAGGGGCGCTCGGCCGGGCGGCGCCGCCAGCGCCAGCACGTTGCGGGCGCCCTCGCTGACCGCTTCGCTCACCGCGGGAGCGATCTCGAGCCATTCGCCGAGGCTCGCCAGCAGCGCCCGGTCCCGTGTGGTCTCGGGGCGGAACACGAACACGGTCCGGTCCAGCGCGCGGGCGGTCTTCAGGGTCTCGACCTCCCAGCGCACGCCGGCCGTTTCCGCCATGGCCAGGACGACCAGGCCCGCCCGCCCCATCTGCCCCTCGACGAAGCCCTGCCAGCTCTCACCATCGACGTGCCAGCGCGCGGCCCCCACCGGCCGCTCGCTGCGCGCGGGGTCGGCGAGCGTGACGACCGGCCCCAGGAACGCGAGCTCGTGGACCATCATCTCCTCGAGCGTGCCGTACTCCGTGCCGGGATCGAAGGTCCGCACCAGCCACGGCATCCGCGCCGCCCGCAACGGCACCTGCTCGTGCGCGAACGCGCGCAGGAACAGCACCGGCCTCCGCGCATCGGCGGTCACCGCCTCGGGGGCCGACTCCAGCGCCAGGAGCCGCGCCTGGAGCCGGAGCCACCTGGCTCCCCGGATCATCAGGCGGTACAGGAACCAGGAGGGGATCAGGACCACGACGAGAACCAACAGGACCCATGCGCCGCTGTCCTCAGGCGCGAGAACGTTTCGGAGCTTGAAGGCGGCATCCCCGAATCGACCCGGCAGCATCACGTACCAGTAGCAGGCCATCCCCTCGAGCAGGCCGGCCAGCAGGATGATCGACCAGGCGACGAACCGTCGTTTCCCGAGCCGCGCGCCCAGGTGCGGCACGCCCAGCATCCAGGGCAGGTCGCTCGCGAATCCCTGGCCCAGGCCCGGGTCGAGCAGCGCGGGCCGATCGGCGTCGCGTGCGCGGACGATCTCCACCAGGCCGGCGGCCAGGCCCAGGCTGAACGCGATGTGCATGGCCAACCCCGCCACGACGAGGGCCTGCAGGCCGACCTGCGGCCAGAGCTCGATCAGCTGCAGGACGTCGAGGAGAACCGAGCCGGCCGCCGTCAGGCCGACGAGCACCAGGAATACGTACGCGACCGGGCGCGATCCGCGACCGAATGCCGCGACGACCCGCAGCAGGAGGTAGGCGAGGCCCGCCGCGAACGCCGCGAGCAGGAGGATGACCGCGAGGAGGAGGGGCGCCCTGCGGCCGCCCTGCGGCCGCAGGACGATCATCACCACGACCGCGACCCAGACGGCGAACAGCATGAGCGTGGCCTGGAACATCGCCATCGCGAGCCCACGCCACAGCCGCTGCGACAGCAAGACTCGGGCGTAGGCGCGCGACAGCGCGGAGATGTCGAGCGTCCGCACGGGGGACGGCTCCACCGGTCCCTCAGTAGCCCCGGCGCGGGTCGACGGGGCCCGCGAGGGGCTCGCCCGCGAGGAAACGGCGCAGGTGGGCGAGGAAGCAGGTCATCGCGTTCTCCAGCCAGCCGGGCGTATGGTCCGCCGAGTGCGGCGACAGCAGCACGTTGTCGAGCGACCACAGCGCGCTCTCGGGCGGCAGCGGCTCGGTCTCGAACACGTCCAGCGCCGCGCCGCCGATCGCGCCCGCCTGGAGGGCCGCGACGAGGGCGTGCTCCTGCACGACCGGGCCGCGGCCCACGTTCACCAGCACCGCCGTCCGCTTCATCGCGGCGATCGCCTTCGCGTCGATGAGCCCGCGTGTCTCGTCGGTGAGCGGGGTCGCCACCACGACGAAGTCCGCCACCGCCAGCAGGTCGTGCAGGCCTGGCGAAGCGAACATCTGGTCCACCGAGGGATCGCTCCCGCCGCTTCGGCGCAGGGCCACCACCCGCATCCCCTGGGCACGCGCCGCCGTCGCGGTCGCGCGCCCGATGTCGCCGTAGCCCACGATGCCCATGGTCTGCCCGCGGACGAGCAGGGGCGTGCCGGCTTCCCACAGGCGCCGGTCCTGGTTGCGCATCAGGCGGCGGAGGTCCTTGGCGAAGTGGAACACCGCCGCCATCACGAACTCCGCCAGCGCCGCGCTGAAGACGCCGCGCGCGTTCGTGACCACGAGGGGTCGGTCCGCGAGCTCGGGGTAGACCGACCCGTCGACGCCCGCGGACCGGAAGTGGACCCACCGCGCCTGGGGTGCGAGGGCCAGGGTGGCTCGAAGACGCTCGCGTCCGCCCGCGCAGACGAGCACCGCGTCGGCCGGCGCGTGCCCCGCGAACGCCGCAGCGTCCGCACCCACGACGAAGGTCACGCCCGGTGGAAGGTCCTGCAACGCGCCCAGCCCAGGGTCGTCCGGGTGCGCCAGCACCCACAGCGTGCAGGACGGCGTTGATTCCTTGCCTGCGGCCAGGGTCACGCCCGCTCACGCTCCATGTGCGCCGCGGCGTCCGCGGCCGCCTCTTCTGCGGTCCGCCCGCGCTCCCGCGCGACCATGTAGGCGGCGTACCACGCCGACCAGTGATGCTTGGGCGCGGTCGACTCGTATGCGCCGTGGTGCGTCTCCGTCTCGCGCAGGAGCTCCGTCAGGGTCGCCACGTCGGTGCTGAACCCTCGTCCGGGGAGGCGCGTCGTGATCTCCTGGAGCAGCCAGGTGTTGCCGTCCGGGTCGCTGAACTGGGCCCAGGAGCCGTAGGACCGGCGTTCCGGATGCGGCCCGGGAAGGCGTCCCTTGGTGCCGCTGACGCGCAACGGGCCCTCGAAGTGGAACACCTCGCCCACGTCGGCCCCGCGCGCGATCAGCTCGGCGCGAGCCTTCACGACGTCGTCGACGATGAGGAACGTGCCCTGGACCGAGCCCGGCGACGCCGTGGTCAGCCCCTGGCCGAAGATGATCGAGCACGGCGAGCCGGGCGGTGTCATCTGCACCCCGCGCCAGTCGTCGTTGTTGGAGAAGTTCGCGTCCAGCCGCCAGCCCAGGCTTCCATAGAAGCCCATGGCGCGATCGACGTCGGCCACCGGGATGATCACGACCTCGAGCTTCGTCTCGACGTGGCCCGGGACCGGGCCCGCCGGTTCGTTGCGCGTCTCGGACATCATGGCCTCCTTCGGTTGATGTACGGAGTATCCTCTCGCTCATCGTCGAGGGGAACCCGCGGGGAAGGAGACATGGTGAACGTCGCCACGTTGGGGATCGCGCTGCTGACGGGCATCCTGGCCGGTTCGCGCAGCATGATGGCGCCGGCGGCCATGGCCTGGGCCGCGTTCCTGGGCCGGCTGGACGCGGGCAGCGGCTGGCTCGTCGTCTTCGGCCATCCGTGGGCCCGCTGGATCTGGTCGGCGCTGTCGCTGGGCGAGCTGGTCACCGACCAGCTCCCGTTCACGCCCAGCCGTACCGTGCCGTTCCAGTTCGGCGGGCGGATCTTCTCGGGCGGGCTGTGCGGCGCGGCCATCGGCGGACTGCCGGGCGTGATCGCCGGGATCGTGGGCGCCGTGATCGGCACGCTGGGCGGCCGCGCGCTACGGGCCAGGTTGGCGGCCGCCTTCGGCAACGACCACCCGGCCGCATTCGTCGAGGACGGGCTCGCGATCGCCCTGGCGGTCGGGATCGTGATGGCGATGGGATGAAGACGTTCGACGCGATCATCATCGGCGCGGGGCAGGCGGGCCCGCCGCTCGCGGGCCGCCTGACGGACGCGGGCCGGACGGTCGCGCTCGTGGAGCGCAAGCTGCTGGGCGGGACGTGCGTGAACGTGGGCTGCATGCCGACCAAGACCCAGGTCGCGAGCGCCTACGCGGCGCACCTGGCCCGGCGGGCGGCCGACTACGGCGTCGTGCTCGACGGCCCGGTGCGCGTCGACATGGCGAAGGTCAAGGCACGGTCGGACACGGTCGTCCGGAACGCGAGGAACGGCGTGGCCAGGTGGCTGGCCGGCATGAAGGGGCTCTCGCTCCTCGAAGGCCACGCGCGGTTCGAGGGACCCGACCGGGTCCGCGTCGGCGACGAGATCCTCGAGGCGAAGCACGTCTTCATCAACGTCGGCACGCGTCCGGCGGTGCCGGACCTGCCGGGCCTGGACCGCGTGCCCTTCCTGAACAACCGGACGATGCTGGAGCTCGACCGCGTGCCCGAGCACCTGCTGGTGGTCGGCGGGAGCTACATCGGCCTGGAGTTCGCCCAGATGCACCGCCGCTTCGGCGCGCGGGTGACGGTGTTCGAAAGGGCGCCGCACCTGATCGCGCGCGAGGATCCGGACGTCTCCGAGGCCATCCGCGGGATCCTGGAGGCCGAGGGGATCGCGGTGCGCACGGCCGCGGAGTGCATCCGGCTCGAGCCGCACGCGGACGGGGCGGCGGTGTCCGTCGACTGCACGGTCGGGCCGCCGACCGTGTCGGGCTCGCACGTGCTGCTGGCCATCGGGCGGCGCCCGAACACGGACGACCTGCGGCTCGACCTGGCGGGCGTCCACACGGACGCGCGCGGGTACGTGACCGTCGACGACACGCTCGCCACGAACGTGCCCGGCGTCTGGGCCCTGGGAGACTGCAACGGGCGCGGCGCGTTCACGCACACATCCTGGAACGACTACGAGATCGTGGCCGCGAACCTGCTCGACCGCGCCGAGCGACGCTTGAGCCAGCGCGTGCCCGCGTACGCGCTGTACGTCGACCCGCCGCTGGGGCGCGTGGGGATGACCGAGACGCAGGCGCGCGCGACCGGCCGGCCGCTGCTGGTCGGGACGCGTCCGATGACGCGCGTGGGGCGCGCCGTCGAGAAGGGCGAGACGCAGGGGCTCATGAAGATCGTGGCCGACCGGGAGACGCGGAAGATCCTCGGCGCGGCCATCCTGGGCACCGGCGGGGACGAGGCGATCCACGGCCTGGTGGACGCGATGAGCGCGGGGATCGACGTGGACGCGATGATCCGTGCCGTGCCGATCCATCCGACGGTGTCGGAGCTGATCCCGACCGTGCTGGGGGAGATGAAGCCCGTCTAGCGGGGTCCGCCCGCGTCGCTCCGGCCCGCGCCAGCGCCGCCGGCCAGCCAGGCGTCGAGCGCCGGCGTCACGCGGCCGCGGACCCGGATGCGGTCCCCGATGTCCGCGATCGCGGTCTCCGTGTCGCCCCGCGCCTTCTCGTCCAGGTGCGCCTCCGCGTACGCCTTGAGCTTGGGGATCATCGCCGGATCGCCCGACGGCCGGGCCAGGTTCGCGAAGAAGCGGCTGATCGACGTGGCGTCGATGCGCTCCCGCACCGCGGCCATGTGCGCGATCGCGTAGTCGAAGGCGAGCTCGGGATGCTCCTCGGCCACGCGCGCGAGCATCCCCGCGCCCGTGGTGACGCCCGGCTCGGGCGTGAGGGCCAGGTCGAGCGCTCGGCGCGCGAGGGCGTCGTCCTGGCTGGACGCGAGCAGGAAGTAGAGCTCCTCCTTGACCAGCGGGGTGCGCTCCGCGCGCGCGTCCGCGCGCAGCGCGTCCCACGTGGCGGGGTCCGCGTGCCGCGCGACGACGCGCAGGAGCGTCTTGCGCAGCGGCCCCGGCATGGCCGCGGGGTCGGTGGCGCGGACGGCGAAGCGGCGACGGGCCTCCAGCACCACCTCGGGATCGCCCAGGGCGCCCAGCGTCGCGATCAGCGTGTTGCGCAATATCGTGACCGGCGCGGGCTCGTCGGCCTGCTGGGTCCATCCCACCCGGGCGAAGACCGGCCCCAGCCGCTCGCGCGCGAAGCGGCGGAAGACGTCGCGCCGCGCCGCGTCGTCCCGCAGGTAGCCCTCCAGCTGGCCCAGCGTCTGTGCGACGCGGCCCCAGACCTGCGGGTCCGCGTCCGCGGGCGTCGCGCGCGCCAGGTCCAGCACGCCCGACACCGGAGCCACGCCGGCGCGTCCGAGCGCCCAGCTGTCGCTCAGCAGCCCGAGCTGGTCGATCGGCCGCAGCGCCGCGAAGCCGGCGGCCAGCCGCGCGAACTGGTCCGGCGCGTACAGCGTGCGGTAGTACCCGCTCTGGCCGGCGTTCACCACGACGGCGTCGCAGCCGGGCACGGCGACCGTCGCCCTGGACTCGAGGACCGTGCGCACCGGCGGGCCGGAAACGGACTGGACGATCACCGGGACGCGCCACGCGAGCGGCGTCTTGTCCGGCTGGTCGCGCGAGTACTCGCGCTGCGAGAGGCTCACGCGGCTCGTCCCGGCCTCGCACGTCACGCCGTCCACGACCACCAGGGGGACGCCGGGCTGGAGCGTGAAGTCGTGGGCGATCGCGGTGACGGGCTGGCCGGCGGCCGCCTCGATCTCGCGCCAGAGGTCGTCCGACACCGTGTTGCGGTGGGTGTACTTCTCGATGTACCGCCGCACGCCGGTCCGCCAGGCCGTTTCGCCCACGTAGCCCTCCAGCATGCGGATGACGGCCTCGCCCTTCTGGTACGTGATCGAGTCGAAGGCCTGGCTGGCCTGCTCGACCGTCTCGATGCGCTGCACGACCGGGTGCGTGGTGGCGAGCGAGTCGCGCGCCATCGCCTCGTCCCGGTCGGCCACCGCCTGCAGGGCCGTGTTCCACTGCGGGCGCAGCTTCGCCGTGGTGCGTCCGGCCATCCACGACGCGAAGCCCTCGTTGAGCCACAGGTCGTCCCACCAGGCCATGGTCACCAGGTCGCCGAACCACTGGTGCGAGATCTCGTGAGCGGCGACCGAGAACACGGACTGCCGATCCTCCTGCGTGGAGATCGACGGGTCGATGAGCAGGTAGTACTCGAAGCTCATGATGGCGCCCCAGTTCTCCATGGCGCCGAAGAACTGGCTGCGGCCGGGGGCGGCGATGTTGTCGAGCTTGGCCAGCGGGTAGGGCCGGCCGAAGTAGTCGTTGTACTCGCGCAGGACCTCGGCCGACGCGTCCAGCACGAACCGGGCCTGGTCGATCGCGCCGCGCCGCGTGACGACGCCCACCTCGACGTCGCCGACGCGGGTGGTGGCGCGCTCCAGGTCGCCCATGGCCAGGAACAGCAGGTACGTGGACATGGGCGGCGTCCGCCCGAAGCGGACGCGCGTGCGGCCGCCCTCGAGCGCCTTCGTCTCGGCGGCCGGCGTGTTGCTGACCGCCAGCTCGCCCTTGGGGACCGTGACCGTCAGCTCGAACGTGGCCTTGTAGACGGGCTCGTCCCAGCAGGGGACCATGCGGCGCGCGTCCGAGTTCTCGAACTGCGTGAAGAGCGCGCGCTTCCGTCCGCCCGCCGCGTCGTAGTCGAGCGCGAAGAGGCCGACCGCCTGCGTCCCGATCACGCCTGAGTACTCGAGCGCGAGCCGGTACGATCCGCGGGGGAGCGCGTCGGCGAACGTGAACGTCGCGGTCTGGCTGGAGGCGTCCAGGCTGACCCGGGCCGGGAGGGCCGGACCGCCGGCCAGGCTCGTCAGGCGCGCGGACGCGAACTGGAGGTCGATCGCGTTCAGCGTGAGGCTCGGAGTCGGCTCCAGCACCTCGAGCGTGATCACGGCCGTGCCGTCGAGCGTGAGCGACCCGGCATGCGGGGTGATGGCGAGCTCGTAGTGCGTCGGCCGCGCGGTGCGGGGGAGCTGGGTGGGGATCTCGGCCGCGCCCGCGGCCGCCGAAGTCAGGACCAGCGCCGCGCCGGACGCCAGGACGAATCCAATCGCTCGCATGAGCCTCTGGTGCCCCCCCCTCCGATTCTACGCGGACGGACCCGATGCGGGCGGGCTGGCCGGGAAGGCGGCGCGCTCGGCGCGTGCGAGCGATCAGGGGACGATCAGGGGATGACCTTGATGTTCATGCAGCCCTGGTGTCCCTGGACCGTCGCGCAGAGGCGGACGTCGCCCGGGCTGTAGCCCTTCACGACCTTGTTGAAGGTGATGTCCGAGTAGTTGGCCAGGATCACGCGCCCGCCCAGCGGGACCAGCTGCCACTCGATCTCCGGACCGTGGACGCGCGGGTCCACGTCGGAGTCGTCCGCCTTCTTCGGCGTGGCCGTGACGTAGCCCGTGCAGTCCACCGGCAGCAGGCCCTGGCCGTTGCGCGGCGGCTCGCGGTCGCCGTCGCAGCGGATGCCGTAGAAGCCGACGCGCACGCGGTCCACGATGAGCGCCGGGTCGATCGGGAACGCGGCGGGCGCGCAGGTGAAGTTCAGCACGCGGTCGTCGCGCCGGATGAAGCTCTTCTGGTCGAGCAGCACGTACGACTCGCTGGCCGCCGGGCTGGTCTTGATCTGCAGCTGCTCGTAGTCCCAGACCGCGCAGAGGCCCTGGGCCTGCAGGATGCCGGCCACGCCCAGGTAGAACGCCTCGTCGTTGAGCACCTTGTACCCGTCGTGTCCGATCACGCGCTCGGGATCGTAGAGCTCGGGATGCCTCTCGAGCAGCTCGTCGACGGCCCGATACACCTGGTCGAAGTGCAGGCCGGGAACGTCCCCCGTACAGGCCGCTTGCGGGTCGCCGGCGCCCTCGGGGCACATCGCGGGCAGGACCGGGGGAGGCAGGCCCGCGCTCCGGCTCAGCCGGCTCGCGCCCGCGACAGGCGAGACGGCCGACTCCGCCTCGCGTGCGCCGGTGCGGTCGCCGCGGGCGCACGCGAACGAGACGAGGGCGACGAGGATGAGGCCTGCGGGCGTCTGTCGCATCGTCGAAGCGAATGGTACAGGAGTTGCGACCGGGGCGAAACCGCCCTTCCGCCGAGGTACGCTACCCGCCTCCGGAGGACACCTCATGGGAACGGACGCCCCCCTCGGCGACGACCGCCTGAAGCGCCTGCTGCTGGCGGGGCTCCTCACGGCCGTCAGCGACGGCCTGTTCGCGACCGTGCAGAGCGTCTTCTTCTACAGGTCCACGTTCGCGCGCCTGTGGCAGGGGGTGGCCTCCGTGCTGCTCGGCCCCGCGGCGTTCCAGGGCGGCACGCGCACGGTCGCGATCGGGCTGCTCATGCACGTGCTGGTCGCGTTCACGTGGTCCGCGATCTTCATCTTCCTGGCGTTGCGCTGGGCGGCCGTGCGGCGGGTCCTGGCCTCGCCCTGGGGCGTCGTCAAGGTCGCGGCGGTGTACGGGCCCTTCATCTGGATGGTCATGTCCCTCCTGGTGATCCCCGTCCTCGTCCACCGGCCGCCCAGCGTCTCGCTGCGCTGGCTCTACCAGCTCATCGGCCACTTCCCGTTCGTGGGCCTGCCCCTGGTGGCGATGGGCGCGCGCGGCGTGAAGGGCTGAGCCGCGTGCCAGAATGGGCCGCGTGCCCGCTGTCCGAACCGTTCGCGTCACCCGGTACGTGACGCCGCTGCGCGAGGGCGGCTCGCTGCCGGCGATCGTCGAGGCCGACGACGACGGGATGTACGTGCTCAAGTTCCACGGGGCCGGCCAGGGCCCGCGCGCGCTGATCGCCGAGCTGGTGTCGGGGGAGATCGCACGCGCGCTCGACCTGCCGGTGCCGGAGCTGGTCTTCGCCGAGCTCGACGCCGACCTGGCGCGCACCGAGCCCGATCCCGAGATCGCGGACCTGATCCGCGCCAGCGGCGGGCTCAACCTGGGACTCGACTACCTGCCGGGGTCGGTCGCGTTCGATCCCGTGGTCGAGCGGCCCGCGGGCGACCTGGCGTCGCGGATCGTGTGGTTCGACTCGTACGTGAGCAACGTGGACCGCACGGTGCGCAACACGAACCTGCTCATGTGGCACCGCCGCCTCTGGCTGATCGACCACGGCGCGTCGCTGTACTTCCACCACGCGCCCGGGTGGTCGGCGGAGCGGGACCGCGCCCGCGATCCGTTCGCGCTCGTGAAGCAGCACGTGCTGCTGGCTCGCGCGGACGCGATCGCCGCGGTCGACGCGAAGCTGGCCGGGCGGCTGACGCCAGGAGTGATCGAAGCGGTCGTCGCGCTCGTGCCGGACTCCTGGCTGGCGGGCGATGCGGACCGCGCGGCCTATGCCCGCTACCTGACCGACCGGCTGGCCGCGCCGCGCGCGTTCGTGGAGGAGGCCCTGCGTGCCCGCTGAGTGCGCGTACGACTACGCGATCGTCCGGCTGGTGCCGCGCGTGGAGCGCGGCGAGACGATCAACGTCGGCGTGATCCTCTCGTGCCCCGAGCGCGACTACCTGGCGGCGCGCATCGAGCTGGACGTGCCGCGCCTGCAGGCGCTCGATGCCGGGTTCGACGTCGAGACGGCCCGCGCCCACCTGGAGGCGATCCCGCGGATCTGCCGAGGCGGCCCCGAGGCGGGCGCGCTGGGCGAGCTGCCGGCACGCGCCCGCTTCCACTGGCTGGTCGCCCCTCGCAGCACCGTCATCCAGGTCTCCCCGGTCCACACCGGCCGGACCGACGATCCCGACGCGGCGCTGGAGCGGCTGGTGGAGACGCTGGTCCGCGTGCCGCCTGCGAAGGGGTGAGGCGGCCGTGGCGCCGCCCGGCGCCTCGGCGGATCTGCTTCAGTTGAAGAGCTTGCGCCTCAGCAGCTTCTTGAGGCCGCTCTCGGCGGCCGCCCGGCCCACGCGCATCGCGAGGTCGGACTTCGGCGCCGACGTCGTGCCCGTGACCTTGAAGTCGATGGTGACGAAGCCGTCGCCCCGGTCCCTGAACGCGTCGCGCAGCTCCTGGGCGGGGATGCGTCGCGCGAGGCCTTGGTCGAGGGCGAGCGCCATGTCGTAGTCGATGGCGAGGCTCCGCAGGCTCGTGGCACCGCGCCCGGTGAGCTGCAGGGAGCGACCCTTCAGGCTGAGCGACGGGTTGACGAGGCGTCCCGCGCCGAGCGTGAACGTGGCGCGGCACTCGTCCAGGTCGGGACGAGCCAGCTCCGGGACGCGGAGCACCGTCGCCAGCAGCGTCATCAGCGGGGCCTGGGTGACCGCGCAGTCCTCGACCTTGACCTGGCCCTTGCCCTCGAGCGTCTCGATCCCACCGGTGCCTTCGACGGTGGCGTCGGCGGTCACCGTTCCCGACATCCGCTGCACCGCGTGCGCCTCCTCGAGCAGCGTGCGGAGCTGCGCGCCCTTGAGCGCCACCTGCGTGCGGAAGCGGAACCCCTTCTGCCAGCGCACGGTCGCGTCACCCGAAATCTCGCCGCCGGCCAGGCTCGCCCGGAGGGGCGCCAGCGCCAGGGTGCCGCCCGAGGCGCGCAGCGGCGCCGAGACGTCGCGCAGGAAGAGCGCGCCGGCCAGGTCGACCCGCGCGACCTTCGCCTTGCCCTCTCCCTCGAGCGAGCCGGCCTCGAGCCGGATCGAGCTGTCGAGCTCGGCTCCTTCGACCTTCATGAGCGTCGCGCGCGGATCGCGCACGACAAGCCGGCCGCGGTCCAGCGAGAGCTTCGAGATGTGGAGCCGGACCGGGACGGCGGCGGCGCCGGCGCCGGCGGGCGCCGTGCGCGACCGGCTGAGCTTCTCGTAGTTGAAGACGCCCCGGCCGTCCATCGCCAGGTCGATGACGGGCGCCTCCGCGGACAGCCGGGTCAGCTCGACGCGCCCGCGCAGGAGCGACCACGGGTCGTAGCGCAGGACGAGCCGGTCCGCGCTGACGAGGGAGCCGGTGAGCGGCGGGGGATTCGCCATGCTCACGCCCTCCAGGACCACGCCCTGCAGCAGCTTGACGTCGAACGTGCGCGCCTGCACCCGCGTCCCCGCCGCGGCCGACGCGCGATCGAGGACCGCCTGCTTGAACGCCGGCGTGTCGAGCGAGCGGACGAGGCGGGCCACGTAGGCGGTCGTGCCCGTCAGGAGGCCGATGGCCAGCCCCGCGAGGACCGCGAGGCCCAGGCGGGTGCGACGCGGGAGCGACGACCACCAGCGGCGGAGCATGCGCGGACCCTATACTGCAATGGATGGCCCCCATCGATCTCGAGGCGTACCTCGCGCGCATCGGCTACGCCGGCTCGCGCGAGCCCAGCCTGCGGACGCTGACGGCGCTGCACCAGGCCCACGTGACGGCCGTGCCCTTCGAGAACCTCGACATCCTGCTCGGCCGCGGCATCTCGCTCGACCTGGCCGCGCTGCAGGCCAAGATCGTCGCGGGACGGCGCGGCGGGTACTGCTTCGAGCAGAACACGCTCCTCCACGCCGTGCTGCAGCAGCTCGGCTTCCGCGTCGTGCCCCTGGCCGCACGCGTCCGCGCGGGCATGACCGGCGTGCGGCCGCGCACGCACATGCTGCTGCGCGTGGAGCTCGAGGAGGGGCCCTACCTGGCGGACGTCGGTTTCGGAGGCGACGGTCTCGTCCATCCCTTGTCGTTCGCGCCGGGCGCGGAGGTCCGGACGGCCGGAGTCACCCATCGCCTCCGGCGCGAAGACGACCTCCACGTGCTGACGACCGAGGCGGGCGATCTCTACGCGTTCACGCTGGAGCCCCAGCACGCCGTGGACTACGAGATGGCGAACCACTACACGAGCACGTGGCCGGCGTCCAAGTTCGTCCAGACCCTGACCGCGCAGCGGTCGTGGCCGGAGGGACGCGCGATCCTGCGCAACCGCGACCTGACGGTCCGCCGGGACGGGACCGTGCGAACGGAGACGATCCGCGATCCCGGGCACCTCCTCGAAGTGCTCGACCGCGAGTTCGGCCTCGCGTTTCCCGCGGGCACGCGGTTCTCGCGGCCGGAGTTCTAGTGGACGACGCCCATGTCGGACCTCTGCGCCGGGCCATCGAGCTGGTTCGGCTCCCGCGCGCGCACGGCACCCAGGGCTTCTGGGCAGGCTGACGAGCGGCCGTCGAGGGCGCACATCTTCCGAGACTGTCCTGACGGCGCTACACTCTGGCGGCATTGAACGCAACCGGCCTTCCCGAGGTTCTCTTCGTGGTCCTGGGGGGCGGTCACTCTGGTCGCCGCCATCTGGATAGCCGTGTGGCTCGTGAAGCAGCCCAGCCGATCTCAGGCAGCATCCGTGGGTAGGCAAGCGGAACCCGCTCCAGGGCGGGGGCCGACCGTGGCACCGGTCGCCACCCCTGCAAGACAGACGATATTCCTGAGCTACGCGAGCGAGGATCGCCCGCGCGCCGAGCGCGTTGCACGCGCCTTGACGTCGCGCGGCTGGTCGGTCTGGTGGGATCGGACCATTCCCCCCGGGAAGTCGTTCGACGACGTGATCGAGGCCGCACTCAATGCGGCGAAGTGCGTCGTCGTCCTGTGGTCCAAGGCGTCGGTCACTTCGGAGTGGGTGAAGACCGAGGCCACCGAGGGTGCGAACAGGCGCATCCTGGTGCCGGCCCTCATCGACGACGTGCCGATCCCGCGCGCGTTCAAGCGCATCCATGCGGCCAACCTGATCGGCTGGAATTCCGAAGCTGGCGACGAGTGCTTTGCCAGCCTGGCGGAGTCGGTCTCGGCGCTGGTCGCTCCCGCCGAATGTCCCTAGACGCGACGCCGGGGGCGACGGCCACCCGCCCCGGGGCGGATCGAGTGCGCAGCGTTCCACTTCGACGAACGATCGCGCGGCCGGCTAGCGGACGGCAGCGAGCAGGCCGTTCGCGCGTCCCAGGGCCAGGAACTCGTCGTAGTCCCGCACCGCGAAGTCGGGCACGGCGCCGACCGCGGACAGGTCGTCCGGCGTGAAGCTCGTGGTGACCGCGACGCACCGCATGCCTGCGGCGCGCGCAGCCAGGATGCCGGCCGGGGCGTCCTCGAACGCGAGGCAATCCGGCGGCGGGACCCCGATGAGCTCGGCCGCGGCCAGGAACACGTCGGGGTGCGGCTTGCCGCGCGCGACCCGGTCGCTGCGCACGACTTCGGTGAGCCGGTCGTCGAGGTGGAGCTCGCGCAGCGTGTGCGCGACGTTCTCGGCCGGCGCGGAGGTGGCGATGGCCGCCGGGACCCCGGCGGCATCGAGCGCGTCGAGCAGGTGGAGCAGCCCGGGCAGCGGCCGGAGCCGCCCGTGCGAGAGCTCCCGATACAGCGACTCCTTCTCGTGGATGCAGGCCTGGAGGAAGTCCTCGGCCAGTGGCCGTCCGAACAGGTCCGGGAAGATGTCGCGGTTGCGCTTGCCGTCCAGGCGCGCGCGGTCGGCGAGCGTGAGCGGAGGCAGGCCATGGCGGCCCACGAAGATGGCGAAGGCCTCCGCGTGCAACTCCATGTTGTCCACCAGCGTGCCGTCCAGGTCGAAGATGACGCCGCGCGCCGGCTGAGCCATCGTCAGGCTCCCTTGAGGATCAGGGCAGCTCGACCTCGAGCTCCCAGTGGTCCACGAGGAAGGAACGCTGCACGCCCCGGCCGCCGGGCATCAGCGTGATCATGTCCTGCTTCCGCTCCGCGGCCGGGACGGGCACCGACCACTTCTTCTCGATGAGCTTCAGCGACGCCGCCTTGAAGGCCTCGCGGTCGACGTCGCGCCGGAACACGAGGACGACGGTGTTGAGGCGGCCGCCGTGGAACTTCAGCTCCAGCGCCTCCAGCAGCGGGTCCTTCATCTCGACGCGCCCCGGCTCGTAGGCCGCCTGCCCCTTGACGGACGCGGGCAGGCCCGGGAACACCTTGCGCGCCTCGGCTGGCGTCATCCCGGTCTTGAGGCCCGCGACGACGGTGGGCTTGGGGGAGCTGCTGTCCCCGAGCAGGCCCGCCAGCCGTCCTTCCACGTCCTCCGCCGCGGCGGCCGTCGTCACGGCCAGGAGCACCCACGCTGCAGTCATCCGCACGCGTTCACCTCCGCGGACCGGATCGTACCCAGGAGGCGCGAGGTGAATCAATTCGCGGAGCACCCCCGCGCGGGGCCGCGTGCTAGCGTCGTTGCAGGATGCGGCCGATCGGCGCGATCTTCGACGTGGACGGAACGCTCGTGGACAGCAACGACGCCCACGCGCGCGCATGGGTCGACGCGCTGGGGGAGCACGGACACGCCGTCGCCTTCGAGCGGGTACGGCGGCTGATCGGCATGGGCGGCGACAAGCTCCTTCCCGCCGCGATCGGCGTGTCGGCCGACTCGCCGGAGGGCGAGGCGATCGGCGAGCTCCGCGCCCGGATCTTCCGCGAGCGGGAGCTGCCGCGCATCCAGGCGTTCGCGGGCGCGCCGGACCTGCTGGCCGCGCTCCAGGGGCGCGGCTTCCGGCTCGCGGTCGCGAGCTCGGCCCAGGAGGACGAGCTCACGCCGCTGCTGCGGATCGCGGGAGCGGAGGGGCGGCTCGAGGGCCGCACGTCCGGCGACGACGTGGACCGCTCGAAGCCCGATCCCGACGCGGTGGCGGCCGCGCTCGCGCGCCTGCGATGCGGGCCGCGGGAAGCCGTGATGATCGGAGACACGCCCTACGACGTGGAGGCCGCGCGCCGCGCGGGCGTCGACGCCATCGCCTTCCGCTGCGGAGGGTGGGGCGACGGGGACCTGTCGGGAGCGGTCGCCGTCTACGACGGTCCGCTCGACCTGCTCCACCGGCTCGACGCGTCGCCGCTGGCCGCGACGAGCCGATGACCGCGCGTCGCGCGCTTCAGTGCGCGCGCTGCGGCTCGGTCCGCGCGACGAACCGCCGCCACGCCTCCTCGGTCGCGTCGGCCAGGCCGGTGGCGAGCGCGTAGAGGTCGAGTCCGGGCAGCGCGGCCTTCAGCTGCTCGCGCAGCCGCCGCGACTCCGACGACCGCTTGTGCCGCGAGTGGCCGCGCCCGAGCTGGACGCCGACGTCGAACGCGACCTCCTCCAGCGACCGCGGGGTGGTGAGGGACGCGATCCGCAGCTCCGCGTAGTTGTCGGGCCAGGCGTGGAACCAGTAGTGGCGCGGTCCGTTGGGGGACTCGAGGGCCAGCGTCCCGACGTACGAGAAGGCCTGGTACGCGAGCGTGGCCTGGGCCACGACGATGCGGGTGCCGCCCACCTCCGCGCGCAGGCAGGGCAGGTCGGCGAGGGCGCGGACCTCCTTGAGCTCGAGGATGAGGTCGTCCTTGTCGGCGGGCGAGCCCGCCTCGATCCGCAGCAGGTAGCGCTCGTCGCCCGCGCTGCCGATGCCGATCGCGAGCGAGCCCAGCTTCTTGATGTTGAAGAAGGACACCGGACGGTGCGCGGCCTCGGCCAGCAGCTCGGACGCCCGCTGCAGGATGGCCGGCGGCGGCGACTTGCCTTCCGGCAGCGGGACCATGAGGGACTCCGAGCGGGCGAGCGCGGCCCGGCGGTCGTGATCGAAGCTCCGGCTCAGCTCACGGACGAGCGAGGGCTCGGGGGCCACGCAGTCCGGGTCCTGGAGCGCACGCGAGTAGCCGTCCTGGAAGGCGGCGATCGCGGTGCGGCCCGCGAAGCCGCGCTCGCGCGACGCCAGCTCGACCGATGTCGCGAAGCGGGCCAGGTCGATGAGCGCCGAGCCGGTGGTGGAGTCGTCGAAGTCGGAGAGCCCGCGCCCGCGATCGGTGACGGCGTACTGCTCGAGGTGCGCGTCGCCGTGGAGGGTCACGATCGGCAGGGCCGACGTGCGCTCGGCCAGGCGCTCGCACAGCAGGCGCGTGAACCGTGAGCCGATGCGGCGGTAGTACGCGTGCGCGCTGGCGCGGAGCCGGCCGGGCAGCTCGGGGCTGGCCTGGAGCTCCGGCGCGTCGGCCGGGATCAAGAGGGC
>JAICEW010000064.1 GCA_025923995.1 Vicinamibacteria bacterium | reverse complement strand
GAAGACTGCACGGAGCCCAAGCGCCGCGATGCCCACGACCGCCAGGAACAGCGCCGCACGACCAGCAGCCGTGCCGACCGCGACGTATCCCCGTAACTCGGCCGCCTGCCGCTTCGACAGCGGTCGATACTCGAGGCCGGCATCGACGCCTCGGTCTTCTGCACGCACTCGCCGACGATACGAGATTGAGCATGCCGCACTCAACCGGCCGCGCGGCCGGTTGAGTGGACCGGACTCAAGAGGTGCGCCCGCCGAACGGTCCGCGAGAAACCGTTGGCACGGGCCTAACTGCCGCTCTCGCGCGCCAGCGCCTCCAGCGCCCCCACCGCCGCGTCCAGGTCCCGCTCGAAGACGAGCAGGTGGTCCGTGCGGAACCCGCACTGCGGGACGATCGAGACGCCCGCCGCCGCGAGGCGTTCCAGGGCGGGAGCCAGGTAGCCGATCACGTCCAGCTCCAGCTCCAGGTCGAACGTGAGGACCCGATAGGGCCCGGCCGTGCGCGTCGCCAGGGACTCGAGCAAGGGCCGCAGCGCGTCCGGCAGGGTCAGCGAGACCTCCTCGCGCTCGCGCACGAGGGCCGCGAACGTGTCACGCGCGAGAGCCACGAGATTGGTCGCCTCCGCCATGCGATCCACCGGCACGCTGGCCAGCAGGTAGCGCTCCGGCCAGACGTGGATGCGGGTGCGCGCCCAGAGCGCGCGGGCGCGATCGTCCGCAGGCGACCCGCTCACGGCCCGTCGGCCAGCGCGAACGCGATGACGGTCTCGCCGGACTCGCCCTCCGCCTCGAGCCGGTCGAGGAGGTCCGTTTCGCGCTCCTCGGGATCGACGACCGCGGCCACGCGGCGAGCGTCCTCGAGCGAGCCCGTGAAGCACCATTCGCAGGGCGGGAGCTCTTCGGTCCCGATGCGCACGGAGGGACCGTACGTCCGGCAGACCAGGGGCCGCCACTCGTACAGCTCGCACCGTCCGGAAGCGGTGTCGAGCGCGGGGCAGGGCTCGGCGCCGAACCCCAGACAGAACGCCTCGACGGCTGCGTCGTCCTCGCTGAGCCGCCCGGCCGTGCCCGGGAAACCCGCGGCGAAGAGGACCGCCGAACGACGGGCCCGCCGCACGATGTCGCGCGCCCGGCCGGGTTCGCTCGCCGCCAGCTCCGCCAGCCCGCGCCGGAGCCGTCGCACGTCGAGCCGGTTGATCGGGAACGGCCCGTAGCAGCACCGTGGGCACCCGCGGCCGTAGTCGAGCCGGTCCTCCAGGGCCGCCTGGGCCTGCGACAATGAGCCCTGGACCGAGGCGAGCAGGTCGCGGTCGACGTCGTCGATCGGCGGCAGGTCGGCCACGGTACGAGCGTATCCCACTTCCCGCGCAAGAATCGGATAGAGGACGACGGCCCGGACGGCTAGCTTGGAGGCATGCAGCAGGTGAGGGTGGACGAGCAGTGGCAGGCGGTGGAGGCGCGGGACGCGCGCTTCGACGGCGCGTTCGTCTACGCGGTGCGGTCGACCGGCATCTACTGCCGGCCGTCGTGCCCGTCGCGGCGCCCGCGCCGGCCGCACGTCACGTTCTTCGCGCTGCCGGAGGCGGCGGAGCGGGCCGGGTTCCGCTCCTGCCTGCGCTGCCGGCCGCGCGCCGTCCGCGTGCGCGACCCGCGCGCCGAGCGCGTCCAGAAGGTCTGCCGGTTCGTGGCGGAGCACCTGGAGGAGCCGCTGACGCTCCAGAGGCTCTCACGCGAGGCCGGCCTGGCCCCCCATCACCTCCAGCGCACGTTCAAGCGAGTCATGGGAATCAGCCCGCGCGCGTACGCGGACGCCCTGCGCATGGGCGCGTTCCGCAGCGGGGTGAGGAAAGGAGCCGCCGTGATCGACGCCGCCTTCCAGGCCGGATTCGGATCGACCAGCCGGCTGTACGAGCGCGCCCCCGCGCAGCTGGGGATGACGCCCGCAGCCTTCCGCAAGGGCGGGCGCGGGCTGGCCCTCCGCTACACGATCGTGGACAGCCCCCTGGGCCGCCTGCTGGTCGCCGCCACCGATCGCGGCGTCTCTCTCGTGAGCCTGGGCGACGCCGACGCGCCGCTGGAACGGGCGCTGCGCGAGGAGTACCCCGCCGCCGAGGTGGCCCGCGACGACGCGGCGCTCGCGGAGCGCGTGCGCCACATCGTCAAGCACCTCGAAGGGCGCGAGCCGCACCTGGACCTGCCGGTGGACGTGCGCGCGACCGCGTTCCAGTGGCGCGTCTGGGAGGAGCTGCGCCTTATCCCGCGGGGAGAGACGCGCTCGTACGCCGAGGTGGCGCGGGCGATCGGCAGCCCGCGGGCGGTGCGGGCGGTGGCGCGCGCCTGCGCCACCAACCCGGTCGCGCTGGTCGTGCCCTGCCACCGCGTGGTGCCGGCCGCCGGCGGCACCGGCGGCTACCGCTGGGGCACGGAACGCAAGGCCGCGCTGCTGGACCGCGAGTCCGTCAGCGCTCGGGCGGGCCGAGGTCGATGAAGGCCTCCGCGCCGTCCGCCAGCGCCGCGGCGTCGTCGCCCGTGTTCGCGCGCTGGTAGACGGCGAAGTCGGCCAGGTCGAAGTCGCCGTCCTGGTCGAAGTCGGCCACCGCCGCCGGATGGTCCGGCGAGAAGTCGCCGAGCGGCCCGGTGAAGTGACCGTCCGACTCGAGGAAGAACCAGTCGACGGCGTCCACGTCGTGGTCCCCGTCGCTGTCGAACTCGGGCCGGCCCAGCGAGAGCAGGAACGCGAACAGCTGGTCCTGCTCCGTGGGCGACAGCGCGATGAACTCGTCGCGCGACGCGGCCGCCTCGCCGTCGTGGGCCAGGATGGCGTCGCGCAGGTTCTGCTGCGGAGTGCCGCCGGTCGCGCGGCCGTCGTGCAGCAGCCCGATGTCCGCCCGGTGGCGCAGCCCCCACAGGGGCGGCGTCTTGAGCTCGGTCTCCGTCGCGTAGCCCTGCACGATGCCGTCGCCCAGCGTCGTCCCCACGTCGTGGAGCAGGAAGTCCGAGTAGGGATGGATGGTCTTGTTGGCGAGGACGGCGATCGGGGACGCGCCGGTGACGAACGTCGGCGTGTGGCACGAGTCGCAGCCGACGTCGTTGAAGACGAGCGCGCCCGTCATGCCCGCCCGGGGCGTCTGCGGCGGCGGCGCCGACAGCCGCTGGAAGTTCGTCTGGCGGTCGATCGCGTGCCGCCCGCCCACGCCCGCATGGTCCTCCGGGTCGGGGACGGTGTCGCAGAACGCCAGCAGCGCCAGGTTCCCGTTGGGCGCGTTCTCCTGCGTGATGAAGCGGTTGGTGAGCCCCATCTCGTTGAGCGACGCGTCGGCGGAGAAGCTCAGCAGGCTCGCCAGCTGCGCCTTCCACCCGAAGCGCCCGACGCGCGGGCGCGCCAGGGGCGGATCCTCGAAGGTCGACACCATGTGCGCCCGGCCGCTCACGCCCGGCGGGGGCTGGAACTCGCGGGCACGGATGGAGCGGCCGTTGATGGCCTCGACCAGACCGTCCCCCGAGACGTTCGGCGTGACCCGGCGCGCCAGCACATTGGCCCGGGGCGGGACGACCTCCTGGCACTCGACCATCGTGGAGCTGGCCTGCAGGAGCGACCCGCCCAGGTTCGCGAGCGGGTTGAACGGGTTGCCTCCGCTCGCGGCCTGGCCGAACCGGAACACGCGCTTCGAGCCGGCCCCGCCGACGCGCGGGATGCCGTGACACGTCGAGCAGCTCGTGTCGTTCATGATCGGGCCCAGCCCCTCGGCGACGGGGAGGATCCGCATGAACTCCTCGCGGCCCTCGTCGAACAGCGCGCGCTCGATCGCGGTCAGCCCGGGGAGCGGGTCTCCCATGCGCGGCTGGATCTCCTGCGCCGACACCGCGCCGGCGCAGGAGAGCAGGACCAGCGGGACGAGGCCGTACCGCTTCACGGACGGAACTTCAGCTCCAGGCCGTCCGAGAAGTTGAAGCCCGCGGGGCCGCCCGTCGGGTCGGCGAAGCGGTACTGCACGAAGCGGATCGAGCCCGGCGGCAGGCCCGCGAACGGGCCGCTCGTCAGGCTGACGTTCAGCGTGGCCTCGCCCTGCGCGTTCGAGTTCGCGCGGCCCAGGGTGGCGAAGCGCGCCCCGCCGCCGACGCAGCGGAAGCCGTCGTCGTAGGCGATGCAGGGGTCGATCTTCGTGGCGGCGTAGACGAACACGCCGATGGCGTTGGGCGGCACGTTGCTCGCGCGCAGCACCAGGTTCGTGGAGTTGACCGCCATCAGGCCGGTGGCCCAGATGCGCGCGCCCACGCCGGTCGAGTTGTTGGCGACCTGCCCGTAACGGCTGCGCGACGTGTTCGCCCACACCGACGTCGAGCACATGCGGCCCAGCACCAGGTCGTCGTCGCCGTCGCGGTCGATGTCGAAGGCGGCGGTGTGGTAGGTGCCGGACAGGTCGCTCTGCGTCATCCCCACGACCCCCCGCCAGCCGCTCGAGCCCGCCTCTTCACGGAGCGTGACGCTCGGCGTGTTCGCGAGGTTGTGGTAGATGTGCAGGCGCCGGTTGATCGAGCCCGGGCTGCTGCACGTGTAGCCGGTCGGGTCGTCGACGTCGACGTCCGAGATCAGGACCTCCTTGAAGCCGTCCTGGTCCAGGTCGTGGATCAGCGACTGGCTGCCGAACCCGTCGTCGCCGCCCGAGGCGAACGAGAAGTTCGCGGTGCCCCAGTTCACCTGCCCCAGCGCGTCGTTGCCGTTGTTGAGGTGGTAGTGGTCCGAGCCGTCGTCCGTCACGACCAGGTCCAGGCGGTTGTCGTTGTTGAGGTCGCCGGCCGACACGAAGTAGGGCGACTGCGTGGACACGATCTGGAACACGTCGAAGGGGACCGGGTCGGGCGGGCGGTTGTAGGACACGCTGACCCGCTGCGGCGTCTGCAGGCCGGTGTTCTTGACCACGTCCTTGACGCCGTCGCCGTTGATGTCGGCGATGGCGGCGGAAGCCGAGAAGGCCGACAGCAGCATGTTGGCGCTCATGCGCGTCTGGAGCGAGTCCGTGAATCGCCCCGTGCCGTCGTTGATCCAGAGCCGGTCGTTGGTGTCGACGGTGGAGGGCTCGGGGGTCAGGCCGCCGTCGTAGTCGCCCAGGTACAGGTCCTGGTCGCCGTCGTTGTCGACGTCTCCTGCCGCGATCGCGCAGAAGCGGCCGGGCGTGAGCGGCCCGGTCGGGTTCCCGCTGGCGTCCAGGACGCGGATCTGGGGCGAGAAGGTGGACTCGAAGCGGAAGCCCAGCCAGACGCCGCCCATCGATCCCTGGTTCATGTAGATGCGCGGGTGCGAGATGTGCTTCGGATCGCCGTCGCTGATCGTGACCGCGGTCGCGAAGTCCGGCCAGCCATCGTTGTTGAAGTCGGCGATCACGACGTCACGGTTGTTCGTGGGCTGCATCAGCCCCTGGTCGCCCGCGACGTCGGACGCGGTCGCGAACATCGACGTGCGGTCCGTAAGCACGCCGTTCTCGTTCAGGAACAGCACGCCGGGCGCCTTCCCCGCCGTGGTGAACGGCTCCTTGCGGACCACGACCAGGTCCACCCAGCCGTCCCTGTTCACGTCCCCCCAGGCGTAGTCCTTCTCCTGGGTGTCGCTCACCCCGAGGCCGGGCGATGCGACCAGGCGTGTGGACGTCTCGTTGCGGTACTCCAGCCACTGATTGTTGAGCTGCGCCTGCGCGGGCACCGCGCACAGCAGCAGTCCGCCCATCGCCCACCACGTGTTCCTCATCGCGCCTCGCAGTCTGACTTGCGTTGTCATCGCCGGCTGCGCGCCTGCGTGTCCCCCGCAGCCGCGCTGACTTGAACCGTCAGGAACGTCATGCTCCCCGGGCCCGCCTTGTCCACCCGCCAGAAGGGGATCCCCGTCTCGCCCTGCCGGATCACGTTCGCCACCACGTTGGACGCGCTGAGGCTGTAGAACCCCGGCTGCGCCGGGGCGGTGAGCTGCCCCGTCGCCAGCGCGACGGGCTGGCCGGGCCAGGCCACCCCGGTGATGACCGTCCCGATGGGATACGGCGCGAACGTGCTGTTGATGGTGTTCTGGCCACCGCCGACCTGCAGCAGCGTCCCTGCACTCGTCGTGCCGCCGAAGCCCGCGGGGTTGGTGACTCCCGCCGGCCTGGCGAAATTCAGCATCGGGCTCGCGGTGGGAGCGGCCGCCGGCGCCAGCGGGCCGCCGCTCCACGAGAGGTCGACGGAGAACAGCGCCAGCCCCTCGTTCGCGTTGTCGTTCAGCTCGCCCACGAGCGTCCAGTTCACGAGGGTCCCGGGCGCCACCGTGATGAAGCTGGAGGCGCCGCTCTGGAGGCGCAGGTTGAGGTTGGTCGCGAAGGCAGGCGACGCGGACACCGCGAGGATCATCGCGAACGCCCCAGCCGCCCTGCGGCCGTGGTTCATGGCTCTCCCTCCGCTCCGCGCCCCTGGTCGGGGGGCGCAGCCTTCGCCGGCGCCAAGTCGAAAAACAGCGTACCAGCATAACCGCGTCGCGCGTCCTTGACAACGCCTCCGAGCGGACCCGAGAATCCGGTTCGGGGTGATCACCGGATTCAACACCGACGTCAAGTACAAGGGCGTGGTCTACCACGTCCAGACCGAGGACAAGGGACGGGCCAATCCCATCATCGAGACGCTGATCTACAAGGGGGGGGAGATCCTGGGCTCCCGCCGGCTCCCCTACGCCGACCTCCTCAAGTCTCCGGACGACGAGTCCACCATCACGAAGCTGATGGAGGACCAGCACAAGGGCATGATCATCGAGGTCAAGCGCGGCCGCTTCGCGCCCGCCGACGAGACGCCGCAGGCCGAGGACCTGTCGCTCGACGAGATCGTGCTCGCCTATCTCGCGGCGCGGGCCGGCGCCAAGTAGCCCCTTGACGGAGGCCCCCGGCGGCATCCTGGTCGTCGTCAACGGGGAGGACATGCACGTCCCGGTGGGCACGACTGTCTCCACATTGCTACAAAAGCTGGACCTCCCCCCCCAGCGGGTGGCGGTCGAGCACAACCGCCGGGTGGTGCCGCGCGCCGAGCACGCGACGGTGAGCCTCAACCACGGCGATCATGTGGAGATCGTGACGTTTGTGGGCGGCGGAGCCCCTAAACCCTTCGCCTCCGCAGCGGTCCAATACACGGAATGCGGCCGCCAGGCACGGATTGGCGTCGAACTTGCTAGGCGGGTGGGCACACGGGGGAGACGGAGGGTTCCATGAGCCTGGTGGTCCTAGGTGGCGTGATCGGCTGGATCGTGCTGGCGGTGCGGACGCTGCGTGGCAGCACTCTCGAGTTCGAGCGTACGGAGGCGGGGGGTCGAGGCGGCGCCATCGGCTAGCGCCCGACGACGCGGCGCTCCCGGCCGCTCCGCGGCCGGTGCTAACATCGTCGCATGGTGGACGATGCCCCGTTCGTGCTGGCAGGCCGTGAGTTCCACTCCCGTCTGATCGTCGGCACGGGCAAGTACCCGAGCTTCCAGGTCATGAAGGAGGCCCACGAGGCCTCCGGCGCCGAGATGGTCACGGTCGCCGTGAGGCGCGTGGACCTCAAGGCCCGCGGACCCGAGAACCTCCTCGATCACATCGATCCCAAGCGCCTCTTCATCCTCCCCAACACCGCCGCCTGCTACACCGCCGACGAGGCCGTGCGCACCGCCCGGCTGGGCCGCGAGGCCGGCCTCAGCCACTGGGTGAAGCTGGAGGTCATCGGGGACGAGAAGACGCTCTATCCCGACGTCGAGGGCCTCCTCGCGGCGACGCGGACGCTGGTCAAGGAGGGCTTCGTCGTCCTCCCCTACACGTCGGACGACGTGGTCATCGCGAAGAAGCTGGAGGACGCGGGCGCCGCCGCGGTCATGCCCCTGGGCGCACCCATCGGCAGCGGCCTGGGCATCCAGAACCGCGTGAACATGCAGCTCATCCGCGAGGCGGTCCGCGTGCCCGTGATCGTGGACGCGGGCGTGGGCACGGCGTCCGACGCGACCATCGCGATGGAGCTGGGCGCCTCGGGCGTCCTCATGAACACCGCGATCGCGCTGGCCGCGGAGCCCGTGCGCATGGCCCGCGCGATGAAGTCTGCGGTCGAGGCCGGACGCGACGCGTTCCTGGCCGGCCGCATGCCGCGCAAGCTGTACGCCTCGGCGTCCTCGCCGCTCGACGGGATGATCGGCCGCTAGCGACGTGGACGAGAGTCCCGACGTCCAGGCGCTGCGCCGCCGGCTCGAGGACGAGGAGGCCGCGTACGGCGCGCTGCTGGACGCGATCGACCGCCTGGCCGCGTTCCCCCTGCCCGCGGAGAAGCTGCCGGACCTGCCCGCGCTGATGCAGCGCCTCAACACGCTGTGGGAGGCGGCGCCGGCTCCGCAGGGCGGCTTCTTCGCGGGCCGCGAGAAGGGCATCTGGGAGGTCATGGCGCCGGCGGTCGCGCGCCAGCAGGACTTCAACTCCACGGTCGTCCGCATCCTGAACGGGCACGTGGACGAGAGCGCGCGGCTGTTCGCGCACCTCAAGCAGCTGGTGAGCGCGCTCGTGCAGTACCTCCAGCGCGTGCAGCCGCTGATGGACGCGCGGGACCGCTGGTCGTCCGGCCTGGCCGTGACGCGTGCGGAGCTGATCCTGGAGGCGTTCGACCGCAGGCAGGAATCGCTCGGCCGTCGCGTCGAGGGCCTGCTGGCCTTGCGCGACCGCCTGGAGACGGTGTCCGAGACGGTGCGCGCGGTCAAAGGCGCGCTCGCCTCGCCTCCCCCCGCCCCCGTCGCGGCAGCCGCCGCCCGCGCGGCCGGGGACGCGACGTATGTCGCCTTCGAGAATCGATTCCGCGGCTCGCGAGACGAGATCCGGGAGCGCCTGCGTGGCTACGTGGAGGCCTTCGGGGGGCTCGGGCCCGTGGCCGACCTGGGCTGCGGGCGTGGCGAATTCCTGGAGCTGTTACGGGAAGCGAAGGTGGAGGGGGTCGGCGCCGAGACGAACGCCCAGGCCGCGGCCGAGTGCCGCCAGCGCGGGCTCGTGGTCGAAGAGACCGGCCTGCTCGAGTTCCTGGCCGCCCGGCCCGCGGCCAGCCTGGGCGGCGTCTTCGCGGCCCAGGTGGTCGAGCACCTGCCCCCCGCCGTGCTGCAGTCCGCCCTGCGCGAAGCGCATCGTGCGCTGCGCGCCGGCGGGCTGCTGCTGCTCGAGACCGTGAACACGCGTTCGGTGCTGGCCCTGCTCGAGGTCTTCCAGCGCGACCTCACGCACGAGAAGCCGCTCCATTCCGAGACGCTCGCGTTCCTGGTGGCCGCCGCCGGCTTCACGGACGTGCGCGTCGAGATGCGGTCGCCCGTGGACGCCGCGACGCGGCTCGCGCCCGTCCCGGCCGAGGGGCTGCCCCCCGCCGCGGCGGAAGCGCTGAACGAGAACGTCGCCCGGCTCAACGCGCTGCTCTACGGCCCGCAGGAGTACGCGGTCTTCGCGCGGCGCTGACGCGTGCGTCGCCTCGCGTTCGTCTCCCCGCTCCCGCCCGCCTCGACCGGCATCGCCGACTACGCGGCGGACGTGCTGCACGCGATCGCGGGCGAATACGAGATCGAGGCCTTCCACGAACAGCCGGACGTCGACGCGGCTCGCCTGCCCTGTCCCGCGCATCCCGCGGCGTCGCTGATCGCACGGCACCGCGAGCGGCCCTTCGACCTGGCCGTCCACCAGATGGGCAACGGCACCGCGCACGCGTTCCAGTACGACCTGGTGCCGCGCCTGCCGGGCCTGCTCGTCCTCCACGACCTGGTGCTCCATCACGCGCGGGCGCGAATGTTCCTCGACGCGCCCGAGGTGCGCGCGTACGCGGCCGAGCCCTCCAGTGCCGTCCGGCGCGACGCGGCACACGTGCCGCTCGCGGCGTACGGGGACGAGCTCGCGTATTCCTATCCGGCGCAGGCGGCGCGGCTCCAGGCGGTCCAGCTCGGCACGGTGGGCGACCTGCTCCCCTACGCGTACCCGCTGTTCCGCCTGCCGGTCGAGGCCTCGCGCGCCACCGCGGTCCACAACCGCTTCATGGCCGACGCCGTGCGCGCCGAGGTCCCCGACGCGGAGGTGCTGCGCGTGGCGATGCCGATGACGCGGGTCGCGGTGGCGCCCGCCGACGTGCGCTCGCTGCGCGAGCGGATGGGGGTGCGCTCCGGCGAGCTCGTGGTCGGCGCCTTCGGCCTGCTGACACGTGAGAAGCGGATCGACACCGTCGTCCGCGCCGTGGCCCGCGTGCGCACCGCGCTGCCGCGCGCGCGGCTGATGCTGGTGGGGCCCGTGCCGGACCGCGACGCGCTCGAGGCGATGCTGGCGGCGCGCGGGCTACGGGACGCGATCGTCACCGGGCGCGTGCCCCTCGAGGAGCTGGCGGCGCACGTCGAGGCGGCCGACGTCGTGGTCCACCTGCGCTACCCGACGGCGCGCGAGACCTCGGCGGCGCTGCTGCGCGTCCTGGCCCAGGGACGTCCCGTGATCGTGTCGGACCTCGAGCACCTGGCCGGCATCCCCGGCGATGTGGTCGTGCGCGCGGACGTCGCGGACGAGGAGGGCGAGGTGACGCGCGCGCTGCTGCGGCTGGCCGAGCAGCCGAGCCTGCGCGAGCGGCTGGGGGCGGCCGCGCGCGCCTGGGTCGCGCTGGAGCACAGCCCGAAACGGTGCTGCGAGACGTACGTGAGCGCGATCGAGCGGGCGATCGAGCGACCGCTTCCCTCCTCGCGCCTGTGGCCCGCCCACTGGCCGGCGGTCGGGGGATAGCCAGGAGACGTCGGAACCTTTCCGGCGCGCCGGTGTCGAATTCGGCATCAGCGGCTCGCGCGCGAGCCTTTCCGGCCCACGGGAGGTTCGAGATGCCGCCACGGATGTTCGAGGATCTGGTCCTGTCGCGTCCCGCCCACCCGGGAAGCGAACACGCGCGGGCCCTGCCGGTCTCGCTGCTGTTCCACGGGATCGCGGCGGGGGTGGTGGTCCTGCTGCCCGCGCTCACGACCGAGCTGCCGCCGGTGCAAGCCGGCGCGTTGACCCCTCACTGGGACTTCCCCAAGGCGCCGGTCGTCGTGATCGCGTCGCCCCCGCCCCCGCAGGTGCCGCCTCGTCGCCAACCCGAGCCGCGCCGGCAGGCCGCGCGATCCCAGGCGCCGGCCCCGGTCCCGATGACCGGCACCGGCCCGGCGGTCCCTTCGAGCAGCTCGCTCGTCGCCAGCGACACCATCGATCCCGACGCGCCCGCCCTCTGCTTCTCGAACTGCACGGGCGGCGAGCACGTCGGAGTGGCCCTGCCCGGCCCGCCGATCGGCGACGAGGTCGGCGGCGATCCGCCCATCCGCCGCGCCGGACGGGACGTGACGCCACCGGCGAAGCTGAGCGGCAACCCGCCGGTCTATCCATCGCTCGCGAAGCAGGCGCGCATCGAAGGAGACGTCGTGATCGAGTGCACGATCGACCCGTCCGGCCGCGTGGTCAACGCGACCGTCACCCAGCACGTCCCGCTGCTCGACCAGGCGGCGCTGGACGCGGTCCTGGGCTGGCGGTACCGGCCCACGCTGGTGGACGGCGTGCCCGTGCCGGTCCTCATGACCGTCACCGTGCGCTTCCGCATCCGCTGACCCGAGGAGCCCGCCATGGCCATGAGCACCGGGCCGCGCAGGGGCGGCGTCTGCGCGGACATCAACGTCACGCCGTTCGCCGACATCATGATCGTCCTGCTGATCATCTTCATGGTCGCCGCGTCCGTGCTGGACAAGGACGACCGGTTCCGCTTGCCGCGGGCTGCGAACGCGCGCGAGTCGGAGAAGGCGCCGCTCGTGGTCAAGGTGACGCGCGACGGTCGGCTGCTCCTGGGTGAGACGGCGATGGTGGACGCGGCCATGCTGGAGATGGTTCTGCGCGAGCGACTCGGAGGAGACGCGCGGGCCGTCCAGCTCCAGGCCGACGAGGGGCTCCCCTACGAGCGGGTCGCGCCGTCGCTCGGCGCGCTGCGGGCGGCGGGCGCGGCCGAGAT
Organism: Vicinamibacteria bacterium; assembly: GCA_025923995.1. Taxonomy (GTDB): domain Bacteria; phylum Acidobacteriota; class Vicinamibacteria; order Fen-336; family Fen-336; genus JAICEW01. The sequence goes on along the minus strand of JAICEW010000064.1, from coordinate 11,912 downwards.
CCTGTTGCGGACTCAGCCGGGGCTGCAGGCGAGCCGGAACCCGTAGTCGGCGTACCGGTACTCCGGCGGGAGGCTGCTGCGCGCCGAGGGCGGGGACCAGCGCACGTGGTGGCGCCAGGACCCGCCGCGGCTGGCGCGCCGTTCGCCCTCGTCGGGCCCGCGTGGATCCACCGGAGCCGAAACGGCGTAGTAGGTCGCGTCGTACCAGTCGAGGCACCACTCGTGGACGATCGTGCCCGCGTCCATGAGACCGTATCCATTTGGAGTCCCGCGGCCCACGCGCCAGGGCGCGCCGAGCGCCCCTGCCGGCACCTCGTCCGGCGGGACCGCATCGCCCCACGCGGTGGCCGCGCCCACCAGCCCGCCGCGGGCGGCCCACTCCCACTCGGCCTCGGTGGGCAGCCGCCAGCCGGCGCCGAGCCACTCCGCGAACGCGGACGCCTCGAACCAGGTCACGCCGACGATCGGCTGGTCGTCCGCGCCGAACGCCGGGTCGTCCCACCACGGCGGCGACGCGCCGCGCGCGCGCAGGAACGGCTCGAACTGGCGCCGCGTCACCGGCGTGCGGCCGATGCGGAAGGCGCGCAGCTCGACCGGATGGACCGGCCGCTCGTCGGGCCGTCCCGACTCCGAGCCCATCAGCAGCCGGCCCGCCGGCACCGGCACGACGTCGATCGGGGGCCGATCGAAAGACATGGCAGGAGTCGTGATCCTACGACGTGAAGCGTGTAAGTTGGGCAGGTGATCATCGATCGCCTGCGCTTCGGCACGCTGCCCGACGGACGCGACGTGCACCTGTTCCGGCTCCGCCTGGGCGGCGACGTCGCGCTCGAGGTGCTGGAGCTGGGCGCGATCGTGCGGTCCCTGCGCGTGCCGGACCGAACCGGGACTGTGGGCGACGTGGTGCTGGGCTACGACGACCTGGACGGGTACGCGAGCGATCCCTGGTTCCTGGGCGGCATCGTCGGCCGCTTCGCCGGCCGCATCGCCGAGGGGCGCTACACGCTCGACGGGCAGGAGCAGCGGCTGGAGGCGAACGACGGGCCGCACCACCTGCATGGCGCCGCGCGCGGCTTCCACCGGCGGCTGTGGAACGTAGAGCCGTTCGCCTCCGCCGCCGGCGTCGGCGTGGACCTGCGGCTGTCGGACGAGGCCGGCGACGGCTATCCGGGCCGCCTCGAGGTCCACGTGGCGTACACGCTCACGCCCGCGAACGAGTGGATCGTCGAGTACTCGGCCGAGACGGACGAGGCCACCATCCTGAACCTCACGCAGCACTCGTACTTCAACCTCTCGGGCGGCCCCGGCGACGTGCTGGGGCATCGCCTGCTGGTCCATGCCGACGCCTACGCGGCCATGGACGCGACGATGATCCCGACGGGCGACCTCATGCACGTGGCGGGCACGCCGCTCGACTTCCGGACCGCCGCGCCGATCGGCTCGCGCATCGACGACGCGTCGCTCGCGGACGCGCGCGGGTACGACCACGACTTCGTCCTGCGTCGTCCGGGCGACGCGGGCGTGGCCGCGGCGCGGCTGCTGGAGCCGCGGTCGGGACGGACGCTGGAGATCCGCACCACCGAGCCGGCGCTGCACGTCTACTCGGGGAACTTCCTGGACGGCTCGCGCTTCGGCAAGACCGGGAGGCGCCTGGCCTTTCGACAGGGCCTCTGCCTGGAGACGCAGCACCTGCCCGACTCGCCGAACCACGAGCAGTTCCCCTCGACCGTGCTGCGCCCGGGGGAGACGTTCCGCTCGCGGACGGTGTACGCGTTCGGAACGGACCGGTAGAGCCGCGACCGCCGCGATCCACTAGACTCTCCGCGGAAGCGATGAGCGCGGACCGCCACCGTTCGACCCGGCTGCCCCTGATCGCCGCCCTCACGCGGTTCTGGGCGGACGACAAGGGCCTCTCGGCGTTCTCGCTCCTGCTCTTCGTCGTGATCTTCGTGATCCCGCCCCTGATGCCGCCGGGCAGCGGCCGCGGATGGGGCGCGGACGTGGCGAACGCGCTGCTCCTGATCTCGGGCGTGCTGGCCCTGGGGGACCGGCCTCGCGCGCGCCGGGTGCTGCTGCCCGTCGCACTCTTGACGCTGGGCGTGGACCTGGCCAGCTGGTTCGTGCCCATCCCCGCCGAGTGGGTGGAAGCGACGGGCCTCCTGTCCCTCACCGTGTTCCTGGTCGTGGTCCTGGGCCAGACGCTGCGCGCCGGACCGGTCAACCTCCACCGCATCCAGGGCGCGATCGCGGCCTACCTCCTGCTCGGCATCATCTGGGCCTACGCGTACTCCCTGCTCGTCCACCTGCGCCCGGGCGCGTTCTCGGGAGCGGTCGCCACGATCGACGGGCCCCGCGGGTGGCTCTACTACAGCTTCGTGACGCTCACGACCATGGGCTATGGCGACGTGCTGCCCGTTCATCCCGTCGCGCGATCCCTGGCCATCCTGGAGGCCGTCGTCGGGCCGCTCTATCTCGCGATACTGGTCGCGCGGCTGGTGGGAATGGCGGTGACACCACCCGGGGCGCGAGGCCAGGGGCTCACGCCGTGAGCGGAGCACGCCGGGGCAGCAAGGCGACCGGATCGGCCCCTGGTCGATTGACTGCGCCCTAGGCCCTCGGGAACGCCGTCTTGAGCCGCGCGTAGAGGTCGCGGTAGGTCTCGTGCCCGCGCGCGTAGACCTCGGCGCGTGACCGCTCGGGCTCGACGCGGCTGGTGACCGAGATCGTCGCGTCGCACGCTTCGGGCACGCTCCCCCATCTCCCCGCGCCCACACCCGCGAGCAGCGCCGCTCCGTACGCGGGACCCTCGGCCGCGTTGACGGTGAGCACGGTGCGGCCGAACACGTCGGCCTGGATCTGCCGCCAGAGCGGGCTGCGACCGCCGCCGCCGCTGGCGCGGATCTCGTCCACCGGCACTCCCATCTCCACGAGGATGTCGAGACAGTCGCGCAGGCTGTAGGCGACGCCCTCCATCACCGACCGCGTCAGGTGCGCGCGCCGGTGCGCGGCCGTCAGCCCGAACCACACGCCGCGGGCGTGCGGGTCCAGGTGCGGCGTGCGCTCGCCCATCAGGTAGGGCAGGAAGACGAGCCCGTCGCACCCCGCAGGCGCCGCCTGGGCCGACTCGGCCATCGCGTCGTACACGTCGCGTCCGGCCGCTTCCGCCGCCTGGCGCTCCAGCGGGCCCACCACCTCGTCGCGGAACCAGCGTAGCGACAGCCCCGCGCCCTGCGTCACCCCCATCACGTGCCACGCGCCGGGCACCGCGTGGCAGAACGTGTGGACGCGCCCGCCCGGATCGCGCGCCGGCGCGTCGGAATGCGCGAACACCACGCCGCTGCTGCCGATCGTCGACGACACGAGCCCGCGCCGCACGATGCCGTTGCCGACCGCGCCCGCCGCCTGGTCGCCGCCGCCGCCCACGACCGGCGTGCCCGCGGGCAGGCCCAGCTCGGCCGCGACGTCGGGCCGCACTCGCCCGCTGACCACCGGCGACTCGTGGACGGTCGGCAGCAGCGAGGGATCGAGATCGAGCGCGGACAGCATCTCCCGCGACCACTCGCGGCGGCCGACGTCGAACAGCAGCGTCCCGCTGGCGTCGGAGACCTCGCTGGCACGCTCGCCCGTCAGGCGGAAGCGGATGAAGTCCTTGGGCAGCAGGAACGTCCTTGTCCGCTCGAACTGCCGCGGGTCGTGCTGGCGCACCCAGAGCAGCTTGGGCGCGCTGAAGCCCACCAGCGCGGGGTTCGACGTCAGCTCGATGAGCCGGGCCGCCCCCACGCGGGACGTGATGGCGTCGCACTGCTCCTGGCTGCGGCCGTCGCACCAGATGAGCGACCGCCCCAGCGGCTCGCCCGCCTCGTCCAGCAGCACCACGCCGTGCATCTGGCCCGAGAGACCCACCGCGAGCACGTCGCGCGTCCCGGCCGCCTTCAGCGCGTCCTGCACGGCGCCCACGACACCGCGCCACCAGTCGTTCGCGTCCTGCTCCGCCCACAGCGGCTTCGGCGTGTGCAGGGGGTACTCGCGCGTCGCGCCGGCGACCACGCGGCCGTCCGCGGGATCCACCAGGATGGCGCGGGCGCCGGTCGTGCCCACGTCGATGCCGAGCAGGAGCTGCGTCGCCTGACTCATCGGACCGCCTCCTCGATCAGAGCCGCTCCAGGACGAAGGTCCCGTAGGCCGGTAGCGCGAGCCGCCCCGGCACGTCCTTCCCCGCCAGCACGTCGGCGAAGCGGCCGCGCGGGAGGTCGAGGGCCTGCTCGACCGCCTTCAGGTTGTGCACGAACAGGAACGTGCGGCCGCCGCCCTCGCGCTTCTGCACGGTCACGCCCTCGGGCAGCGCCGCGTCGAGGTTGCGTGCGATCCCGAGGTCGCGCACCAGCGCCTGCGCGAACGCGTCGTGGAAGGCCTCCTCGGCCGGGCGCGCGGCCAGGTAGTAGACGCGACCGGAGCCGACGGTGTTCACGGTCAGGCAGGGCCGGCCGGCGTAGAAGTCGTTCGCGTACGAGGCGAGCACGGTCGCCTTCTCCGCGTGCACGAGCTCGCAGTACTCGCGCACCGGGTGGTCGCCCGCGAGCCCGAGCGCGTTGCCGGCCTTCATCACGATCCGCTGGGCCGGGTTCGGGTACAGCGAGTCGATCTCCTCCACCCACACGCCCGTGAGCTCGCGCAGCCCACCGCCCGGCCAGCCGCCGCGGAGCACGAGCCCCGCCTGGTCCTGCACGCCCGAGAGGTAGGTGAGCACGAGTGTGCCGCCGCCCGTGACGAACGCGCGCATCCGGTCGGCCACGCCGGGCTGCAGCAGGAACACCATGGGCGCGACCACCAGCCGGTAGCGGTCGAACGGCTGCGTGCTCTCGATCACGTCCACCGGCACGCCCCGCTTCCAGAACGGCCGGTAGTGGTCGACGCAGGTCGTGAGGTACTCCTTGTCGAACCAGTTGAACCAGTCGCCGCGGCCCTGGCGCGGTCCCTGCGCGCGGTGGAGCGCCCAGCGGATCTCCCAGTCGTGGACGAGGGCCACCTCGGGCCGCACGGTCGTGCCGACGACCGCGTCGAGCTTCCCGAGCTCGGCCCCCAGGGACGCGACGTCCTTGAACACGCGGCTGTTGGTGCTGCCCTCGTGGTCGATGACGGCGCCGTGGAACTTCTCGAACCCGCCCTGCCCCTTGCGCCACTGGAAGTACATCGCGGAGTCGGCGCCGTGGCCGATCGCGAGCAGCATCTCCTGCCGGTGCTGGCCGGGACGCTTGAGCGACGGCGTGTGGAACCAGTTGGTCTGGCTGGGCGTCGACTCCATCAGGATGAACGGCAGCCCGCCCTTCATCGAGCGGTACAGGTCGTGGACGAACGAGAGGCCGGGCACCTGCTTCCACGACTCCGTGCCGTGCAGGTGCGGGTACGAGTCCCAGGCCATGCGGTCGCACACGTCGGTGAAGCGGCGAGAGTCGAGGCCGGTGAACGTGCCCATCATGTTCGTCGTCACCAGCAGGTGCGGCGTCGCGGCCTTGAGCGGCGCCGCCTCGTTCTTCATGAAGTCGACCGTCTGGTGCGTCACGAAGCGGTCCCAGTCGAGCATGAGCCCGTCGAGCGGCGACTCGCGGGGGTCGATCTGGTCCCAGTCCTGGAAGGCCTGGCTCCAGAAGGCGGTCCAGTACGCCTGGTTCAGCCGCTCCAGCGTGCCGTGGCGGGCCCGCAGCCACCCGCGGAACGCGCCCAGGCACAGCTCGCAGTAGCACGACCCGTTGAACTCGTTCGAGATGTGCCAGCCGGCGAGCGCCGGGTGCTTCCCGTAGCGCTCGGCGAGCCGCGAGTCGATGGCGCGCGTCTTCTCGCGGTAGACCGGCGAGGTGAAGCAGTGGTTGTGGCGGTCGCCGTGCGGCAGGCGGCGCCCGGTGCCGTCGATGCGCCGCACCTCGGGGTACCTCTCGGACATCCAGCGCGGCTTCGCGCCGGACGGCGTCGCGAGGAACGCGCGCAGGCCGTTCTTCGCCAGGCCGTCCATCACGCCGTCGAGCCACTCGAACGTATAGCGGCCCTCCTGCGGCTCGAGCTGGCTCCACGCGAAGATGCCGACCGAAAACGCGTTGCACCCCGCCTCGCGCATCAGGCGGAGGTCGTCCGCGATCACCTGCGGCTCGTGGAGCCACTGGTCCGGGTTCCAGTCGCCTCCATGCAGGAGGTGCGCGTAGCCCGGCACGAGCGGCGGGTAGCGGTCGGCCGTCGAGGAGGCTGGCGTCGCGCCCGCGGCGGCGCGCGCGACGAGGGCGCCCGGCAGCGCCAGCCACGACGCCGCGCCCAGGCCCGTCTGCATGAAACGTCGGCGGCGCACCGGCATGGGCCCTCCTCCTCCGGCTCGAGGCGCTTCGGGGTTGCGCGGCGACAAGCGATTGATTATAAAAGGACTAGCTGAAAACTACCACCTGCCCGTGAACGTACACGCTCCATCATCTATAAGGCGTGAGGAGGGGCCAATGATCCCTGGTTTCCGCGTTCGCATCATCGCCGCCGTCGCCGTCGCGTGCCTGTCACCCGCAGCGGCGTTCGCGCAGCTCGACGCCGCGAAGATCCGAGGGTCGGTCCTGGACGAGAAGGGACAGCCGATCGCCGGCGTCGAGTTGGAGATGACCTACAAGGGCGAGACGCGCGTGCCCATCGTCAAGAAGTCCACGACGGACAAGAAGGGCGGCTTCATCCGGCTGGGCCTCAAGGGCGGGCCGTGGCAGATCACGTTCAAGAAGGAGGGGTACAAGACGGTCGGCATCGAGACCAACCTGTCGATCGGCGACATCAGCGAGATCGCGCCCGTCGTCATGCCGGCCGCCGCGCCGTCGGCGCCGGCTCCCGTGGCCGCGGTCGACCCCGCCGCGGCCGCCGAGGCCGCGGCGGCGGAGCATGCCAAGCAGCTGGGCGAGGCCTACGTGAAGGCGCTGGCGGCGCTGCAGGCCGGCCAGACGGCCGAGGCGGAGACGATGTTCAAGGCGCTCGTCGCGCAGCTGCCCGACCTGGCCGAGGCGCATTACAACCTGGGCTACCTGTACGAGCTGCGTGGCGCCCCGGCCGAGGCGGAGGCGGAGTTCGCCAAGGCCTTCGAGCTGCAGCCGCAGAGCGCCGCGGCCCTCGTCGCGCAGGCGACGCTGATCGACAAGCGCGGCGCCAGCGCGGACGCCCTGAAGCTGCTGGAAGCGAACGCGCCTCGCTTCCCCGACAACGCGCGCGTCCAGTTCGCGCTCGGCGCCGTCGCCTTCAACGTCGGCCGGAATGCGGTGGCCGAGCCCGCCTTCGAGAAGGCCGCGGAGCTCGACCCCGCGAACGCGGAGACGCTGTTCTTCCTGGGCAGCATCGCCGTGGGCCGCAACGACGTACCGACGGCGGTCGCGCGGCTCGACAAGTTCGTGGCGGCGGCGGCGCCCACGTCGCCCAACCTCGAGACCGCCAAGGCGCTGCTGGCGACGCTGCGCAAGAAGAAGTAGCTCAGCTGCCCGACGCGTCCACGATCGAGAAGGGCTCGACCACCTCGCGCGTGCGGCCGGCGATCTCGTCGGTGACGGTGAGCACCAGCTCGTAGTCGCCGACCGCCCGCCCCGAGAGCGGCAGCTGGATCACGCGGCTCAGCGCGCCGATCGACGTGGGCCGTATGGGATTCGGGGCCGTGCTCCCGAGCGTCGCGCCGCCGGGGCGGCGCAGCGCGTGGCCGGCGACGACTCGCGGCAGCCCGTCGGGTCCCTTGGCGGCGGCGAACACCTCGAAGCTGCAGTAGAGCGCGCCGCCCGTCGGGAAGTCGCGCCGCACGCGCAGCTGCGGCACCAGGCCGCCGTCCCGCGTCGCCTGCAGGGCGCTGGCCAGGATGGGCGTCGAGACACGCAGCTCGCCCATCGGCGGCACCTCCACCTCCAGCATCACGCTGCCCAGCTTGCGGCTGGCCACGTCGCGCACGATCAGCTTGACCTGGTGCGCGCCGGCCTTGAGATCCAGCGCGCGCGTGAAGGTGTACCAGACCGGCGTGCCCGCAGGCGCCGGCCGCCGCTCCAGCTCGGCCTGCTGGTCGTCGCGCGTGAACTCCGCGTCCTCGCGGTGCGCGGCCACCACCAGCGTGTCCAGCGTGGTGCGCGGGCCGGCCGGGGTGTCGGTGGGCGGGAGCCTGGCGATGTCCGCCTCCGCGGCCAGCACCACGCGGGCGCGGTCGAGGCCGGCCTCCTCCTGCACGAACGCCGTCAGCCGCAGCGGGATGTCGGGGACGGCGCCGGGCGCGTCGAGCGCGCGCTGGAGGTCGGGGTCGTTCCGGCGCTCGGGCGACGCGGACTCGGTGCCGCCCCTCGCGTAGTACCCGCGGCGGGCGCGCACCACCAGCCCCTTGCGGCGCAGGCGCACCTCGATCTTCCGGAAGCGGCCGTCGGCCGGGATGGTCCCGGGGTCGTAGCCCAGCAGGTAGTGGCTGCGCGACTCGCGCCCGATGCGCACGGCGCCGGCCGCGAAGTCGTTGGTGTCGCGCACGGAGAAGCCGCCGGTGTCCGACGCCAGCTGCTCGGCGCCGTCGCCCTCGCGGCTCACGTCCGCGACCGCGGCCATCAGATCCTCCTCCGCGAAGGGCTCGCCGAACTCCGCGCTGTAGAGCGAGGTCAACGTGGTGAGGCCGCGCGTGTCGATGAAGTACAGCGCCGCGTTGGCCCGGCGGGCGGCCTCCACCGCCCGCTTGCGCGCCTCCAGGCTCGTGTCGTGGGCGAACCCCTCCGACACCAGCAGCACGGCCTTGCGCTCGCGCGAGCGCTCGAGGCTCTCGAAGCACCGCTCCAGCACGCCGAACGTGACGCCCATCCGCCCGCGCAGCGAGAGATACGCCTCGGACGCGCGCTGCTCGATGTAGGGGTCGATGAAGCCCTGCGGCTGGCTCGACTGCTGCTCCTGCGAGGTGCGCATGGCCTGCAACGACGAGCCGCCGTAGCGCTCGAAGCGGGACTGCACCCGGGCGGCGACCCCAGCGTCGCGAAAGAGCGCGATCTGCACCGCCTCGTAGTCCGTCAGCCGCTCCCGCGCATTGTCGAGGATGCGCCGCCCGTCCAGGCGCTTGAGCGCCTCCAGCAGGTCGGCCCGGCCCGCGGGCAGTCGCGCGCTCCACCAGGCCGCGCCGCCGGTCGCGACCAGCAGCACGCGGTCGCCCGCCTGTGCCCCGCGGTCGACGAAGGACGCGATGGCCGCCTTGGCCGCCTGCGCGTTGCCCGGCGACATGTGGACGTCGTCGAAGACGACGACGAACAGCCGCCCGCGCTCGGCCGGCGGCTCGAGGTTGGTGGCGACGCGCGGACGCGGGGCCGGCTCGTCGCCCTCGGCGGCGGGCGGGCCCGTCGAGGGCCGGCCCACCTGCTCGAAGGTCAGGATCTCCTGGGGCCGGCCTTCGTCGAGGATCGTGAAGTCCGCGCGCGTGAGGCCGGTGACGGGCTCGCCCCGCTTGTCGGCCACGACGACGTCGACGACGACCTGCTCGACTCCCGAGGGGAAGACGCGCGACGCCTCCTGCGTGAGCGCGCGTCCCCGGCCGCCGGTCAGCGCGAGCAGGACGGCGAGGGCGATGGCGGAGCGGGCCCGCGTCATTCGACGACGGTGAACGACGCGTCGCGGCTCACGACCGAGCGGCCCTCGGCCACCTCGACCTTGAGCCGGTAGTCCCCGGGGGCGAACCCCTTGAGCGGCAGCGCGCCCGCGTGCTGGATGCGCCCGCTGGCGTCGGGCGCGGGCAGCTCCGTGACCGTGCGGGCCACCACCTGCCCGCCGCGTGCCACCTCGATGGTCGCGCTCTTCGCCGCCGCGACGTCCTTGCCGTAGACCGAGAAGAAGAAGCCCACCGCGGGCAGCATGGACTTGCGGAGCGGTGTGCCCAGGTTGGGATAGAGGATGGCCTCGCCGAAGTGCAGCGGGTTGCGCGTGTCGCGCTGCTCCTCCGGCCGCAGCTGTTCGGCCCGGTTGACCAGCAGCAGGCTCGACAGGCGCAGGCGCTCCGCATCCGCGGGCGGGATCTCGAGCGCGAACGAGCGCACGCTCGCGCTCCCGGAGAGGGCGTCGTACGCCACCACCTCGGCCGTATAGCGCCCCGCGGCCAGCTCGGCCTCGCGATAGAACAGGACGTCGCCGCGGCGGGCCGCGTCCAGCTGGGTCGCGGTCGCGGTCAGGCGGTAGTCCTGGCTCATGCGGTCCACCTCCCGCCCGCGCCCGTCGAGGATCCTGACCAGCACCGCGAAGTCGGCGTGCGCGGCCCCCTTGGCGTCGGTGGACCAGCTCATGGTCCCTCCCGGGATCTGCACCAGCACGGGAGCCAGGCCGGGCCGGTCCGACTCGGGGAACGAATAGCCCCCCGCGTGCAGCGGGAAGGCGTCGGGGCGCGGCTGGCGGTCGAGCTGGGCCAGCGCCGGCGCCTCGTAGCCGCGCACCGGCAGGATGTACTCCGCCGGCTTCAGGGCCAGGTACCCCTTGCGCGTCTGCACGCGCAGGCCCGGACGGTGGACCTTGACCGCGATCGTCCGGTAGCTGCCGTCGAGCTTGTCGTTCGTCGGCGCATAGGAGACGACGTAGTGGAATCGCATCTCCTCCGCGATGCGCTCGAAGTCCCCGCGCGCGTCGTTGGTGTCGCGCACCAGGAAGCCGCCCGTCTCGGAGGCGAGCTGGCCCAGGCCGCTCTCGGGGTTGAGCCGCAGCATGTCCTCGTTGCGCTCCATGCCGCGGTTGAGCGACTCGCGCATGGGGAGGCCACGGCCGGCTTGCTCCTCCTGGCGCAGGCGCCGCTGCGAGCTCAGCAGCAGCTCCTCGCGGGCCTCGCGCGTCCCGCTCTCCGCGCGCAGCCCACCCGCGTCCACGGCGTAGACGGCGACGTTCGCCCGGTTGGCCGCGGCGATGACCGAGAGGAACTGTTCCTGCACGTTCGCGGGGATGGCGATGCCCTCGGAGAAGAACACGATGGTCTTGCGGCCCGGGAGGGCCTTGAGGCCGCTCACGACCGCCAGCAGGGCATGTGTGGTGGCGAAGCCCTGCTGGTCCCGCTCCAGGGCGTCGAAGGCGCGGCTCATGCTCAGCTCGACCTGGTCGGCCGCGACCTGCGACGCCAGCAACGCGGCCGACGTGGACCCACCCTCGCCGCCCGCCTGCATGCCGTCGAGGGCGATCTCCGACCGGGCGATCGTGTCCGCGCGGCGGCGCGCGTCCTCGCGACCTCCAGCGAAGGCCGTGTTGGCCTGCGTCGACGCCAGCTTCAGGCCCGTGCGCACGGCCTCCAGGTCGGACGTGAACGGCTGCAGCGTGCGCAGCGCCAGGTCGATCCCGAACACGCCCACGAGGTCGCCCTCGGCGTGGCCGCGGTCCGTGTAGGTCTGCGAGGCCTTGAAGGCCATGTCGCGCGCGTTGGCGGAGAGCCTGTCGAACACGAAGGCGACCACCGCCGGAGCCGTGGCGTGCGGGGGCGCGTCTTCGGGGGCGGGCGTCGCGGCCGGGGCGGCCGCGGCCTTCGCCGGCGGTGCGTTCACCTCCGGCTCGGCCACCGGCAGCCTGTCGACCACGCGGAACGAGTCCACCGTCTGGCGCACGCCGTCCTCGTAGACCTCGAAGTCCTCGGCCTTGAGGTCGCGCACGAGCCGGCCCCTGCCGTCGCGGATCACGATGTCGAGGAGCACGGTGGCGGCCGACACGCCGAAGACGGGCGGCTCCGGCGTGGGCGGTGCGGTCTGGGACCGCAGCGGCGAAGGCGTCGCCAGCGCGAGCGCCAGCGCGGCGGCCAGGCCGCGCAGCACGATCGGGGTGCGGATCGTCCGGATCATGACGGTCTCCCTGGCTCGGGCGTGCCGGTCCCGGACGGCTTCGCATCGGGCGACGCCGCCGGGTCGGGCTCACGCCGCGCCCTGTTCAGCCGCAGGAATTCCTGGCGCGCG
>JAICEW010000063.1 GCA_025923995.1 Vicinamibacteria bacterium | reverse complement strand
TGAGGCTTGACCATAATGTTTACAGTGTTCGAAGGCTGTGCAGGCCTCGAGCCCTAAACATCTGGATGCTTCTTCAGGACTTCGGTGTCAATTTGTTGATAGTTCATCCCGGTGACCATGGCGGAGGGGTCACACCCGTTCCCATTCCGAACACGGCCGTTAAGCCCTCCAGCGCCGATGGTACTGCCAGGGTAGCCTGGTGGGAGAGTAGGACGTTGCCGGGATTTTTTCCTCATACCGTTACCCAGGGCTCCGACGCGATCGCCGGAGCCCTTTTTTTGTCCGGACCCTCGCGCCGGTCGGCCGGCGCGGTGGCGCCGGGTGGTAGACTTCTGGCGGGCGGCGGTCCCGCAATCCCTCACGGGGCGCCGGAGCGCCGCGCGGATCACGCTTTCTCGGGAGACGGCCATGTCGGGACACTCCAAGTGGCATTCGATCAAGCACAAGAAGGGCGCGCTGGACGCCAAGCGCGGGAAGCTCTTCACCAAGATCATCCGCGAGATGACGATCGCCGCCCGCATCGGGGGCGGTGACCCCGACAGCAACCCCCGCCTGCGCACGGCCGTGGACAAGGCCAAGGCCTCGAACATGCCGGCCGACAACATCAAGCGCGCCATCCAGAAGGGCACGGGCGACCTCGAGGGCACCACCTACGAGGACTTCACCATGGAGGGCTACGGCCCGGGCGGCGTGGCGGTCATGGTCGAGGGCACCACCGACAACCGCAACCGCGTGGTCTCCGAGATCCGCCACATCTTCACCAAGCGCGAGGGCAACCTGGGCGCCGCGGGCAGCGTCTCGTACATGTTCAAGCCCAAGGGCTACATCGCGATCGCGACCAGCAAGACCACCGAGGACGCGCTCATGGAGATCGCCCTCGACGCCGGCGCGGACGACATCCAGTCCTCGGCGGAGGTGTTCGAGGTCTACACGACTCCCCAGACCTACGAAGCGGTGCTGAAGGCCATCAAGGCGGCCGGCATCGAGCCGGACGACGCGGAGATCGGCAAGTACGCGGACACCCAGGTCACGCTCGAGGGACCCAAGGCGCAGCAGATGCTGAAGCTCATGGAAGCGCTGGAGGACCTCGACGACGTGCAGAACGTCTGGGCCAACTTCGACATGTCCGACAAGGAAATGGAGGAGGCGGCCGCCGCTGGTTAGCGCGGCCCCGGGGCGGCAGGGGAGCGAGTGATCATCCTCGGCGTGGACCCCGGTTCCCTGCGCACCGGCTACGGAGCCATCGAGACCGACGGCCGGCGCCATCGTCTCCTGGAGCAGGGCGCGCTCGCGCCGCCCGCCCGCCGCGCGCTGCCGGAGCGGCTCAGCTTCGTCCACCTCGGCGTCGCTCGCCTCATCGAGCGCATCCGCCCTGACGTGCTCGCCGTCGAGGACGTGTTCCACGCGGTCAACACGCGCTCCGCGCTGGTGCTCGGGCACGTGCGCGGCGTGATCCTCCTGGCCGGCGCCCAGGCCGGCCTCCCCGTGCACGAGTTCCCTCCCGCGACGGTGAAGCTGCAGGTGACCGGCTACGGCCGCGCCGAGAAGGCACAGGTGGCGATGATGGTCGCGCGCCTGCTGGAGCTGCGCGAGGCCGGCCCCACCGGCGACGCGGCGGACGCCCTCGCGGTCGCGCTGTGCCACGCGCACCAGCTGCGGTCCGTTTCTTGATCGCGCAGCTGCAGGGCCGCATCCTGCGCAAGGGCCCGCAGGAGGTCGTGCTGGACGTGGGCGGCGTCGGCTACCGCGTTCTGATCCCGGTCTCCACGTTCTACCGCCTTGCGGACGAAGGCGCCCAGGCCACGCTGCGCATCCACACGCACGTGCGCGAGGACGCGCTGGCGCTCTTCGGATTCCTGACGGCCACCGAGCACGAGCTGTTCGAGCGCCTCATCGACGTCGCCGGCGTGGGGCCCAAGCTGGCCATCGCGGTGTTGTCCGGGATCGAGGCACCCGACCTGATCGATGCCCTTCGAGCCAGCGACGTGGCGCGCCTGACGCGAATCCCGGGTGTGGGCCGCAAGACCGCCGAGCGCCTCGTGCTCGAGCTCAAGGACAAGATGCCCGCCCGCGTGGCCGCGCCCGGCACCACCGCCACCGAGGGCACTGGCTCGTCCCGCGACGACCTGCTCTCGGCGCTGGTCCACCTGGGCTACTCCAGGGTGGAAGCCGAGCGCGGCGTCGAGCGGGCGATGAAGGAGGACGGCGGCGGCCGTTTCGAGGACCTGCTCCGGCGCTCGCTGCGCGCCCTGGCCACGCGGTGAGGCGCTGATGGAGGGTCCCCGCCTGGTGTCCGGCCGCGCGCTGCCGGACGACGTCCGCTTCGACCAGTCCCTGCGGCCGCGCACCCTGGCCGAGTACGTGGGACAGCCTCCGGTCGTGGCCAACCTGCGCGTCGCGATCGAGGCCGCTCGCAGCCGGAGCGAGGCGCTGGACCACGTGCTCCTCTTCGGCCCCCCCGGCGTCGGCAAGACCAGCCTCGCCCACGTCATCGCGGCCGAGATGGACGCGCCCATCAAGGCCACCGCGGGGCCCGTCATCGAGCGCGCGGGCGACCTGGCGGCGCTGCTGACCGCCCTCGAGCAGCGCGAGATCCTGTTCATCGACGAGATCCACCGCCTGGACGCCAAGATCGAGGAGATCCTGTATCCCGCGCTGGAGGACTACAGCCTGGACCTCATGATCGGCACCGGACCCGGCGCCCGCTCCATGAAGATCCCGCTCAAGCCCTTCACCCTGGTGGCCGCCACCACCCGCGCGGGCCTGCTGACCGCGCCGCTGCGCGGCCGCTTCGGGATCGTCCACCGCCTGGACTTCTACACGGACGTCGACCTCGAGTTCATCGTGTCCCGCTCCGCCCGCATCCTGGGCGTCGAGCTCGATCCCGACGGCGCGCGCGAGCTGGCGCGCCGCAGCCGCGGCACGCCGCGCATCGCGAACCGCCTCCTGCGCCGCGCGCGCGACTTCGCGCAGGTCCGCGCCGACGGGGTGATCACCGGGGACGTGGCCCGGCGGGCGCTCGAGCTGCTCGAGGTGGACGACCACGGCTTCGACGAGGTAGACCGCAAGCTGGTGCTCACCATCATCGACAAGTTCGGCGGCGGCCCCGTGGGCGTGGCCGCGCTGGCGGCCGCCATCAGCGAGGAGGCCGACGCGCTGGAGGACATCTACGAGCCGTACCTCCTGCAGATCGGCTTCATCGACCGCACCCCCCGCGGCCGCGTGGCCACCCGGCGCGCGTACGAGCACTTCGGCCGCCTTCCCCCCGACAGCGGGCCGGGCCAGACGAACCTGTTCTGAAGATCGCCGACTTCGACTACGACTTGCCGCCCTCGGCGATCGCGCAGGCGCCGGCGCCGCAGCGCGACGCCTCGCGCCTCCTCGTCCTGCCCCGCCGCGAAGGGGCCGTGACCCACGCCACCTTCCGCGACCTGCCCGCGTTCCTGGCCGCCGGCGACCTGCTGGTCGTGAACCGCAGCCGCGTGCGCCCCGCGCGCCTGCTGGGACGGCGCGCGCGCGGGGGCCACGCCGAGCTGCTGGTCCTGGGTTCCGTCGGCGGCGAATGGACCGCGCTCGTGAAGCCCGGCCGCCGGCTGCGGCCGGGCGACGAAGTCGAGGTCGGTCCCGGCGCGGTCGCCCGCATCGAGTCGGAGGCCCTGCCGCCGGACGGCCGTCGGCGCATCTCCTTCCCCGGCTGGGCGGGAACGCCGGAGAGCCTCCTCGCCGCCCATGGCCACGTCCCGCTGCCTCCCTATGTGCGGCGGCCGGACTCCGCGGAGGACCGGGAGCGCTACCAGACGGTGTACGCGCGCGAGGAGGGCAGCGTCGCCGCCCCCACCGCGGGGCTCCACTTCACGGAGGAGCTCCTCGCAGCCCTGAGCGCCCGCGGAATCGGCATGGCGGAGGTGGTGCTCCACGTCGGGCCCGGCACCTTCCGGCCGGTCACGGTCGACGACGTGGCCGACCACCGCGTCGATCCCGAGCCGTACGTCCTGCCCGCCGCGACCGCCGACGCCATCCGTCGCACACGCGCCACCGGCGGTCGCGTGGTGGCGGTGGGCACGACGGCCACTCGCGTCCTCGAGAGCCGCGCGCGTGACGAGGGCTCCGTGGAGGCGGGGGAGGGGTCGACGGACCTCGTCATCGTGCCCGGCCACCGCTTCCGTGCCGTGGACGCGCTCGTCACCAACTTCCACCTGCCCCGCTCGTCGCTGCTGCTGCTCGTCGCCGCCTTTGCCGGGCGGGAACGCGTCCTCGACGCCTACCAGGAGGCCCTGGCGGGGGGCTACCGCTTCTACAGCTACGGCGACGCCATGCTGATCTCCTGAAGCGTCCGTCATGATGCGTCCGATCCGTTGACAGCCGCGCCGGGAAGGCGATACGGTTCCCGGCCTATGGCCCTCAACGTCAAGCCCAAGTCGGGCTGCCGCTTCGATCTCGTGAGCCTGGGCGAGGTCATGCTCCGTCTCGATCCCGGCGAGGGACGCATCCACACCACGCGCAGCTTCTCGGTGTGGGAAGGCGGCGGCGAGTACAACGTCGCGCGCGGCCTCAAGCGCTGCTTCGGGCTCGACACGGCCATCGTCACCGCGCTGGTCGACAACCCGGTGGGGCGCCTGGTGCAGGACCTCATCTACCAGGGCGGCGTCGACCAGACGTACCTGCGCTGGGTCAAGGACGACGGGGTCGGCCGCCAGTCCCGCAACGGACTCAACTTCACCGAACGGGGCTACGGCGTGCGCGCGGCCGTCGGCTGCTCGGACCGCGGCCACACGGCGGTGTCGCAGCTCAAGCCAGGGGACGTGGACTGGGAGGAGGTCTTCGGCCGCGCCGGCGCGCGCTGGTTCCACACGGGGGGGATCTTCGCGGCGCTGAGCGAGACGACGCCCCACGTCGCGCGCGAGGCGATGCAGGCAGCCCAGAAGCACGGCACGCTCGTCTCCTACGACCTCAACTACCGGCCCTCGCTGTGGAAGTCGATCGGGGGCCAGAAGCGGGCGCAGGAGGTCAACCGCGAGCTGGCCCCCTTCGTGGACGTGATGCTGGGCAACGAGGAGGACTTCACGGCCGCGCTCGGCTTCGAGGTGGCCGGCGTCGACGAGCACCTCTCGGCCCTGGATCCGCAGAACTTCGCCCGCATGATCGAGACCGCCGTGGCCGCCTTCCCCAACTTCAAGGTCGTCGCCACCACGCTGCGCAACGCGCGCACCGCCACCGTCAACGACTGGGGCGCGGTGCTCTGGCAGGAGGGCAAGCTGTACGCCGCGGCCAACCGCGAGGGACTCGAGATCCTCGACCGCGTGGGCGGAGGGGACTCCTTCGCCTCCGGCGTCGTCTACGGCTTCCTGTCCGGCAAGGACGCGCAATGGGCGGTGGAGTGCGGAGCGGCCCACGGGGCGCTCGCCATGACGACGGCGGGGGATACCACGATGGCGACGCTGGCGGAAGTGGAGCGGGTGATGAAGGGCGGGACCGCGCGGGTGCAGCGATGAGCCGCGAGCGCGTCCTGCAGCGCATCCGCGAAGTGGGCATCGTCCCCGTCGTGCGCGCCGAGTCGGCCGAGGAGGCGGGGCGAGCGATCGCGGCGATCATGGCGGGCGGGGTGCCGGTGCTGGAAGTGACCATGACGGTGCCGGGCGCGGTCCGTCTCATCGAGGACCTGGCCAGGCGCTTCGGCGCCGAGGCGGTCGTGGGCGCGGGCACCGTCCTCGACCCCGAGACCGCGCGCGCCTGCATCCTGGCCGGGGCGCAGTTCGTCGTGAGCCCGTCGACCAACGCCTCCACCATCGCCTGCTGCCGCCGCTACGGCGTGCCGGTGATGCCCGGCGCGCTCACCCCCACGGAGGTGGTGGCGGCCTGGGAGGCCGGCGCGGACATGGTCAAGATCTTCCCCTGCAGCGCCGTCGGGGGCGCCAGCTACATCAAGGCGCTCAAGGCCCCGCTGCCGCAGATCGACCTCATCCCCACGGGTGGCGTGAACCTGCAGACCGCGGCCGACTTCATCAAGGCCGGCTCCACCGCGCTGGGCGTGGGGGCGGACCTGGTGGACGTGAAGGCGCTGCGCGAGGGCAAGGACGCGCTCCTGACCGAGCGGGCGCAGAAGCTGGTCGAGATCGTCCGGGCCGCGCGCGCGTCCTGACACCCCCAAAGGGCCTCTCCTTGACAGGTCTTGCACCCGGGGCGCACAATTTTTGCGCCGGCTGCGTCTGCCATGGAACAGACCCTCGTCCTCAACGCGACCTACGAACCGCTGAGGATCGTCTCCTGGCAGAAGGCCATGACCCTGCTCTTCCAGGGCAAGGTCGAAGTCATCGCGAACTACGATCGGGAGATCTGCGGCGTCACGGTCCGGGTCAAGCTCCCTTCGGTGCTGCGCCTGCTCCGTCACGTCCGGATGAAACGTCCCTTTGCCGACGTGCCGTTCTCCCGGGCCAACGTGTACGCCCGGGACGAGCACCGTTGCCAGTACTGCGGCCATCGCTTCCCTCCCTCCCAGCTCACCTTCGACCACGTCGTCCCGGTCGCGCGCGGCGGGCACAAGGGATGGGACAACATCGTGACCTGCTGCGTGACCTGCAACCGCCGCAAGGGGGACCGGACGCCCGAGGAGATCGGATTCCGACTCGTCCGCAAGCCGCGCCGCCCCGCGGCCCTTCCCTCGCTGACCCTGAGCCTGGGGATCAACCGCGCGCCCGAGAGCTGGCGCGACTACCTGTTCTGGGACCTGTCCTGGGACCGCGCCTAGCCTGACCGCGCGCGAAGTCTCGACATGGGTCTCAGCGGTAACCTCCGGACGATGGACCTTCCCGAGATCCTTCAGTGGATCTCGGTGGGACGCAAGACGGGCACCCTGCACCTGTCGCGCCGTTCCGTCCAGAAGCGCATCGTCTTCAAGGAAGGCGTCGTCTACACCTCGTGGTCCAACGACCCGCGCGAGTCGCTGGGCCAGTTCCTGATCCGCGACGGCCTGGTCACCGAGGAGCAGCTGTTCCGCGCGCTGCTGCTCCAGGAGCAGGAGGGGCGCTTCCTGGGCGCCATCCTGGTGAGCGAGGCCATCCTGAGCGAGGACGAGCTGCGCCAGGCCCTGCGCACCAAGGCGGTGGAGAGCATCTACGACCTGTTCCTGTGGCCCGAGGGACAGTTCGAGTTCAAGGAGGGGGAGTTCCCCCAGCTCATCCACCTGGAGGTGCCCGTCACCGCCGTCATCCTGGAAGGCGTCCGCCGGGTGGACGAGTGGAAGCGAATCCGCAAGGTGTTCCCCTCGGCCAACATCACCTTCAGCGTGGCGGACGCGTCCTACAAGTCGCGCGAGCCCGCGGAGCGACGCGCGCTGGAGCTGGTGGCGGGCGGCAAGACGCTGGCCGAGATCAGCCTGGAGCTGCGCCGCTCCGAGTTCGACGCCGCCAGCCTGCTCTTCGACCTCCACGGCCGCGGCGTCATCGCAGTCGACCAGGTGCTGGAGGCGGCGGTGGCCTCCGATCCGGTCGGCGCCATCAAGGACCTGCTGGCGATGGCGGACGAGCGCTTCCAGTCGCGCCGGTTCGACGCCGCACTGGAGGCGTACGAGGAGGTCCTGCACCTCGACCGCCTGAACCAGAACGCCAAGAAGGGCGTCATCGCCGTCACCGACGCCCGCGACCGGGAGCGCGCCCTCTCCACCGTGCCGCCCGACAAGGTGCCCGTCCTGCGCATGAGCATGGCCGACCTCACGCGCGAGAACATCGACCCCCAGGAGGGCTTCGTCCTCTCCCGCATCAACGGGCAGTGGGACGTGCGCTCGATACTGAAGATCTGCCCCATGTCCGAGGAGACCGCGCTGCTCATCTTCGCGCGGCTGCTGAGCCGCGGCGTGATCGAGCTGGCCGACTCCCGCTAGAGCGAGCGCCCGATGACGGGCGCGATCTGCCGCAGGTCCTGCATCAGCGTCTCGAACATGTCGGGCGTGATGGACTGGGGCCCGTCCGAGAGTGCGCGGTTGGGGTCGTGGTGCACCTCGATCATCAGCCCGTCGGCCCCCACCGCCGCCGCCGCGCGTGACAGCGGCGCCACCTTCTCGCGCCGCCCCGTCCCGTGCGAGGGGTCGACCAGGATGGGCAGGTGGGAGATGTTCTTGACCGCGGGCACGATCGCCAGGTCGAGCGTGTTGCGCGAGAAGTCCGAGAAGGTGCGCACGCCGCGCTCGCAGAGCACCACTGCATAGTTGCCCTCGGCCAGGATGTACTCGGCCGACATCAGGAACTCCTCCAGCGTGGCCGACATCCCGCGCTTCAGGATCACGGGCTTCTTCGCCTTGCCCGCGCGCCGCAGCAGCGAGAAGTTCTGCATGTTGCGCGCGCCGATCTGGATGGCGTCGGCGTAGCGCTCGACCAGGTCGACGCCCTCGACGTCCACTGCCTCCGTCACCACCGGCAGGCCCGTCTCCTCGCGCGCGGCGGCCAGGATGCGCAGACCCTCCTCGCCCAGCCCCTGGAACGAGTAGGGGCTGGTGCGCGGCTTGAACGCCCCGCCGCGCAGCAGGTGGGCGCCCGCGGCCTTCACGGCGCGGGCGACGATGAGCGTCTGCTCCAGCGACTCCACGGCGCAGGGCCCGGCCGTGACCACCAGCCCGCCTCCGCCCACGGGCACGCCGCCGATCTCGACCACCGACGCCTCGGGCTTGACCTCGCGCGAGACCAGCTTGTAGGCGTGGGAGACGGGGATGACCTCCAGCACGCCCGGCAGGCTCTCGAACACGGGCGCCTCCAGCGCGCCGCGGTTCCCGGTGATGCCGATGGCGGTGCGCTGGGCACCCGGGATGGGATGGCCCTTGTAACCCCGTGCCTCGATGGCCTCCACCACGCCCTTGATCTGCTCCGGCGTCGCGTCCTTGCGCATGACGACCAGCACGTTTTCCTGTCCTCCTGTGAGTGGTCCTGACGGAACAGTGATTCTACGGCACCTGGCGTCCACCCGGCCCGCCCGGAGGCGGCGTGTTATCATCCGCCGCACCCGAGCTGTCCACACCGCGTCCACGCGGCAGGAGCCCCATGAACAGGCTGTTCCGCACCAAGTCGATCGCGGACCTGCAGGCGAACCTCGAGGAAGGCGAAGCTACCGGCCACCTGAAAAGGACCCTCAGCGGTTTCGACCTCGTGATGCTCGGCATCGGGGCGGTCATCGGGGCCGGGATCTTCTCGACCCTGGGCACCGCCGCCGTGGGCGAGCCCGGCGTGCGGCTGGGGGCGGGGCCCGCGCTCGTCGTGTCCTTCGTCCTGCTGGGCGCCGTCTGCGTGCTGGCCGGACTGTGCTACGCCGAGCTCACCGCCATGATCCCCATCGCCGGCAGCGCGTACACGTACGCCTACGCGACGCTGGGGGAAGCGGTGGCCTGGATCATCGGCTGGGACCTGATGCTCGAGTACGCGGTCGGCAACATCGCCGTCGCCATCGCGTGGTCGGACTACTTCTGTTCGTTCCTCCGCGTGTTCGGCGTCGACCTCCCCCTGTGGCTGACCACCAGCTACCGCAACGTCGTGCAGGCGTACCCTCACCGGCTGGCGGAGCTGCCGACGCTGTGGGGCCTCCCCATCGCGATCAACGTGCCCGGCATCGTCATCCTGGGCCTGGTCACCTGGGTGCTGGCCATCGGCATCAAGGAGAGCAGCCGCGTCAACAACCTGATGGTCGTCCTGAAGCTCGTGGTACTGGCCCTCTTCGTCGGCGTCGGCTTCTTCTACATCGACACCTCGAACTGGCGGCCGTTCGCGCCGAACGGCTGGGCGGGGATCCACCAGGGCGCCGCCATCGTGTTCTTCGCCTACATCGGGTTCGACGCCATCTCCACCGCGGCGGAGGAGACGAAGGACCCGCAGCGAAACATGCCCATCGGCATCCTGGGGGCTCTCGCGATCTGCACCGTCATCTACGCGATCGTGGGGCTGGTGGCCACCGGCATCGTGCCCTACACCGAGCTCAAGGGCTCCGACCCGCTGGCCCGCGCGTTCGAGGTGCGCGGCGTGGCCTGGATGCACCTGATCCTGGCGCTGGGCGCCGTGATCTCCATGACCGCGGTGCTGCTCGTCTTCCAGCTCGGCCAGACGCGGATCTTCTACTCGATGAGCCGCGACGGGCTGCTGCCCACCTGGTTTCGGCGCATCCACCCGCGTTTCGGCACGCCCCTCGGCAGCACCATCTGGACGGGCGTGCTGGTGGCGGTCGGCTGCTGCATCTTCGACGACGACGAGACGTACGACCTCACCAACATCGGCACCCTGTTCGCGTTCCTCGTCGTGTGCCTGGGCGTGCTCGCGCTGCGCCTCAAGGATCCCGACCGGCCTCGGCCGTTCCGGGTCCCCTACGTGTGGGTCGTCGCGCCGCTCGGCGCGGCCGCGTGCGTCTACACCATGGCGGGCCTGCCCTGGATCGCGTGGTATCGCTTCGGCGGCTGGATGGCGCTCGGCGCCGTCGTCTACTTCGCCTACGGGTACTGGAACTCCGTGCTCGGCCGGCGGACGGCCGCGCCGCCCGGCTAGGTCCCGCCGGCGTCAGCGCGGGGCGGGCTCCAGCGTCTTGAGCGCGGCCCGTACGCGGTCCGCCTGGGGCGCCGGCGGGCGTTCGAGGTAGGCCCGTCCGTCCCGCAGCGCGGTCTCGCGATCCTGGGGCCGATGCCCCAGGCGATAGGCGAGCGCGCCGGCTTCCACCACGCGCACGCGCGCTTCGTCGGCCTGGGGATGGCCCGGGTTCTTGTCCGCGAAGTTGCGCCACGCCTCGCGCAACAGCCGCGCGTCGCCGTCCGAGCGCGGCGGCGCGCCGTCGGCCAGGCTCCGGTACTTCGCCCACGCGGCGCCCTGCCCGACGTCGCGCGACCGCCCCGTGACCTCGACCGACTCCTCCAGGGCGCCGGTCACGGTGCCGGCTGCGGGCTCGTCGGCGTACCCCGCTCGGTCCTTGTCCTTCGCCAGCGCGGCCTGCGCCGCCTTGCGCTCCTCGATGCGGGTCTCGGTGGGCACGGTGTTCTGGGCGCGCGGGCCGTGCTGGCGCTGCGAAGAGGCCGCCGGCGCCGCGGCTGGCGCGGGCGCACCCGCCGCCTTCGGCGCGGCCTGCGCCTCCTGCTCCTCGGGCGCTGAGCGCGAGACGTAGCCCAGGGCGCGCAGGTCCGCGATCTGCTCGTCGTTGAGCTTCTCCTCCTTGGAGCGGACCGCATCGGCCGGTCCTTGCTCCGGCGCCGCCTCGCGCTTGGGAGAGGCCGGCGCCCCAAGCGCCGCCACCTCGTCCCGTCCGACCTCGACCGCCTGGTCGCGACGGCCGAGACGGGACTCCGGGAGTGGCTTCATCGCCTCCGGCGCGGCCACGCTCGGAGCCGGCGCCTGTGGGGCCGGCAGCGTGGCCGGCGGCTGCATCGTCCAACCCAGGCCCTCGTCCTGCTTCGCGCCGAGCTTCGCGTCCTGCTCGAGCCTCTCGCCGCCTGAGGCTGCGGGGGCCGGTACCGGCTCGGCCCTCTCCGCCACGCTCTTCGAGGCGAGGCGCTGCTCCTGCAGTGCGAGCGGCGTGATCACCGCCAGCAGGACGGCTGCCGCGGCCGCCCATCCCCAGGCGGGCGGCCGCCAGCGGGCGGGCGCCTTCTTCGCCAGGCGGGCCCGCACCCGAGGTGCGAAGTCCTCGAAGTATCCCGCGGGGACGTCGAGCGGCACCGCGCGCGCGGCGTCGTCCACCGCCGACAGCTCCGAGAGGTGCGCGCCGCACTCGCCGCACTCGCGCAGATGCACGTCGACGGCCGCCCGCGCGGAGGCGTCGAGCTCGCCGTCCAGGTACGCGCCGAGCTGCGCGGGCGAGGGATGGGCGCTCATCCCGTCCCTCCCGCCCGCCGGCCGGCCGGTCCGATGTAGGCCGCCAGCTGCTCGCGCAGGCGCTCGCGCGCCCGGGACAGCCGGCTCATGACGGTCCCCACGTTGATCTGCAGCGCATCGGCGATCTCACGGTACGAGAGCTCCTCGAACACACGCAGCGTGAAGACCGCGCGCTGCTCGGCGGGCAGCCCCGCGAGGGCCGATCGCAGCACCGCGCTGGCCTCGCCGTCCAGCAGCCCGTCGAGCGCTCCCGGCCCGCGGGCCGGGGTCTCCAGGTGCGCCTCCGGCAACGGCTCCTCGCGCGCCTGTCGCGAGCGGATGTGGTTGATGGCCAGGTTGGCGGCGATCCGGCAGATCCAGGGCCCGAACGGGCGCGAGCGATCGAAGGTGTGGAGGGCCTGGTGGGCCCGGATGAAGGCCTCCTGGGCGACATCGTCCGCCACCTCGTGCCGGCGCACGATGCGCAGCGCGGCGCCGTAGACACGCCGCTGGTAGCGCTTGACGATCTCCTCGAACGCAAAGAGATTCCCCCCCTGGGCCTTCGCCAGGAGGTCGGCCTCGCTCGGATCCACCGCCTCGTGCGTGGACGACGTGGTCGTACTCGCTTCCCGGGCCCCTGTCAGGGTGCTCCCGGGCCCCGGCGTCAGGCGGTCAGAAGGGATACCCCCGGGACGGACGCCGTATTCCGGTTGAGACGGGGTCCGGCCCCGGAAAGCCGGACCCCGCCGGATGTCGCTACTCCAGGACCTTGATCACCACGCGCCGGTTCTGGGCCCGGTGCTCGCGGGTCTTGTTGTCCTCGACCGGCTTGCTCTCGCCGTAGGAGATCACCTCCATGCGGCTCAGCGCGATCCCGTGCTGGTCGTGCATGTAGCTGCGCACGGCCTGGGCCCGGTCCTCACCCAGCTTGGAGTTGTAGGTGTCCGGCCCCGTCGAGTCGGTGTGGCCCTCGATCTCGAAGAACACGCCCTTGTTCTCGGCCTTCAGCTGGGCGATCGCCTCGTCGATCATGGCCTTCGCGTCGTCGCTCACCTCCGCGCGGTTGAGCGGGAAGGTCACCTTGTCGTTCGAGAGGGTCACGGTGTAGATCAGCTTGCCCTTGGCGGCCTTCTCCGCCTCGGTCGCCTTCTGGAGAGCCTGCTGGGCGGAGCCCTTCGCCGTCTGGGCCTCCTGGTTCACCTCCTCGATGCGGACCTCGTTGCGCTTGGTGCGCTCCTGGGTCTTCTCGACCTCGGTGGTCAGGGTGTCGACCTTGGTGTTGACCTCGCCCACTTCGCGCGAGACGTACTTCTTGGTGGCGCAGCCCGACGCAGCCACCCCCACGATCAGCAACGGCAGGATGATCGACTTCATGTAGACCTCCATCGTTGTCAGAGGGCGGCGCTTCTGCGCGCCCGTTGGTGCGGCCCTACGACTGCGGAACATAGCCGCTGCGCGTCTTGATGACCACGCCCTTGCGGGTGGTCACCACCGCGATACGACGGAATCCAGCCGGACCCGGAGGGGGATCGTACCCCAACCGGTACTGGTGTTTCAGTTCCCCCACGATCCGGTCGGCTGCGGCCTTGAGCCCCCGGAAATCGCTGACCGTGAAGGCGCGTCCTCCCGACAGCTCCGCGTAGCGGGTCAGGATCTGGGCCCCCTTGGTGACGTCGGCCAGCTTGTTGCCGCTGTACCGGTCGGAGGCGGGGTCGTCGATGGGGGAGACCACCGACATGGCGTAGATCGGGACGTCGAGCGCCTTCGAGCGGGCGATGACCTCCTCGGCGGACTTGGTGCTGGCGGTGTCGATCCCGTCGGTCAGGACGATCACCGCCCGGCGTCCCTCGCCGTGGCTGGCCAGGTCGTGGGCGGCCTTGTCCAGGGCGTCGTGGAGAGCGGTCGAGCTGTAGGGCTCGATCTCGGAATAGGCCTGCTCGATCTTCTTGCGGTCGGTCGTGAACTGCACGACGCCCCAATACTTGTGGTCGAACGCGGCCAGGGCGGCCTGGTCGTTGGGCCCCAGGGCCGCCAGCAGCTGGACGAGCGCCATCCGCGTGCTGGTGGTCTTGAGGGCGCCGCTCATGCTGCCGCTGGCGTCGGCGAGGAACAGGATGCGCAGCGGGGAGTCGTGGCCCGGCGAGAAGTGCTCGATGCGCTGGGGCCGGCCGTCCTCCATGATGCGCAGCTCTTCCCGCCGCAGGTCGGTGACCGGCCGCCCCTCCTTGTCGAGAGCGGTGGCCGACAGGACGACCAGGCTGGCCTGGGCGGAAAAGCGGGCGATCTGCGCCGAGGCGAGCGTCGCCCCCACCGAGCCCAGGGCCACCGCGGCCGACGCCACCACCCGCCAGGGAATCCTCAACCCGACCCCCAAAAACCCAGATTATAAGGCGGTTCCGCCCGGACTTCAGGGGACCGCGCCCACGGAGGGCCCCGGCGGGCCCCGCCCCGGAGGCCCCGTCAGCGGATCTTGACCACCACCAGGGTCAGGTCGTCGCGCAGGGGTCGGCCGGCGAGGAAGCGGTCCAGGTCCGCGATCAGCTGGTCCCCCAGCAGGGGAGCCGACAGCCCCGCGTGCAGCTCCGCCTGCTCCTGGAGGCGCCTCGCCCCGTACTCCTCCTCACCGTTCCACGCCTCGCTCACGCCGTCGCTCAGGAAGACGAAGACGTCGCCGCTGCGCAGCTCGACCGTGAGGTCCTCGTAGGTCGCGTCGCCGAAGGCGCCGAGCGGAAGGCCACCGATCTCCAGCGGCTTGCACCTGCCGGTCCGCACCTCGAAGTGCAGGGGGTAGGGCAGCCCCGAGTTGGCCATCTGCACGCGGCCGGCCTGGAAGTCGAAGAGGGCGAACGCCAGGGTGCAGAAGAAGCCTTCGATGCCCCGGCGGCGCAGCGTCCGGTTGGCCCGGTAGAGCAGGTCGGCCGGGAGATGGCGCTCGAACGCGCGCGCGCGCACCGTGCCCGAGGCGAAGGCGGCGTAGAGTGCGGCCGGCACCCCCTTGCCCGCCACGTCGCCCACCGTCACGCCCAGCACCTGCTCGCCGATGTCGTAGAAGTCGTAGAGGTCGCCGCCCAGCTCCAGCGCCGGCCGGAAGTGCGACGAGGTCTCGAAGGCGGGACCCGCGGGGTCGTCCTCGGGGAAGAGCCCGTGCTGGACGTCCCGCGCGATCGACAGCTCGCGGTTGAGGCGCATCTCCCGCCGGACCAGCTCCGCGTACAGCCGCGCGTTCTCGATGGCCACGGCCACCTGGCCGGCCAGGGCCGTGAGCACCTTCACGTGCTCCTCGTTGAAGCGGTCCAGCTCGGAGCTCTCCAGGTCGAACACGCCCACCACGCGGTCCTTGGTGACGAGCGGCACCACCAGCTCCGAGCGGGTCTCGGGGATGAGGGCGAGGTAGCGCTTGTCCTGGCGGACGTCGGACACCAGGATGGGCTCCTTGGTCTGCGCTGCGATCCCGGTCAGGCCCTCGCCCAGCTGGATGGCCGTCTTCTCCAGGATGGAGCCATAGCTCACCGACTTGCGCAGCACCAGCTCGCGGCGCTCCTCGTCCAGCAGGTAGATGCCGAACATCTCGTAGTCGATGACGCGCTTCACGACGTCCGCCACGCGATGCAGGAGCTGGTCCAGGTCCAGGATGGACGCCGTCTCCTTGCCGATGTCGTACAGCGTGGCCAGCAGGCCCGCGTACCAGCGCGTCTCCCGGTGGAACTGCGCGTTCTCGATGGCCACCGCCAGGTGGCCCGCGAGCACCTGCAGCGCCGTGCGCGCGCCGGGGTGGAAGGCCTTGGGGGAGGGCCCTTCGATGTTGAGCACGCCCACCAGCCGGTCGCGGTGCACGAGCGGGATGGCGAGCTCGGACACGACGCCGGGCGCCAGCGCCAGGAAGCGCGGGTCCCGGCTCACGTCCTCCACGAAGACGGTCTCGCGCGACGCGGCCGCCGCTCCCACGATGCCCTCGCCCGGCTTGAGCCGCAGGCCCGCCGCGACGCCGGGGTCGTATCCGACGTAGTAGGCGGGCACCAGCGAGCCGTCCGGCTGGCTCACGAAGATGTCCAGGATGCGGTAGTCGATGATGCGTCGCAGCTCGCGCGCGATGGTGGGGAAGAGCGCCTCCGGGTCCAGCACGGAGTTCACCTCTCCCACGATGGGGAGCAGCTCCTCCAGGATCCGGGCTTCGAGAGGCAGCTTGCGCGAAGGCGGGGAGACGGACAAGGCGCATCATCGTAGCACGCCGTTCCCGAGCGCCCCGTCCGCCCCGTCCGCGCAGTACACTGCTACCGGCATGACCGCGACCGGCCTCAAGCTGCCGCTCGAGCTCGTCGACATTAAGCGCATCCTGCCGCACCGCCATCCCTTCCTGCTCGTGGACCGCATCGTGGAGCTGGAGGAGGACCGCCGCGTGGTCGGCGTGAAGAACGTCGCCTCCGACGACCGCTACTTCATCGCGGGCCCGGGGGGACGGCCGGTCATGCCCGCGTCCATACTCACCGAAGCCATGGCGCAGGCGGGGGCGGTGCTGATCCTGACCAAGCCCGAGAACCGCGCGCGGCTGGTCTACTTCATGGGCATCGACCGCGTCCGCTACCGCAAGCCGGTGGTGGCGGGCGACATCGTGATGCTGGAGGCCACGGTCGTGCGCCTGCGCTCGAAGATGGGCAGCCTCAAGGGCGTCGCGCGCGTGAACGGCCAGCGCGTCTGCGAGGGGCAGATGACGTTCGCGCTGGGCGATCCCCCCGCGCGCTGACCACCGCTGGCCCGCCGCGCCCATCCCCGCCGTGCGCAGGATCCGGTCCCGGGCCGCGTGTCCCTCGAGCGCGCGCTGTCGAAGTTCGGGGTCTGCTCGCGCAAGGAGGCCTCGCGCGTCATCGAGGCGGGACGCGTCAGGGTGGACGGCCAGGTGGTGGTCTGGCCCCTGCGGCGCATCGACCCGAAGCGCCAGCGCGTCACGGTCGACGGCCGTCGCGTCGGCGACGACGCCGAGCGCATCGTCCTGCTGCTCCACAAGCCGAAGGGGCTCATCACCACGCGCACCGATCCGGGCGGGCGGCCGACCGTCTACTCGCTGCTGGGTGACGTGGGGCGATGGGTCTTTCCCGTCGGTCGGCTGGACCGCGACACCTCGGGCCTGCTCGTGCTCACCAACGACCACCGCCTGGGCCAGCGGCTCACCGACCCCGAGCATCACGTGCCCAAGACGTACCACGTCCGCGTCGCGGGCGTGCCGTCCGCCGAAGCGCTCCGCGTGCTCCGCGAGGGCGCGCCGCTGGGACGCGGCGAGACGAGCCGGCCGGCGCGCGTGCGCAGCCTGGGCAGCCGGCGCGACGGGACCTGGCTCGAGATCGTCCTCACCGAGGGCAGGAACCGCCAGGTCCGCCGCATGTGCGCCGCAGTCGGCCACGACGTGCTCGACCTCGTCCGCGTGCGCGTGGGCCGCCTGGGCCTGGGGGACCTCCCGCCCGGCCGCTGGCGGCGGCTGGAGGCGCAGGAAGTGCGGCTGCTCGAAGGGCGCGTGGTAGCATCCGCCGCCGACCAGGAGGGCTGATGCTCCACGCACTCGTGCTGGCCGCGGCCGCGGCCGCCGCCGCTCCAGACGCTCGGATCCGCGCCGCGGCCGAAGCGCTCACGCCGCGCCTGGTCGAGACCCGGCGCGACATCCACATGAACCCCGAGCTGGGCAACCGCGAGACCCGCACCGGCGCGCTGGTGGCGGAGCGCCTGCGCGCCCTGGGCGTGGAGGTCCGCCATCCGGTCGCCAGGACCGGCGTCGTCGGCGTGCTGGTCGGGGGCCGGCCGGGACCGGTGGTGGCGCTGCGCGCGGACCTGGACGCGCTGCCCATCCCCGAGCGCAACGACGTGCCCTACAAGAGCCGGAACGAGGGCGTGAAGCACGCCTGCGGGCACGACGCGCACACCACGATCGTGCTGGGCGCGGCCGAGGTGCTGGCGGGACTGCGCAAGGACCTGCCGGGCACCGTGGTGTTCCTGTTCCAGCCGGCCGAGGAGGGACCGCCCGAAGGCGAGGAGGGCGGCGCGCGATTGATGCTGAAGGAGGGCGTGTTCGACGCCCCGCGCGTCTCCGCCATCTACGGCCTGCACATGGATCCCACGCTCGACGTCGGGGACGTCGGCTGGTCCATCGGTCCCATCTTCGCCAGCAGCGACCGCTTCGTGATCGAGGTGGACGGGAAGAAGACGCACGGCGCCTATCCCCACACCGGGCTCGACCCGGTGCCCATCGCGGCCGAGCTGGTGCAGGCGCTGCAGCTGGTGGTGTCGCGGCAGATCGACGCCCAGGACCCGAAGGTGCTCACCATCGGCTCCATCCACGGCGGGAACCGCTTCAACATCATCGCGGAGCGCGTGACGCTGGAAGGCACCATCCGCTCGCTGGACGCGGGCGTGCGCGCGGCCCTCAAGGAGCGCATCGCGCGCACCGTGGCCGGCGTGGCCTCGGCCCACGGCACCGCCGCGCGCCTGCGGTGGGTGGACGACGGCAGCCCGCCCACCGTCAACGAGGCGGGGCTGACGCGGGCGTCGGTGCCCGGCCTCGAGCGCGTCTACGGCCAGGGGCACGTGCGCGAGGTGCGCCCGCAGATGGGCGCCGAGGACTTCGCGCTGTTCGCCGAGCGGGTCCCTGCGCTGTACGTGAAGATGGGCGTGCGCAACCAGGCCCGCGGCATCACTGCCATGATCCACACCGAGGACTTCGACATCGACGAAGGCGTGCTGCCGCTCGGCGTGCGGGCCCTGGCCACCCTGGCCTGGGACTTCCTGGCCCGGGGCGGCGTGGCCGCGGCGCCGGCCGGGAGGAAATAGGGCCGCCTCAGGCGGGGGCGCCGAGGTCGCGCGAGGGGCTCCCGGTGGCGGTGAGCTCCTGGTCCTTGTACTGGAGCTGGTACAGCGTCCAGTACATCCCGCGCTGGGCGAGCAGCTCGGCGTGGCGCCCGCGCTCGCGGATGCGCCCCTTGTGCATGACCAGGATCTCGTCCACCGACTGGATGGTGGACAGCCGGTGCGCGATCACGATGGCCGTGCGGTCCTTCAGCAGCACGCGCAGGGCGTCCTGGATCAGCGCCTCCGTCTCGGTGTCGACCGAGGACGTCGCCTCGTCCAGGACGAGGACGCGGGGGTCGTGCGCCAGAGCGCGCGCAAAGGACAGCAGCTGTTTCTGGCCGACCGAGAGCGTGGCTCCGCGCTCCTTGACCTCAGCGTCGTAGCCGCCGGGCAGCGCCTCGATGAACCGGTGCGCGTGCACCGCGCGCGCGGCCGCCTCCACCCGCGCGTGGGGGATGTCCGAGCCCAGCCGGATGTTGGACGCGATGCTGCCGGAGAACAGGTGCACGTCCTGCAGCACCAGCGCCAGCGAGCCGCGCAGCTGCGCCAGGTCCATCTCGCGCACGTCCACGCCGTCCAGGCTCACGCGTCCCTTCTGCGCGTCGTAGAAGCGCGCCAGCAGGCTGATCACGGTCGTCTTCCCGGCGCCGGTCGCGCCCACCAGGGCCACGCTGCGGTCGGGCTCCACCGCGAAGTCGACGTCGCGCAGGACCCAGTCCTCGTCCTGGTAGGCGAACGACACGTCCTCGAAGGCGACCCGCCCGCGCACGGCGGGAAGGCGCGCGGGCCGGGCGGGCGCCGTCACCTGCAGGGGCGTGTCGAGCAGCGTGAAGATGCGCTCGGACGAGGCCATGGCGGCCTGCAGGATGTTGAACTTCTCCGAGAGGTCGGAGATCGGCCGCCAGAACCGCTCGGAGTACTGGATGAAGGCCACCAGCGCGCCCACGCTCAGGGTGCCGGCCAGCACGCGCGAGCCGCCGTAGAGCAGGATGGCGGCCACCGCCATCGCCGCCAGCAGGTCGATGGCCGGGTAGAACACGGCGTAGAAGAAGATCTGGCGCAGGTTGGCGTCCGCGTGGTCGCGGTTGATGCGGTCGAAGGTGCGCTGGCGCTGCGGCTCGCGCCGGAACAGCTGCACCACGCTCATCCCCACCAGGCTCTCCTGCATGAACGCGTTGAGCTTCGCGACGAAGCGCCGCACCTCGCGGAAGCTCTGGCGCGAGCCGCGTCGGAACCAGTTGGTGACCAGGAAGAAGAACGGGATCACCGAGAAGGTGACGAGCGCCAGCTTCCAGTTCATGTACAGCATCACGCCCATGATCCCGAAGAGCGTGAACAGGTCGCCGAACACGGTCACGACGCCCGACGTGAACAGCTCGTTGACGGCGTCCACGTCCGTGGTGACGCGCGTCATCAGGCGCCCGACGGGGTTGCGGTCGAAGTACCCCACGTGCAGCCGCTGCAGGTGCTCGTAGATCTGGCGGCGCAGGTCGAGCATCACCCGCTGCCCGGTCATGGCCAGGACGTACAGCTGGGCGTAGCGCACGGCGAACGCGAGCAGCAGCGCCAGCAGGTACAGCGCCGCCACGCCGGGCAGGCCGGACACGTCGCCCCGCTCGATGTAGCGGTCGATCGCGACCTTGTAGAGCCAGGGTCCCGTGAGGTCCAGCGCCGCCATGGCCACGATCAGCAGGAAGGCCGTGGCCACCGGCAGCTTGTAGGGGCGCAGGTAGGTGAGCAGCCGCCACAGCAGCGCGCGGTCGTAGGTCTGGTCGACGGGGTCGTCTTCGCCCTGCTGGCTCATCTCGCGGGTCTCAAGCCGTCTGCTCGATCTGCTCCTGCAGGAGCTGGCGCCGGTGCAGCTCGGCGTAGTAGCCGCCGCGCGCGACCAGCTCGTCGTGCCGCCCCTGCTCCACCACGCGGCCGTCCTGCAGGACGACGATGAGGTCGGCGTCCTTCACGGTGGAGACGCGGTGGCTGACCAGGAACGTGGTGCGCGTGCGGCGGACCTCGCGCAGTCCGCGCAGGACCTCCTCCTCCGTGTAGGTGTCGACCGAGGAGAGCGCGTCGTCCAGGATCAGGATGCGCGGGTCGGTCGCGAGCGCGCGCGCCAGCGCGGTGCGCTGCTTCTGGCCGCCCGAGAGCGTGATGCCGCGCTCGCCCACCAGCGTCTCGTAGCCGCGCGGGAAGTCCGCCACGTCCCGCGCCAGCTGGGCCGTCTGCGCCGCCGCCTCCGCGCGCCGGCGTACCTCGTCCGGCGGCAGCCCGTCCTCCGCGATGCCGAAGCTCACGTTTTCGCCGATCGTCTCCGAGAAGAGGAAGGTCTCCTGGGGGACGAAGCCCACCGCGTCGCGCAGGACGCCCAGCGGGATCTCCCGCACGTCGATGCCGTCCACCAGCACCGTGCCCGGCGGCGGGTCGTAGAGACGGGGAAGCAGGCTCACCAGCGTGCTCTTGCCCGATCCGGTCGCGCCCACGATCGCTACCGTGTGGCCGGCGGGCACGCGCAGGCTCACGTCCTGCAGCACCGGCCGCCCCGGCTCGTAGGCGAAGGTGAGCGAGCGCAGCTCCACCTCGCCGCGCAGGGACGCGACCGCGCGGGGCTCACGGTCGGCAATGGCGGGCGGCTCCTCCAGCACCTGCGCGATGCGGCCCATGGACGCCTCGCCCCGCTCGAAGATGTTGACCACCCAGCCCAGCGCGATCATCGGCCAGTGCAGCATCGCCAGGTACGCGCCGAAGGCGACGAACTCGCCCAGCGTGATGGCACCCGCCACCACCTGCCGCCCGCCCAGCCACAGCACGACCACGGTGCCGGTGCCCATCAGCAGCTGGATGCCCGGGTAGAGCGCGCCGTACATGCGCACCAGCCGCCGGTTGCGCTGGACGTACTCGTCGTTCGCCTCCGCGAAGCGGCGCAGCTCCGCGCCCTCCTGCGCGTACGCGCGCACCACGCGCGCGCCCGACAGGTTCTCCTGCACCAGGGCGGAGAGGGTCGACAGCTGCGCCTGCACCGCCTCGAAGCGGTCGTGGATGCGGCGGCCGAAGTGGCGCACCAGCACCGACACCAGCAGCAGGGGCAGCAGCGAGAGCAGGAGCAGCCGGGGGCTGATGCGGGCCATCAGCGCAATGGTGCCCACGAACGTGGCCACCGTGCTGGCCGTGTACATGATGCCGGGCCCCAGCACCATGCGCACGGCGCCCAGGTCGCTCATGGCGCGGCTCATGAGGTCGCCCACGCGATGCCGGTGGTAGTAGCGCGCGTCGAGGCGCGTCAGGTGGGCGAACACGTCGCTGCGCAGCTCGTACTCGACCTCGCGGCTGATGCCGATCAGGATGGTCCGCATCCAGTAGCGGAACACCCCCTCCACCGCGACCAGCCCCACCGTCAGCGAGGCGTAGAGGGCCAGTTTGGCGCGCGTGACCGCGACCACCAGGTCGTCGACGGCGTGGCGGAGCACCCAGGGCGATGCCACCGACAGCGCGGTGGTCAGCAGCAGGCAGGCGGTGCCGCGCAGCAACGGGGCGCGGTGTCGGGACAGATACGGCAGGAGCCGTCGCAGATGACGCATGAGGTACGGCCAGGAGTACGAACGGCGTCGGCCGCTTGTTCAGCGGCCGCGACGGGCGCGCCGCTTCTGGTCCAGCTCCTGGCTGGCCCGCAGCAGCAGCGGCAGGTTCTCCTTCTCCCAGGCCAGGGCCTGGGTGTGGAAGGGGTAGCGCGCCTCCTCCTCGCGGAACGCGCGCGAGTGGTACACGGTGCGCCCCGCCTTGTCGGGGATGCCGCCCAGGTGGTGGTGCAGCATCTCGTGGTAGACGACGCTCTCCAGGAAGTAGTCGGGCACGTCGCGCCGGTCCAGCACGGGATGGATGCGGATGAGCGCCAGCACCGGGTCGTAGCTGCCGAAGGTCAGCCCGCCGCGCCGCGCGCGCCCGCCGCCGCGGCCCCAGGTGAGCGGCACCCGCAGCGCTCCGCCGAAGAAGCGCGCGTTGAGCCGCGCGAACACCTGCTGCAGGTCGTGCGCGGTCCCGGCCGTGACCAGCGGGGGCAGCGCCCGCTTCACCTTGCGCACGCGGTGCAGGTTCTCGTTCATGAAGCGGCGCACGTCCGCTTCCGCGCGGCGTCGCGTGCGTCGCAGGCTGCGCGCGACCGCCGCCACCACCGCGGGTGGCGCGTGCAGGAACATGCGATGGAGCCGGACGAGCGTGAGCGCGCGCTGGCGCCGGAACGAGAGCAGCACCGAGCGGTTCTCGGTGAGCGTGAGGCGCAGCGGACGTCCGGCCGCGCGCGCCAGCGCCGCTTCCAGGGCAGGCGCGTTCCACAGCGGCTGTTCGTCGAACGGCAGCGCAAGCTGGCGCGACGCAGTGGCCATGAGAGAACCGAGGACAGCATGGACCACTACGGGCGGGAGGTCAAGGCGCGCTCCGCGCTCTCGAGGCACTGATGAGCGTCCGCGCGCGCCGACCTCCACCTCCGTCAGCTCCGCGCCTGCGGGACGTAGTACTGCGTGCCCTTTCCCATCTGGCGGATCTGCTTCAGCAGGTCGTCGAGATCGGATTCGTGCTTCACGAAGTCCACGTCCGCGGTGTTCACGACCAGCAGCGGCGTGTGCGTGTAGTGGAAGAAGTAGTGGTTGTAGGCGCGGTTCACCTCGGAGAGGTACTCCTCCGAGAGGTGCGTCTCGTCGGGACGTCCGCGCTGGCGGATGCGTCGCGCCAGCACCTCGGTCGGCGCCTGCAGGTACACCACCAGGTCCGGTCGCGGCACGCCTTCGGCCAGCAGCGTGTAGAGCTTCTCGTAGACCGAGAGCTCGCTGTCCTCCAGGTTCAGGTACGCGAACAGCCGGCTCTTCTCGAACACGTAGTCGGTGATCGACGCCTGCGTGAAGAGGTTGCGCTGCAGCAGCTCCTGCTGCTGACGATGGCGTTGCAGCAGGAAGAAGACCTCGGCCTGGAAGGCGGCGCCGGCGCGGCCGTCGTAGAACGGCTTGAGGAACGGGTTCTGTCCCCACTCCTCCAGCATGGCCGAGGCCTCCAGCCGCTGGGCCAGCCGCTCCGCCACCGCGGTCTTGCCGACGCCGGTGGGTCCCTCGACCGCGATGTAGTGGAAGCTCACGCGCGCGTCCCCGTCTCCACCGGCAGCTTCACCACGCGCGAGCGGTCGGGGCAGCGCAGGAGCAGCTCGCTCATGGTGACGCCCAGCCGCGGATGGCGCAGGTCGGGCGCCAGCTCGCACAGGGGCGTGAGGACGAACCGCCGTTCGTGCATCCGCGGATGGGGAAGGGTCAGGCCGGGTCCGTCCCGCCGCTCGTCACCATAGATAAGGATATCGAGGTCGAGGGTGCGCGGGCCGTGGTGGAGGCCGCGCTCCCGGCCCAGGCCCTGCTCCACCTCCAGGCAGGCGGCCAGCAGCGCTTCCGGCGTCAGCGACGTGCGCCCGGCGGCCACCGCGTTCACGAACCAGTCCTGCGGAGGAGCGTCCACCGGCTCCGTCAGGTACCGCGAGCTCTCCCTGGCCACGTCGAAGCCGGCCTCGGCCAGGCGGGCGAGGCCTTGCGCCAGCAGCGCGGTTCGGTCCCCCAGGTTGGATCCCAGGCCGATGAACACCTCGGGGGCATCGCTCATTCGAAGGGTCGAGCTTACCGGACGCGCGTCCCGCGCCGCAATGAGGCCCGAGACGACGGCC
>JAICEW010000062.1 GCA_025923995.1 Vicinamibacteria bacterium | reverse complement strand
CTCGTGCGTCTGCAGCAGGCGGCGGCCGGCCTCGATCGCCTTCTCGCCTTCCTTGCCGAACAGCTCGAGGTAGACCGCCTCCAGGTTCCCGATCATCTCGTCGCCGACCTTGCCCCAGTCGGCGTTGCCGTCCAGGCGCGAGGCCGCGCGCAGCGCGTAGACGGCGCCGATCCAGGCGGCCGCGGCGGCCTTGGCCGTACCCTGCTTCTCCTGCGCTTCCAGGAGCTGCTTCATCCACATCATGGTGATCTCACGCCGCTTCGCCGCCCTCAGGGTCATCGTGCCGGTACCAGCCATTGTCGTAAGCCTCCTCTTGGCTCCTGCATCCGGAGTCGTTCGTCGCCGCGCCCGCTCGCTACGCCGGGCTGGACGCGGGGCCGTCAATCGGCCGAAAAAAGGACCACCGGGGCGTACGCACGCGAGGGCGGAGGGGCCCGCATCGCACATCTCTTCCTGCTCGAAGTGTCCCCGGACGGCCCATGTTCTACTACGGCATGCCGCGCCGGACAAGCCTCAAACGACCGGCGCTCCAAAAATGACGGCGACATGTGATCCCGGTTACCGTGTCGCGGCGGAGGGAGCGAGCGTCCTCACGTAGCTCGCGAGCGGCACGTACTCGTCCTCCTGGATGCGATACGGCACCATCGGAAAGCGCAGAGGCTGGTTGTCGACGCCGATGCCCTCGATCATGGCGCGACGGAACTGCTCGTAGGTCCAGCCGCCGATCCCCGTCTCCGCGTCCGGCGTCAGGTTCGACGTGTAGACCAGCTTCCCCGCGATGTCGGGCATGGCGTTGCCTCCGCCCAGGTAGCCGGCCGACCGCTCCGGGTGGAGCTCGTCGTTCGTCTTGAAGTCCGCCGAGTGGCACGCGAAGCACCCCCGCCGCGCCGTGACCAGGTAGCGGCCGAAGGCGACCTGGTCCGTGGGCGGCGGCGCGGCCACCGGCTGCTGCGGGTAGTCGAAGGGCTTGAAGGCGACGCGGCACAGCAGGCGGGTCAGGAAGCTCGGCTCCGACTCGCGGTCGTCCACCGCCTGCGCGCGCACCAGCACGTCGTCGGAGCGCAGGAACGCGATCACGTCCTCGATGTCCTGGTCGGACGCGTTCGGCAGCTTGACCATCCACGGCGGCGTGTAGCGGCCGTCCCGCCCGATGCCCGTGCGGATGAGGAACGCGATCTCGCCGTCGGTCCACGCCCCGATGCCCTTCTCGCGGTCGGCGGTGATGTTCTTCGAGTACGCGACACCGAACTGCGGCGGCAGGTCCACCATGCGCTTGCCGGTCAGGGCGCCCGTGCTCGAGTCGAAGTGGCAGCCGGCGCAGAGCAGCTCGGTGTGGCGCTTGCCGCGCGCGACCCGCTCCGGCGTCGCCTCCACCTGGAGCGCGGGCGGACGCGGCTCGTAGCTCGGCAGCGGCGCCACGGCCACGTAGGCCGCGAACGCCCCGAGCAGCAGGACGATCGCGCCCAGCGTCAGGCCGAGCCACTTGAGCAGCTTCGCCATCGCGCCATACCTCCGCGTCCGGCCCGCGGGAGGGAGGCCCGGCCGAGCGCCAGAGCATACAAGCTGCGGGCCCCCGCCTGCAGCGGACCCCTGTGGATGGCGGCGGCCACTAGAATCGAATCGTGCTGCCGCCCGTCGCGATCGACCGCAAGTCCCCCACCCCGCTCTACC
Organism: Vicinamibacteria bacterium; assembly: GCA_025923995.1. GTDB lineage: Bacteria > Acidobacteriota > Vicinamibacteria > Fen-336 > Fen-336 > JAICEW01. The sequence goes on along the minus strand of JAICEW010000062.1, from coordinate 23,031 downwards.
GCCAGGTCTACGACGGCTACCGCGACGCCATCGTGCTGAGGCGCCTGCGCGCCGGCGAGCGGGTCCCGTCCACGCGGGACCTGGCCCGCGAGCTGGGCATCTCGCGCATCCCCGTGCTCACCGCGTTCGAGCAGCTGCTGGCGGAGGGGTACTTCGAGGCGCGCGTGGGCGCGGGCACGTTCGTCGCGCGCGTCCTCCCCGAGGACTTCCACGAGCCGTCGCGCAAGGCGGCACCGCCCTCCGCGTCCCCGCGGCCGGGCCCGCGCCGCGTCGCCCGCGCGGCGGACCCGCTGCTGCGGGATCCCGAGCCCTGGCTGGGCGGACGCGGGCCGTTCCGACTCAGCCAGCCCGCCGTCGACCGCTTCCCCGTCCAGGCCTGGTCCAGCCTCGTCTCGCGGCACCTGCGCAACCCGCGCGCGAGCCTGCTCCACTACGGCGACCCGATGGGCCACGCGCCCTTCCGCGAGGCGGTCGCGTCCTACCTGCGCACCGCCCGCGGCGTGCGGTGCGAAGCCGAGCAGGTCATGGTCGTGAGCGGATCGCAGCAGGCGCTCGAGATCGCGGCCCGCGTCCTCTTCGAGCCGGGCGCGCCCGTGTGGATGGAGGAGCCGGGCTACGTGGGCGCCAAGGACGCGCTGACCATGGCCGGCGCGCGGCTCGTCCCCGTGCCGGTCGACGGCAGCGGCCTGGACGTGACGGCCGGCCTCGCGCGCGAGGCCGGCGCGCGCGGCGCGTACGTGACGCCGTCCCACCAGTACCCGCTGGGCGTCACCATGACGGCCGCCCGGCGGCTGCAGCTGCTCGACTGGGCCCACCGCAGCGGCGGCTGGATCATCGAGGACGACTACGACAGCGAGTACCGCTACGAGCACCTGCCCATCGCTTCCCTGCAGGGCCTGGACCGTGACGCGCGCGTGATCTACGTCGGGACCTTCAGCAAGGTCCTGTTCCCCGCGCTGCGGGTGGGCTACGTGGTCGTGCCCGCCGACCTCGTCCCGCGCTTCGCCGCGGTGCGCGAGGCCATGGACGTCTGCCCGCCGTCGCTCTTCCAGGCGGTGCTGGCCGACTTCATCGCCGAGGGCCACTTCGGCCGCCACCTGCGGCGCATGCGCGTGCTGTACGCCGAGCGGCGGGCGGCGCTGGTGGACGCGCTGGCGCAGGAGCTCCCGCAGCTGGAGGTGGTCGGCGACGCCGCGGGCATGCACCTGGCGGCCGCGCTGCCGCCGGGCACGCGCGACCGCGACCTGGCCGTGCGCGCGGCCGCACAGGGGCTGTGGACGATGCCGCTCTCGGCCTGCTACTCGGGCCAGCCCCGGCGCGCGGGCCTGGTCCTGGGCTACGGCGGGGTGACCGAGCGCGAGATCCGGGACGCCGTCAAGCGTCTCCGAACGCTCGTCATCGAGCCGGGGGGTGCTGCGCCGCACCCCCCAACCCCCCCGCGTTCGTCCTAGGGGAGCTTCGCCGCCAGCACGTCCACCTTCTCGATCGACGGCGGCTGCGCGAGCAGCTCGCCCGCCTTCGCCATCAGGGCCGCGGCGACGCGGCCCGTCAGGTGCGCCTGGCGTCCCGCCTCGTCGGGGAACGCGTCGAAGATGCCGAAGGTGGACGGACCCATCTTGATGGCGAACCAGGCCGTCGTGGCCGGCTCCTCCTCGACGATGGCCAGGCCGCCGCGCAGGAAGGACTCGACGTCCGCCTCCTTCCCTGACTTCGCTTCCAGCCGGACGTAGAGCGCGACCTTGACCATGGCACACCTCCCTTGCGCCACCATACAGCGCTTCGTCAGCGCTGTATGGTGAACGTGAACCGGCGGACGACGCCGGGCGGGAAGCGCTGGTCGCTCTCGCAGCCGCCCTGGAACACCACGCCGCAGGTCTCGCGGAAGGCGACCGCGTCGCCGACGTACACCTCGAACCCGTAGCTGATCGCGCCGTGCGCGTTCTCCAGCTCGAACGCGATCTCGTTCACGCCCGGCACCAGCCGCGCGCTCACGTCCAGCAGCCCCGTGTCCTCGCCCAGGCCCACCTGCCTCAGCAGGGAGCCGCTGACGAAGACGCGGCCGATGTCGTCGTTGTTGAACAGCCGCACGTTGACCACCGCGGGAGCCGCAGGCGTCGTGGGCGGAGCCGCCGCGGACGAGCCACCTGCGGCCAGCGCCGCTGCGCCCAGGCCGACGCCCGCGGCCGTGCCCAGGATCGCGAGCGACCGAGAGGACTTCGTCACGCGGGTGCGCGCGCGCACGTCGGCGCCCACCTCGTCGTACAGGCGGACCACGCGGGGCGGGAAGAGCTTGGGGTCCAGCCCCGCGCCCTGGTTCAGTCCCCAGGCGTAGCGCAGGCTGGCGCGTGCCGGGTCCTCCTGCCCCAGCCCGAGCTGGGCCATGCCGAGGTACACGTAGCCGAGCGCGCGCTCCTTGTCGGGCGCCTGGCCGGCGTCCATCCGCTTGAGCGCGTCCGTCAGCGTGACCACCGCCCCCTGCAGGTCGCCTTCGTCCACCTGCCGGATGCCGTCGCGGACGGACGGCTCCGAAGACGGCCCGGCCAGCAGGACCATCGCCATCACCCACGTCGTCATCGCTCCCTCCACGAGGCCTGGAGGCGCGCCGCTCTCAGCGGGCGATGCCGTCCAGACCCAGGTCGACCTGGAGGCGGACCGTCTCGGCTGGACGGACCGTCACCTTGCGCATGAGCGGCTGGTAGTCGGGATGCTCGAAGCGCGCCGTGTACGTCCCGGGCGGCAGCTCGAGCGGGGCGAGCGGCGTCTCGCCGACGCGCCGGTCGTCGATGCGCACGACGGCCCAGGGACGCACGCCGATCTGCAGCCGGCCGGGCGAGTCGTCCGCGGCCGCCGCCTCCGCCATCTCGGGAACCGTCGCGTCCTCCACCAGGCGGCTCGTCTCCAGCACCGCGGGCACGACCGGCATCTCCCCGGGGGGCGGACCGAGCGGGCGCGGCTCCAGGCGCGCGGCGCGCACGGGACGAGCCGCCGCCGGACGAGCCACCGGAGGGGTCGCGACCGTCGGCGGAGGCTGGGGTGGATCGGCGATCTCCACGGTCGCGGGCGGCGGCGACTCGATCGCGGCCGGCACGAAGGGCGACGCGGGCTGCGTCACGACCGTCGCGCTCGGGTGAGGCTCGCGCGTCCGCATCGCCAGCCAGCCGCCGGCCCACACCGTCGCGGCCAGGGCCGTGAGCGCGAGCCCCGTCTGCGCGGCGCGCCCGAGCCTCGGCACGAACGGGTCGTCCAGCAGCTCCTCGTGGATGGCCCACGGCAGCGCGTCCATCTCCATCGGCACCGCGGGCCGGGCCGCGGCGCGCAGCGCGGACGCCATCTCCGTGGCACTGCCGAAGCGCTCCTCCGGCGCCTTGGCCAGCGACTTCGAGAGGAAAGCCACGAGGCGCAGGGGGATGCGGGCGGCGCGCGGGCCCGACAGCGCCGGCGGCTCGTGGACCTGCTGCAGGCGCGTGAGCACCGGCGTCGCGCCGCGGAAGGGAGGCGCGCCGGTGATCATCTCGTAGAGGAGCACGCCCAGGCTGTACAGGTCGCTGCGCGCGTCCACCTGTTGCCCGCGCGCCTCCTCGGGGCTCATGTACTCGGCGCGGCCGTGCGCCGCTCGGGGCGAGCGGGACGACGGCCCCGCCTTCCGCGCCCGCCGCAGCCCCGCGATCCGCACCCGCGGGGTGGCGTCGCACAGCACGTGCCGCGACGTCAGGCGGCGGTGGACGAGCCCCGCGGCATGGATGGCCGAGAGACCGTGCGCCAGCTCCAGCGCGATCTCGCAGGCCAGCTCGGGCGGCAGCGGGCCCCGCCGCCGGAGCACCGCGCGCAGGTCACGGCCGTCGACCAGCTCGCGGACGAGGAACCGGGCACCTTCGTCCTCGACGTACTCGTGGACGCGACAGACGTTGGGGTGCGCGATGCGCCGCGACAGGCCCACCTCGCCCCGGAAGCTGCGGATCCGGCCGCGGCGCGCGGCCGACGCCTCGCGGAGCACCTTCACCGCGACCGGCTGGTCGAGGAGCACGTCGTGGGCGCGGTAGACGGTGCCCGTGGACCCGTGGCCCAGCACCTTCTGCACGCGGTATCGGGAAGCGAGGAGCACGCCCCGTGCGAGTGTCATCGTCCTGTCGGAATCGGGGGCACAGTATACGCCCAGGCGCGCGGTCCCGGAGCCACTTTTTGAGGCCCCGGAGGGATTTCAGCGCACGCGCTCCACGAACCGGCCGTCCCGCGTGTCGACCCGGATGCGCTCGCCCCCCTCGATGTAGGACGGGACCATGACGGTGAGCCCGGTCTCCACGACCGCGGGCTTGAGCTGGGCCTGCGCCGTGGCCCCCTTGAGGGCAGGCGCGGTGTCCACGACCGCCAGGTCCACGGTCAGGGGCAGGTCCAGCGCGATCACCCGCCCCTCGAAGGAGAGCGCACGCAGCTCCTGGTTCTCGAGCAGGTAGGAGCGCGCGTCCCCCACCTGATCGGCGTCCAGGGAGAGCTGGTCGTAGCTCGAGAGGTCCATGAAGACCAACGTGTCGCCCTGCGCGTACAGGAACTGGACGCCGCTCCGCTCGACCTCGGCGCTGTCGACCGTCTCCCCGCCCCGCCAGTTCTTCTGCAGGCCCTGGCCGGTGCGCAGGTTCCGCAGCTTCGCCTTGACCATCATGGCGGCGCCGCGCGCCGACGGCGTCTGCGACGACACCTCGGTGACCTGCCAGGGGTCGCCGTTGATCTGGAGGATGTCGCCACGGCTGATCTCGGTGACGTTCACCAGCATGGTGCACTCATATCGCACACCGGGCCGCGCCGGCAAACCCTGCGGGCGGGCGCCAGGGTTGCGCGCCCTCCGCCGTCGCGATCGGCCGCAGCGCCTGGCACCGCCCTTGCTGAAGTGAGGGTCGATGCTGACCGCAACCGCCGCAACCGCTCGTCCCGCGCACAGCCCCGAGCTGCTCGAAGTCCTCGCGTCCGGCCACCCGCCCGCGTTCGCGACCGACAGCCGCGACCGGATCGTGTTCTGCAACGACGGCGCCGCCCGGATCCTGGGCCGCCGCACCGACGAGCTGCTGGGGCGCCGCTGCTACGACGTGGTGGCCGGGCGGGACGTGTTCGGCAACCGGTACTGCTACGCCAACTGTCCGGTCCGCGCGGGCGTGCAGGCGCAGGAGGAGATCGCGGGCTTCGACCTCCAGGTCGCCGCCAACGGGAGCGGATCGCGCACGGTCGGCGTCACCATCCTGCGCATTCCCTCGCTGCGGCCGGACCTCTTCACGCTCGTCCACGTACTGCGGCCGATCCAGGAAGGGAGCCGGCTCGCGTGGCTCATGGCCCGGCTGAAGGACGTCCCCTGCGAGGAGAGCGTCGCGGAGCCGCTGCCGTGCGAGCCCGCCCCGCTGACCCGTCGTGAGCGCGAGGTCCTGCGCTTCGTCGCCGAGGGTCTGCCGAACAAGGAGATCGCAGCCCGCCTCCGGCTCAGCACGGCCACCGTCCGCAACCACGTGCATCACATCCTGGACAAGCTCCAGGTGCACTCCAAGCTCCAGGCGGTGTCGCTCGCGTTCCAGCGTGGCTGGGTGCCGCGGGACGCGGCCGCGGCGCGCTAGGGCCGCACCTGGTCCAGCTCGATCCGCACGTCCTTCGAGCCGACGGACACGTTCGCGCGGCGTCCCTCGATGTCCCCGCTCGCGGGGGCCGCATCGCCCGAGCGCGACAGCCGCGCGGTGATCTCGAGCGCGCCGTGGAAGCCCGAGCCGTCCGTCATCGCGTCGGCCGACGACAGCTCGAAGGCGTACGGGAACGCGACAGCGTCCTGCTTGCGCACGGCCACGATGCGCTTGTCCGCCGCGCGGGCGATCAGGAAGAGGGCCGCGCCCTTGGGCGCCCCATCGCGCAGGGCCGGAGCGAGCGTCACGGTTCCCCGCACGGGCTCGCCGGCCGCAGCCACGCCGGATGACGGATGGCCGTGCGGCATCGACGCGCTCGCATCGAGCGGCGGGTGCCCCGGTGGGAGCGATGCTTCGGCGGCGGGCGCCATCGCCGGCGGCGGCGCAGCGTCCGCGGAGCCGGTCCGACTGCATCCGCTGGCGACGAGCCCGGCCAGCGCCACCAGGGCGCCGCACGTCCGGATGTCCATGGTCGTACGCTTCATCGGGTCTCCCCTCTCCACGGCCGTGTCGAAAGCAACGGCGATACCAGCGCCGCGGGCATCCCTGGCGCGCACACCGGGCCCGGAGCGCGCAAGGTCTGCAGCGCGGTCGATGGCGGTGCGCAGGCCCTGCGCCTGGCGTGCCGCCCGAAGGGTCGCAGAAGATGCGCTCGTCCGCCCGCGCACGCGCGCAACTCCTTCGGCGCTCGCCCTCGGCCCGCTCATGACGCACGACTTGCGACGCGGCACGGGGCTTGTACTCCTGCCACGTCGGGCCCGAGTGAGCGCCCTGGAGCCTCTGAATGATGATGCCATCGGCTGCGGCCGTACCCCTCGTGACGGCACTGCGTGAGCGCGGCGCGGCGATCCGTACCGCGGAGATGGAGCGGGCCCGTCGTCGTCTCGGGCACTTGGGCCCGGACCAGGAACGGGCGCTCGACGCGCTCGCCCGTGCGATCGTCGACCAGCTGCTTCACGCGCCGACCGCCGCCCTCGACGAGATGGCACGCCACGGCGAGGTGGACGCGAACGATCGCCTCGTGCGCTCGGTGCTCGGCTTGACCTGAGGCCGCAGGCGCGGCCTCCTCCGATCACGTCATCGACGCCACGGCCGGTGTGCGGCCAGCCACCTGCTCCGCCGCGCGCAAGCCGTCTGCGACCGCGTCGGGGATGCCGGTCCCGCGCAGGCCCGCGCCGATCAGCGTGAGCCCCGGCCACTGCTCGAGCCGGTGGTCGAGCGCGGCCATGCGCTCGCGATGACCCGTCTCCATCTGCGGCATCGACTGCGGCCAGGTGAACACGCGCGTCACCACCGGCGCCGCGCGCAGCCCCAGGATCGGCGTCAGCTCCCGCTCGACGGTGGACAGCAGCCCCTGCTCGCCCAGCGACAGCGCCTCGGGATCGCGGACACCTCCGATGAACCCGCGCAGCAGCACGTGCCCCTCGGGCACCCGGTACGCGAACTTGGTCGAGACGAACGAGCACGCGGTGGTGCGCAGCCCCTCGCCGCGCGGGATCAGCAGGCCGTGCCCGTCGAGCGGATGCGTCACGTCCTCGCGCCGATAGCCCAGCAGGACCGTCGCGGTCGGCGCGAACGGGATCGAGAGCAGCCAGGCCGCGGTGTCGAGGTCGAGGCTGGCCAGGATGCGCGAGCCCACGGGAGCCGGCACCGCCAGGATGACGTGGCCCGCACGCAGTGAGCCCCCGTGCTCGAGCTGCACCTCGTACCCATCGCCGTCGCGCACGAGCGCATGGACCGGCGTCCCGGCCCGCAGCCGCGCCGGCGGCAGCCGGCGCACGAGCGCGTCGACCATCTCGTGCAACCCCTTGCGCAGCGTGTAGAACAGCGGGCCGCCCGCGTGCCCGCCCCGCGACGCCAGCCCGCGGGAGAGGCTCCCCGAGCGGCGCTCGAGATCGGACAGCACGGGCATGTTGGTGCCGAGCGAGAGCCGTTCGGGGTCGCCCGCATGGATCCCCGCCAGCAGCGGGTCGCCCAGCAGCGCGAGCGCCTCGCGGCCCAGGCGGCGGCGGAAGAAGGTCGCGATCGACTCGTCCGCGCCGTCGCGCCGACGCGGCACGAGCGGCTCCAGCCCCATGCGCAGCTTGCCGGGCCAGGAGAAGAGCCGGCTGCGGAGGAAGGCCGGCACGTCCTGCGGCGCCCCCGCGGCCAGGCCCGGCGGCAGCGCGTGCAGGCGCCCGCGCTTCAGGACGTACACGGTGCGCGGCTCGCGCGAGGGGATCAGATGGTCCTCGAGCCCCAGCTCGCGGCACAGCTCGAGCCCCTTCGTCTTCTGCGCGAAGAGCGAGTCGGGCCCTCCCTCGAGCAGGAAGCCCTGGGCGTGGTCGGTGAGGATGCGGCCGCCCCACCGCGACGACGCCTCGATCAGCGTGAAGGGCACGCCCGCGCGGTCCAGCGCGTACGCGGCCGTGAGGCCCGAGATGCCGCCGCCGATGATCGCCACTTCGGGCTTCATGGTCATGGGACCGCCACCGCGTGCGGCTCGCGCGCGGGCGACGTCTGCGGCAGCTGCGCGCGGCGCGCCAGCGCGAGCACCACGATCACCATCTCCACGACGGCGAACCCCAGCATCCAGCCGGCCCCGCCCGCTCCGAAGCCGTAGGCGTGCAGCCCGGTGCCCAGCACGTAGTTGACGCCATACCAGGCCATCAGCACCAGCAGGAAGCCCGCGATCGCCCCCACCGCCAGCCCGAAGTCCTTGAACCAGCCGATGAGCCGGCCGTGCAGCACGGCCAGGTACCCGAGCAGCGCGATGAGCGCCCACGTCTCCTTGGGGTCCCAGCCCCAGAAGCGTCCCCACGAGTACGAGGCCCACACGCCGCCCAGGAGCGTGCCCACCGCCAGGAAGAAGGTCCCGACCTGCAGCGAGCGGTACAGGAACAGCGTCAGCGACTTCAGCAGGGCGGCGCGCCCCGGCGCGAACGCGAACAGCGCCAGGTTGAGGTGGCCCAGGCCCATGGCCAGGAAGAAGGCCGCGTACCCGAGCGTGATCGTGAGGACGTGCAGCGTCAGCCAGGTGTTGTCGCGCAGCACGGGCACGAGCGGCGCGATCGAGCCGTCCAGGATCGGCACGTTGTCGGCGAGCACGAGCGCGACGACCGCCAGGCCGCTGGCGCAGGTGGCGGCCACGCGCCCCCGGTAGACCGCCTCGAACACGAGCGCCAGCACCACCGCTCCCCACGCGACGAACACGACGGTCTCGTACATGTTCGTGACGGGCGCGCGACCGGAGATGAGCGTGCGCAGCAGCATCCCGTGCGTATTCGCGGCCAGGCCCAGCGCCGCGAGACCCAGCCCCAGCCCACCGAGCCACCGCGATGCCAGCGGGAAGCTGGCGAGCAGCAGCAGGAACGCCGTCAGGTAGAGCACCCAGGCCAGACGGAAGGGCTTGAGCCGGTTGTAGCCGACCTCGCGCGCCAGCGTGGTGTCGTCGGCGTACCCGGCGCCTCCCAGCCCCCGCAGCTCGTCGCGCCAGGCGGACGCCGCGGCCGAGACGCCGGAACCGCCCACGTGCGCGGCGACCAGCGTCCCCGTGCGCTCGCGCAGCGCGGCCAGGTGCCCGCCTTCCGCGCCGGGCGCCAGGTCCGCCACCGAGAGCCACGCTCCGGACGCGCCGCTCACGGGGACGACGCGCAGCGCGGAGCCGTCCAGCAGGCCGCGCACGAGCGCGAGCGTGTCGTACAGGCCGGCCACCTCCGACTCCACCGGCGTCAACGCCTCGTCTCGCGCGAGCTTGTCCCGCACGGACACCACCGCGGCCAGGACGCCCTCGTGCGCCGCCAGCTGCGCGTACGAGAAGCGATCGCGCTCGGCCGGCAGGCCCACCGTGGCGCGCAGGTCCGCGTGCGCGACGCGCACGATCGGCTCGGTCTGCCAGCGGGCGGGATCGGAGAGCATCGAGAGGACCCATTCGACCGCGTCCAGCCCCTTCACCGTCTCGCCGCCGGTGAACGGCCGGGCCCCCGCGACGCGCCGCGCGGACTCACGCGCGAACGTGTCGAGCGGCTTCAGCCGGCCCCCGTCCTGGACCGCGACCGTGCGCAGCGCGTCGACCTCGTCGCTGCCCGCCTGCACGGACGAGGGGGCGAGCAGGCCGGCCAGCACCACGGCGAGCGGGATCGCGCCCGGCTGCAGGCGCGCCAAGGCCCGGCGGCCCTGCTGTCGGGCCACCCAGCGCTTGAAGAACGACATCCAGAGCGCGCCCACGCTCACGAGCGCGCTGCCCAGGTACACGAGCGGGAGGCCGGGCGCGCGGGACACGGAGAGGATCGAGGTCTGCCGCTCGCCGTCGACGTACGACGCCTGGAACAGGGTGTACCCCCGATGGTGCAGCGGACGGTTCATCGAGATCGTGCGCTCGAAGGGCCCGCCGGCGGGGTCCTCGACCCGCACGCGGCTCTCGTACGTCGCCGCCATCCGCGAGCCCGGGTAGGTCTCGCTGTGGAAGTCGAGCAGCGTCACCTGGAAGGGCAGGTCGCTCTCGCGCGGTCCGTAGCCCACGTGGGCGGGCGCTCCGTCGATCTCGATCGTCTCCGAGGCGCCGAACTCGAGCCACTCGCGGGCGAGGCCCGACGGCGTCTCCACGCGGAGCCGGACCGCGGGCGTGCGATCCTCCTCCCTGGTCCCCTCGCGGCCGCGCGTCACCACGCGCTGGCGCACCGCGCGACGCAGGAACCGGTCCACCGACACCGACAGCTGCATCCACGGCGTGCGCACCGCCTCGCCCACCGCGAGGTCGCCGGTGCGCGGCGCGCCCTTGCGCGAGGACAGCGTGTAGCGCAGCGCTTCCCCGGGGCCCGCCACGAACGCGACCTGGTTGACGCCCTCGCGAGGCTTCAGCATCGTCCGCGCCTCGTCCTCGCCCGCGGCGGCGTCGAGCGAGAACAGGATCGGGCCCAGCTCGACGTGCGCCGGCCCCGGCTCCCCCGCCATGAGCCAGCCGGAGAGCGGCTGGCCGTGCCCCGAGAGCGTGAACTGGAGGGCCGGCGCGCCCGCCTGGCCGGGCAGCGCCTCCGCCCAGACATCCCCCAGGCTCGCGTCCGGCTCGTACGCCTCCACGACGACCGCGGCCTTCGCGGCCGGCACGTCGATGCGCGTGCCCGGCCGGGGCGGGCGCTCGCGGAAGTCGACGGGCAGGACCGCATGCGTGCCGTCGGGCAGTCCGAGGTGGAGGGCCTCGCCTCCCACCGCGAGCCGCGCCGACGTCTCGCCCTCCGCCAGCGTCAGCCGGCCCTCGAGGCCCGCGTGCAGCGAGAGCACCGAGCCCCCCATCAGGATCAGGATCCCGGCGTGCGCGAGCACGAAGCCGATCTGGTGCCGGTTCCAGGGGAAGCGCTCGAGCGCGGAGAAGAGGATGCTGGCCGCGAGCAGCGCCAGCAGCGCCGTGAACCAGTACGAGCGGTAGAACAGCCGCTGCGTGGCGGCGGTCCCGTGCGACGACTCGTAGAACGTCGCGGCGATGCAGGCCACGCCCAGCGCGGCCATGGTCACGACGGCCAGGCGGACCGAGGAGAGGACGCGGACGATCCGTCTCAACCAGCCGGACATGCGGCTCCTTCCTGCGCGCGCGGTGCGTCCGCGCCGCGCGGCTCGTAGACGCACCAGGGATCGGTCGCGAAGAGGCTTCCCGTGAGCGCGAACGCCCGCGAGCGGGAGCCGCCGCAGATCCGGCGGTACTCGCACCGGCCGCAGCGGCCCTCCAGCCGGTCCACGTCGCGCAGGGCGCGGAAGACGTCCGCGTTGCGATAGGCGTCGGCCAGGTCGCGCGTCCGCACGTTGCCGGCCGACTGCGGCAGGAACCCGCTCGGATAGATCTCGCCGCGGTGGGACACGAACAGGAACCCGTTGCCGGCGTTCACGCCCCGCGGCGCCAGGCCCACCGTGTGGCCGGGCCCTTCGGACGTGGTCAGCAGGTCCGGCATCGCGACGCCGTCCGCGGGCCGGCCGCGCAGGCCCGCCGCGTGTCTCTCGCGCTGCGCGACGTGCCGGCGGTAGTGAGGGGCCTCGGTGACCTTCACGATGAAGCGTGCTTTCTTCTGCGTCCGGTAGAGCAGGTCGAAGATGCGCTCCGCCTCGTGCGCCTGCAGACCGCCCAGCTCCTCGCCGCGCCCCACGGGCACGAGGAAGAAGACCTCCCAGAACACGACGCCCAGCTGCTCGACCAGCGCGGCCATCTCCTCCAGGTACGGCACCGTCTCGGCCGCGACGGTGGTGTTGACCTGCAGCGGCATCCCGGCTGCGCGCGCCCACCCCGCCGCGGCCACCGTCTTCGCAAAGGCGCCGGGCACGCCGCGGAAGGCGTCGTGCAGCTCGGCCCGCGGGTAGTCGAGGCTCAGCGCCATCTGGTCGAGGCCGCTCGCCTTCAGCTCGCGCACGAGCCCTGGAGTCAGCGCGTCGGTGGCGGCGGGGATGGTGGCCACGCGCAGGCCGGCCCGCTTCCCGTGCCGAACCAGTTCCATGAGGTCGGGCCGGTTCACGGGATCGCCGCCGCTCAGGACGATGAGCGGCGTTCCCATCGCCGCGGTCTGGTCGATGACCCGGAAGCCTTCCGCGGTGTCGAGCTCGCCGGGATCGCGCCACGGTCGCGCGGATGCGCGGCAGTGCCGGCAGGCCAGGGCGCAGGCCTGCGTCGTCTCCCAGATCACGAGGAAGGGCGCCTGGGCGAAGTCGACCGCGCCCGGTCCGAACGGCCGGACGCCGCGGGGAACGCCGGCCGGATGTCCGTTCACTCGGCGGCCTCGTCGGCGATCACGCCCTCGATCGCCTCCAGCACGAGCGGGAGGTACGCGAAGAGCGCGCAGTCCGCCTCCTCTCGCAGGGCGCACGTGCCGTCCGCGGCCTGCTCGGGGCAGCCGCCGCAGATCTGCTCGCGCACGGCCGCTTCGTACTCGTCCATGCGGGCGCTCTGGACCTGCGACAGCACCTCGACCAGGCGGGGCAGGTGGCGGTCGATCGCGCAGACGCGCCGGGTGAGGCCGCAGGCTCCGTCGTCTCGCTGGTCCAGGCACACCCCGCAGACGTGCTCGCGGAGGGCCTCCCGGAACGCCTGGGCGCGTGGGCTCGGTTGCGTGGGACTCGTCACTTCAGTCTCCCTCGCACTCGACTGGAGCGCTGACGCCTCCCGGTTGTGCAAGGCGGGTGCCCGCGCGGAAGCGGCTTCCGCGGGGCCTTGGGGCCGAGGGCCGCGCAGGATTCGCGCGGACGCATCCGAGGCCCGAAACACTTGCGCGAACACCCGAGCACGCCCCCTCGTCGCGCACGCCCTGCGCGGGAACCGGGAAGCGGACTGTCGCGGGTCCCCCGCGTGCCGACACACAAACGTCACGATTGCGGTGCGGCCCTTGCAGCACCGGCGGCCAAACGGAGGTCCCATGCGTTACGAAACCAAGCCGAGCCTGGATCTGGCCACAACGGCTCCCGAGCGCCACGAGGCGGCCCTGATCGAGGCCTTCGACCGGTTGAACCCCGGCGACTCCATCCTGGTCGACAGCCCCCATCCTCCGCTCTCCCTCCTCCATGCGCTGCAGAAGGCGCGCAAGGGCCAGTTCGAGTGGGCTCCCGTCGACCACCCTCCCTGCTGGCGCGTCGAGATCTGCCGCCGCGCCGCGCCGGAGCACGGCTGGCAGGTCCACGACACGCTGGCCTGGGAACACGCCCGGCTGGACGAGGAACAGCGCGCGACGCTGGCCGCCATCGCCGCCGGCGACATGCCGGAGGCCCGCCGCCACTTCCTCCTCTTCGAGCGGCGGCTCAACCGCCACATCCACTTCGAGGAGGAGCTCCTCTTCCCCGCCTTCGAGACCCGGATGGGCACGGCCGACGGCCCCACGCGCGCGATGCGCGCCGAGCACCGCGAGATCCGCATGATGCTGGAGCGGGCGGCGCGCTCCCTCTACGGGCCGGCGGAAACGGCCGAGGAGGCCTGCCGCGCGCTCCACGCGGTGCTGGAGGAGCACGACTTCAGGGAGGAGGCCGCGTTCTACGACGTGCTCGACCGCCTGCTCGAGCCCGAGGAGAGCGCGCAGCTGGTGGAGCGCATCCACGGCTTCGCGTAGGTCGGGGGGGCGTCAGTCGATCGGCACTGTGCTCCGGCCCGGCGGAGGCACGTTGCAGGCCGTCTCGTGGTCGAGGATCGCGAGCGTCTTCTCGTAGAGCGCCTCGACCTCCTCCATGGTGTTGCCGATCGCGGTGAGGCCCACCTTCCCGAACTGCGAGAGCGCGCCGATCATGTGGAAGAGGACGCCCGTCTCGCTCCGGCTGTCGTAGTGCAGGCGGTTCACCGTGAGGATCTCGATGAGGTCCTCCGGCAGGAGGCCGCGGTAGGCGGGCGAGCAGAGGTTGTCCGTGGAGCGGTAGCACTTGGCGAGCCCCCTGGGCGCACGGAACTCGCCGCTCGCCGGGTCCAGCTCGCCTCCCGTCAGGAAGCGCAGGGCCAGGAACGGGTGCGTGGTCGCGCCCATCCGCAGGTTGATCTCGGTCGCGCGCACGTCCCACCGCCCGCGGTCCGATCGCGCGACGAAGTCCACCCCGAAGCGGCTCACCACGCCCTTGGACGCCAGCGCCTGTCCCACGCGCAGGCCTGCGGCCTGGATCGCGGCGCGATAGGCGGGGGCCGCCGGGAAGCGGCAGCCCAGGTAGGTCTGGCCCAGCGGGCCGCCCAGGATCTGGTCGTGCGTCGCGACCAGGATGACCTGGCCACGCGGGTTCACGCGCAGCTGCACGCTGGGCGACGCGAAGCCGGGGCCCTCCACCAGCTCCTCGACCACGCCTCCCATGCGCGCGAGCCTGGCGAAGTAGTGGCCCCTGGTCTCCTCGGGCACCGCGAACGCGAGGCGCTCCAGGCCCGCCTGGATCGCGGAGCGCGAGCCGTCGCCCTCGGGGTACGTGTAGACCGCGTTGCCCTCCCCCGAGAAGCTCTCGTCCAGCTTCACGACCGCGCGCCGCACGCCGGGGGCGGCACGCCGGACCTCCACCAGGGCCTGCACCACGTCCTCCTCGTCGCGCAGGCCGCAGGCGCCCGCGGGCGTGGCCACGCCGGCCTCCAGGAAGATGCGGCGGCTCCCCGACTTCGTGCCGTGGTGGAGCAGGCGCGGGTCGAGGCCGTTGAGCGGGAGGTCGAGCGTCACCGCCAGCCGGCGCTCGAGCGCCGTGGCGTTGAACACGGTCAGGTAGGCCTTGGCCGGGTCGACGATGCCCGCGCGGATGCGCTCGATGAGGCGCGGCCGCTCCAGGATCTTCTCGGTCAGCGGGCGCGGCGACGCATCGTGCGCGCACAGCAGGGTCAGGTGCGACCGCGCGTGGCTGGCGGGGATGCCGGCCAGGAGCTGGAAGTAGTACTCGAGGACGAGCGGGTGCACCGGCTGCGACGTCACGTAGACCATGCGCGCGCGGGGGTTGCGCAGGCGGATCAGGAGGAAGAGCAGCCGCTCCTCGTAGAACGTGGCGCCGGCGATCTTGCTCAGCTCGCCCTGGTCGAGCGTGAGCGACGGCACCACGACCGACGTGTAGTGCTCGTCGTCCCCGGGGAAGATGGCGCTCCACAGGCCGGCCAGGCGCGTCTTGAGCGCCTCGAAGGCCGCCTCCTCCGTGCGGGGATCGAAGTCCCAGGGAAAGGGCGGCTTGGGGATCATCCTGCGGCTCCCCCTCGGGCCAGCCCGTCCGAGCCAGGCCGTCGGCTACTGCGAGATCTTGAAGACGACCGTGACCGTGAGCACGAACGGCATGGGCATGCCGTTCAGGAGCAGCGGCTGGTAGCGCCACTGCTGCACCGCGGCCATCGCCGCATCGTCGAGCAGCGGGATGCTGCGGATCACGCGCGCGCTCTGGACGGCGCCGTCGACGCCGACCCGCGCCTCGAGGATCACGAAGCCCTGCACCCGCGCCTGCTGGGCCAGCATCGGGTACTCCGGGTTCACCTGGCGGATGAGCTTGGGGGCCTTGATGTTGCCGCCGACGCGGACGTACTTCGCCTCTTCCTTGATCTCCTGCGGCAGGCCTCCCACGATCCCGCCCACCACGCCGCCCGGCACGCCGCCTTCCACGCCGCCCGGCACGCCGCCCTCCACGCCGAGGTCGATCCCCGGTTCGGGAGTGATCTCGTCCGGGACCTCCACGGGCGCCACGAACTTCGGCGCCGCGTCGAGAGGACGCGGGACCGCCGGAGCACGCTTGAGGCTACGCGCTCCGGCGGCCGGCGGGGGTGGGGGTGGAGGCGGAGGTGCGATCCCGGTTGGCGATACGAAGAATGCACGTACCGTCCGGTCGGGCTCGGGCAGGAAATCGTCGAGCATGATGGGCACGACGACGATAGCGGCGATCAGCACGGAGTGGACGATGAGCGACACGGTCGTCGTCATCCCTCCACGTCCGCGCTGTCGCTTCTCGCCGCAATAGACGAGGCTTTGGAACGAAACGGGAGGGATGCGCGGCGGGGCGACCAGCCGGGCGACAGTTGCGCGGGGCGCGCCCGTCGCCGTCGTTGGATTCTCCATCACCGGCGATTCGGCTGGAAGTCCCATCGTGTCCTCCCGCCACCCCCAGGAACAAGGGGCGTGCCAGTCCCCAAGCAACGCCAGCAGAGGGTTTTCCGGCCGTCTCGCCCGTCCCCGGGCGCAAACTCTGCGCCCGCGCAGCCAGACCGCGTGGGCTTTGCGCCGAAGCGCGCTCGCGCGGGGGCCGCCCGGCCCGACGCGGCCTCACTTCGCCCCGCGCGGTGGCCGCCCGCCGACCAGCGCTGACAGGTGCCGCACCGCCTCCGCCACCCGCGCGAGCCGGTCTTCCAGCGGCCCGCTCCCGCTGACCTCCAGCAGGAACGTCCCCTGATAGCGCGCGAGTCGCAACGCGTCGACGACTTCGCACCAGTCCAGCACGCCCTCCCCCGGCGGGAGATGGTCGTCCGTCGTGCCCAGGTTGTCGCTGGCCTGGACGTGCATGAGCCGCGGGCCGAACCGGTGGATCAGGGGGATCACGCCGGCTCCCAGAGCCGCGTGCGAGGTGTCGACACACACGCCCGTGCCCTCCTCCGGCAAGCGTCCCAAGATCCACTCGAAGTCCTCGACCTGGCCGCCCAGCAGGTGCGGCAGCGGCGTCTCCACGACCAGTCGCAGGCCGCGGTCCCGGCAGGCCTGCCAGAGCTCCCGCAAGCCGTGCACCGCCAGATCCAGGCGCCGCTCGCGGTCCCAGATCCAGCGCTGGTCCTCGCCCCCCGGATGGACGACGTAGAGGCGGCCGTGCATCCTGGCCAGGACATCGGCGGCGCGAATCAGCGTGTCCAGGGCGCTGCGCCGCTCGATCTCCGCCGGGCTGGTGAAGTTCACGCCGTGACCGAAGGGGGCGTGCAGCGAGCGCACGCGCAGGCCCGCCGCCTGCAGGAGCGAGGCGGCCTCCTCGACCTGGGCGGAGTTCGCCACGTCCAGGTGACGCGGGGCCGTCGACACCTCCACGCTCTTGAAGCCGGCTCGCGCGAGGGGACCGATCACCGACGCGATCGGCTGTTCGTACGCGATTCCCGTCGAGATGCCCGTCTCCCAGTCCATGCAGTCCACCAGTCAGGAGAATGGCCGGTATGGCCCGCGCAGCCGCGCCAGATCGAAGCCGCAGCCGCAGGCCGGGCATGCGCCCCGCGCGGACTGCGTGTCACAGGTGAAGGCGCCCGCGGGCTCCAGGCCCGCCGCCAGACAGCCCAGGAGCACGCGCGTGTAGAAGAGCGCGCGCGTCTGGGCGTCGTAACGACGCCAGAGTGCGCTCGCCGTCCCGCCGCGCTCGTATCGGGAGCGCACCAGCTCGGCGATCGAACGGGGATGCCAGCCCAGGTCCCGGAACAACCGCACCACGGTGCGCAGGTGCAGGGGCGTGAGGAGGTAGGGGTCCGGATGGCGCAGGGGCAGGCGTGCGCAGGGCGGCAGCGCGTCCACGTCGAGCACGTCGTAGGTGTAGCTCCACGCGGATCGCTCGGCGTGAGGGCCCTGCTCGAACAGGCGGTGGAAGCGGCCCAGTTCGCTGCGCTGGTACGCATCCAGCCACGCCGGCGCCCAGGCGACGTCCGGGATGCGGGCGCACGCGCGCTCGGCTCGCGCGGCCGACCGCCGGAGGTCTTCGCGCGCGCTCAGGAGCGACTCGTGGCCCTCGCCGTCGCGAGGCAAGACGATGACGAAGGGATGCTCCGGCGTCAGGCCCCCCATCCAGGCCTTCTGGTTGGCCGAGAAGGCGCATCGCGCGAAGCGCGAGCGGACCGGATCGCCGTAGGCGCTGATGTCGAGGCAGGCGAAGGGCCCGCGGCCGGGCGGCGCCACGTCCGCGACCGTGACTGGCAGGGTCGACTTCGGACCGCACCGCCGCACCACGTCGTGGCACAGGTGCTCGAGCAGCTTGCCCGCGCCCTGGTGCGCGCGCTCCCTTTGCAGGGCGGCCGTAGCGTCCGGCGCGCCGGAGCTGCCCGCCAGCGAGTCTCCGACCACGCCCAGGCGCACCAGGTCGGCGTAGAGACCGCCGCTCCGGAGCGCCCGGAGCGTGAAGTGGTAGCCCCTGGCCGTCATCAGGACCAGGGGACGGAGGCCGTAGTGGAGGAAGGCGTCGAGGACGGCCTCGTAGACCGGCGCCAGCCGCCGGAAGCAGTGGGCGGGGCGGAGATAGGGGTCGGCGGGGCGATCCGGGTCGCAGTAGTCCAGGTCGATCTGGAGGAGCGTCCCCTCCTGGTCCGCGAGCGAACGACACACGTCCGCGCCCTCGCGGAGCAGCGCCGCCAGGCCGAGCCAGCCCTGGCCCTGGGCCACGGGCGCGCCCTCCGGCTCGGTCAGGCGTGAGCGGCCGCCGTAGGCGGCGAGGCCCAGCGCCGAAGGCTCGCTGCTCCCGCCCGGCGCACCGCAGTACTCGAGAAGGCGCGCGCGCACGTCCGCGCCGCCGTAGTAGTCCGCCAGCCTGGCCGCTGGCTCCGGACGCGCCGGCATGGGCCCAGGGTCTCCGGGCACTTCCCCGTCGCCTTCGCTCCTCGCCGCGGGGACGTGAGGCCTTGCGCCTCAGGCCGTCCGCGCCGGGCCGATCCTCACACGCGCATCCACGACCAACGCCCCCAGTCCGGGCCCGCGCACCTTCACCGGGTTGAGATCGAGCTCGTACAGCTCCGGCACCTCCTCTACGAGCGCGGAGAGGCGGCGCAGGAGGAGGACGAGCGCACCGCGATCGGCGGGAGGCGCCCCGCGGTACCCGTCGAACAACGGCCGGGAGCGCAGCCGGTCGATCATCTCCTCGGCGTCGAGGTCGGTGACGGGCGGCAGGCGGAACGACACGTCGCGCACCAGCTCGACCTGCACGCCGCCCACGCCGCACAGGATCAGCGGGCCGAACGTGGGATCCCCCACGACGCCGACCAGCGCCTCCAGGCCGCCGTCCACCTGTCGCTGCAGCAGCACGGAGTCGAGCCGATAGCCTGCGCCGTCGAGCCGCTCGCGCAGCGTGGCCACGGCACGCCGCACGTCGTGGGCCGACTCGAGGTCCATGACGACGCCGCCCACGTCGCTCTTGTGCAGCAGGCCGGGCGCGATGGCCTTGGCCACCAGCGGATAGCCCAACTGCTCGGCGACCACCGCCGCGTCCTCCGGGCGGCACACGCGGACCGGGGCCATTTCGATGCCGGCCGCCCCGAGCAGCTCGACCATCTCGTCTGGCTCCAGCCAGTGCGGTTCCGGCCGCGCACGCAGCGAGCGCTGGACAAGGAGCCGCGCCTGCTTGCGCTGCGAGTCGCTCAGGTGGAGCGCGTGCCCCGCGGGCCGCTGGCGCCAGCGGCCGTATCGCAGCGCTGCCGCCAGCGCGCGCGCCGCGTTCTCCGGGAAGCTGTAGGAAGGCAGGCGTCCCCGCGCGCCGGTCGCGATCGCGTCCGGCGCGCCCTTGGTGGCGAGGAACACGGTGAGGACCGGCTTCTCGCGCGGTACCGTGCCCGCGCCATGCGCCACGGCCCCCGCGATCTGCGCGGCCGTTGTCACGAGCGGGGGGACGTAGACCACGATCACGGAGTCCACGCTCGGGTCGGCGCCGACGGCCTCGATGGCCCGGGCGTACTGCTCCGGCGTGGCGGACGCGATCATGTCGACGGGGTTCTTGAGGCCCGCCTGCGGCGGCAGGAAGCCTCGCAGCGCTTCGAGCGTCTCCGGCCGCAGCTCGGGCAGCACCAGCCCCTGCGCCTCGCAGGCGTCGGCCAGCAGCACGCCCGGGCCGCCGGCGTTGGTCACGACGCCCACCCGCGGGCCGAGCGGCACCGGCTGGGTGCCCAGCAGCGCGACCACGTCGAACATCTCCTCCAGCGTGTCGGTGCGGATCACCCCCGCCTGCTCGAACAGCGCGTCGACCGCGACGTCGAGGCAGGCCAGGGAGGCCGAGTGGCTCGCCGCGGCGCGCGTGCCCGCGGCCGAGCGGCCCGACTTCACCGCCACGATGGGCTTGCCGCGCGCCACCTGCGGCGCCAGCCGCGCGAAGCGCCGCGGGTTGCCGAAGCTCTCCAGGTAGAGCGCGATCACGTCCGTGCGCGGGTCGTCCTTCCAGTACGCGAGCAGGTCGTTGCCCGAGACGTCGGCCTTGTTGCCCACCGACACGAACGTCGAGATGCCGATGTTCAGCTCGTGCGCGTAGTCGAGGATGGCGAGTCCGAGCGCGCCACTCTGGGAGAGCACGCCCACGTTCCCGGCCGGCGCCTCCGTGGGCGCGAAGGTGGCGTTGAGCCCCACGGCGGGATCGGTGTTGAGGACGCCCATGCAGTTGGGCCCCACCATCCGGAGCCCGCACGCGCGCACGAGGGCGCCGATGCGCTCCTGCTCGGCCCGCCCCTCTTCGGAGATCTCGGCGAAGCCGGCGGAGATGACCACGACGCCGGACGCCCCCGCGTGCGCGCAGGCCTCGACCGCTTCGCGCGCCTTCGCGGCCGGCACCGCGATCACGCCGAGGTCGACGGGCTGGCCGATCGCCTCCACCGACGGATACGCGCGCAGGCCGTCGATCTCGTCGGCCTCCGGGTTCACGGGGTACAGCGGGCCCCTGAAGCCCGCCCGCCGCAGGTTCGCGAGCAGCGCGTGGCCGATCGTGCCCGGCCGGCGCGACGCCCCGACGAGCGCCACCGACCGCGGGTTGAGCAGCGCCCGCAGGCTGCGCGCGGCTCCGGCGAAGGTGCGCGCATCGCTGGCGGCGCGGGCCGCCTCGGTCAGTCGGACCGGGAACCAGGCCCGCACCACGCCGGCCCTGCTCGTCTCCGACACGTCGAAGCCGATGTGGGCCAGCAGCTCGAGCATGTGCACGTTGCCGGCCAGGACGTCCGCCTCGAAGCGCTCGATGCCGGCCTGGGAAGCGACCAGCGCCAGCTGCTCGAGCATGAGGGTGCCCGCGCCGCGGCCCTGCCACTCGTCCGCGACGGCCAGCGCGAACTCGGCGCGCGCGATGCCGTCCTCCGCCGGCTCCAGGCGGAAGTACCGTCCCACGACCACGAAGTGCTCGCCGCCCGCGTCCGTGTGCGTGCCGACGAGGCCTACGTGCTCGTCGAAGTCGAGCTCGGTGAAGTAGCGCAGGTCCTCGGGCGTCAGCTCCTTCTTCATGCCGAAGAAACGGTGGCGCACCGACTCCGGGCCCAGGCGATGGAAGTGGTCGCGCAGGCGGTCCTTGTCGTCGGGCTGGATGGCGCGGACGTGGAGGGAGGACCCGTCTCGCAGCAGCACGTCGGCGGCATACCCGCGGGCCGGCGCCGCGACGCTCATCCGCGGCCTCCGACCGCGGCGGCCGCAGCCCGCCGCCAGCTCTGCAGCATCAGCATGTAGTTCGCCCGCTCGTACACCGCGGGATCCGGGCAGCGGTCGAGGTCCATCACGCCCTTCATCTCCGCCAGCGAGCCCCACTCGTGCTGCTCCATCCACTCGCTCATCTCGCCGCGCAGCACCTGGAGATGCTCCGGCCCGCGGCGGAGGAGGACCGAGACCACCTGGGTCACGTCCGCTCCCGCCATGATCGCCTTGACGGCGTCGAGGCCGGAGTGCACGCCCCCGGTCACGGCCAGGCCGCATCCCAGTCGGCGCGACAGCGCCGCCACCCAGCGCAGGCGCAGCGGGAGCTCGGCCGGGCTGGACAGGTGGAGCGAGGGCTCCGCCTGCAGGTTGGCCGCGTCGATGTCCGGCTGGTAGAAGCGGTTGAACAGCACGAGCGCGTCGGCGCCCGCCGCCACCGCCTCCCGCGCGAAGCCGGCCGGGGACGAGTAGAACGGCGAGAGCTTGACCGCCAGCGGGATCCGCACCTGGCGGCGCACCGCGCGGATCGCCTCCAGGCACTCCCCCTCCACCCGCGGGCCGCTCACGGCGGGGTCGAGCGCCAGCGTGTAGACGTTGAGCTCGAGGGCGTCGGCGCCCACCTCCTCGATGAGGCGCGGGTAGTCGCTCCATCCGTGCGCGGTGACGCCGTTGAGCGACGCGATCACGGGGATGCCCACCGCCTCCTTCACGCGGCGCACGTGGTTCAGGTACTCCTCCGGCCCGAACACGAAGCTCCGCGGCTGCGGGAGGAACGACAGCGCCTCCGCGCTGGACTCGCCGTGCCGCTCGATGTGCGCGAACGCCGAGAGCTGCTCGCCCACGATCTGCTCCTCGAACAGCGAGCGCATCACCAGCGCGGGCGCGCCGGCGTCCTCCAGCCGGCGCACGGTGTCGAGGTCGTCGCACAGCGGCGAGGCGCCGGGCAGGAACGGGTGCGGGAGGCGGAGGCCGAGGTACGTCGTCGAGAGATCCATGCGCGTGGTCCTCTAGCGGGTGGCTACCGGGTCCGGCTCGGCCGCTTCGGCCGCCGGCACCGGCACCGTGAGCCCGGCCAGGTAGCGGTAGACCGATTCCCGCTCGCGCGTGACGCGCCGGGCCTGCTCGACCAGGTGGCGGAAGCGGTCGGGGTTCTCCTTCTCCACCATTCGGAAGCGCCCTTCGTTCCGCATGTACTCGAGCACGTCGTTCTTGGGGGGCGCCGCGTCGAGCTGGAGCGGCGGCTGCCCCGTGGCGGCGCGGCGCGGGTCGAAGCGGTACAGCGGCCAGGTGCCCGAGCCGACCGCCAGCTTCTGCTGCTCGGCGCCCAGCGCCATGTCGTAGCCGTGGGCGATGCAGTGGCTGTAGGCGATGATGAGCGACGGCCCCGGATACGATTCGGCCTCCTGGAACGCCTGCACGGTCTGGCTCATCTTGGCGCCGAACGCGATGCGGGCCACGTAGACGTTGCCGTAGCTCATGGCCAGCAGGCCCAGGTCCTTCTTGGGCGTCTCCTTGCCCGCCTCGGCGAACTTCGCGGTGGCTCCCAGGGGCGTGGCCTTGCTCTGCTGGCCGCCCGTGTTCGAGTAGACCTCGGTGTCCAGCACCAGGATGTTCACGTTGCG
>JAICEW010000061.1 GCA_025923995.1 Vicinamibacteria bacterium | reverse complement strand
CCTGGTGCAGGCCGTCCGACCAGCGCCGTCCAGGCATGAGGCGGCCGGTGAACTCGTCGACGATCACCACCTGCCCGTCGTTCACCACGTCGTCCACGTCTCGCTGGAACAGCGTGTGCGCGCGCAGGCCCTGGTTCACGTGGTGGAGCACGTCCATGTTGGACGGGTCCCACAGGTTGGTGACGCCCAGCATCTTCTCGACGTGGGCCATGCCCTGCTCGGTCAGGGTGGCCGTCTTGGCCTTCTCGTCGACGATGAAGTCGCCGGTCTTCTCGAGCTCCGCCCGCTCCTCCGCCTTGCGGTCGCCGGCGATGCGCGCGCCAGGGACCAGCTTGGGGATGATGGAGTTGATGCGGTAGTACTTGTCGGTCGACTCCTCGGCCGGGCCGCTGATGATGAGCGGCGTGCGCGCCTCGTCGATCAGGATCGAGTCCACCTCGTCCACGATCGCGAAGTGGTGCCCGCGCTGGACGTAGCTGCCCAGGTCGAACTTCATGTTGTCGCGCAGGTAGTCGAAGCCGAACTCGTTGTTGGTGCCGTACGTGATGTCGGCGCCGTAGGCGACCTGGCGCTCCTGGTCGCCCAGGTGGTGCTGGATGACGCCCACCGACAGGCCCAGGAAGCGGAAGATGCGGCCCATCCACTCGCTGTCGCGCTTGGCCAGGTAGTCGTTGACGGTGACCACGTGGACGCCCTTGCCGGCCAGTGCGTTCAGGTAGGCGGGCAGCGTGGCGACGAGGGTCTTGCCCTCGCCCGTCTTCATCTCGGCGATCGTCCCGCGGTGGAGCGTGATGCCGCCGATCAGCTGCACGTCGAAGTGGCGCATGGCCAGCACGCGGCGTCCCGCCTCGCGCACGACCGCGAAGGCCTCCGGCAGCAGGCTGTCCAGCTCCTCGCCGTTGGCCAGCCGCTGTCGGAACTCCGCGGTCCTGGCCTGGAGGGCGGCGTCCGTCAGCGAGAGAAGAGGGGCCTCGAGCTCCCCGATCTTCTGCACCAGCGGCCGGATGCCCTTGATCTCCCGTTCGTTCTTGGTTCCGAAGACCTTGGTGAGGATGGTGTTCAGCATGAGCTAGAGGAGTGCCTCGTCGGGGGGCGAGACTGCCGCGCCGTCCCTGGCGAGTGCAAGGCGCCCTCGGTGATCAAAGCAGGATAACAAGCCGCGCGCGCCCCGGTCAAACCAAAGAGCGACAGGGTCTTCGGCCAAAAGAAAAGGGGCCCGCTCGGGCCCCTTCGTGACGAGGACGTCCGACCGCGGCCTAGCTGAAGCTGCGGTACTCGTCCAGGATGTAGTGGATCGGGTTCTGGTTCTGGTCCTTGACCCAGACCTCGTAGTGCAGGTGCGGCGACGTCGAGCGGCCGGTGCTGCCGACGAACCCGATGGTGTCTCCACGGCGGACGCGCTGCCCGGGCTTGACGTTGAAGCCGGCCAGGTGACCGTAACGGGTCACGAGCCCGAAGCCGTGATCGATGATGATGGCGTTGCCGTAGGCGCCCTTGAGACCGGTGGACACCACGATGCCGTCCGCGGGGGCCTGGACCTGCGTCCCGATCGGGGTGGAGATGTCGATGCCGGGATGGAAGTCGCGCTGGCGCGTGAAGGGGTCGACGCGGTTGCCGAACCCGGACGAGAGGTAGCCGCGAACGGGCCAGATGGAGGGCGTCGAGGAGAGCAGGACCGTCTGGTCCTTGTAGAACTCCTCCAGCTTCACCGAGCGGTCGGTCAGGCTGTTGAGATCCCGATCCATCGCCCGCAGGGAGCCCACCTCGAGCGCGGGCGCGATCGTCTCGGCGCTCGGCACGCCGCCCACGCCGCCGACCCGGGCGTCGGGCAGCGACTGGTCGAGGCCCGCCATGACGCCCAGCTTGGTGACCATCGACTGCAGGTAGTCCATCTTGCCCTGCAGCTTCACCGCGTTCTGCTCGTACTCCACCGTCTTGGCCTTCAGCTCTGCGTTCTCCGAACGCAGGCGGCGCAACTCGTGGACCTCGACCGAGATGCGCGTGTAGTGGACAAGGATGCCGACGACCGCCAGCGAGAGGGCCGCGGACACACCGCCGGCCCACTTCATCAGCTTCACGGAAACCTGCAGCTTGCGGAACCGGGCCTTTGCGTGGGGTACGACGATCAGGGTGTAGAACTCGTTGGCCATCATTCCTCCGATGGGGCCCTTGACGTGGGCCGGTGACCACAACTGGAGGGGACGACTGCGGCCGCCCACCAACAAAACCCGCGCAGACTATCACAGCAATTTCATGGGAGTCAATGAAAGCTCCAAAATTTTGGAAAAAGATTCGCTAGTCTGGAGTCCCGCGGAACTGGAGGGCCTCCGCCAGGTGGGCCGCGCGAACCGCCTGTGATCCCTCGAGATCCGCGATGGTGCGGCCGACACGCAACAGGCGGTCGTGGGCCCGGCCCGTCAGACCCAGGCGGTCCACCGCCCGTTGCAGCAACGCCCGGCCCTCCTGATCGATCGACGTCACCCGGGCCAGGCTCGCAGGCTCCAGGTCGGCGTTCGTCGTATCTGGTTGGCCTCTAAGGACTTGCCGCTGGCGAGCGGCCGCGACGCGGCCGGCCACGGCGGCCGTCGCCTCGCCGGGCGACCCCGCGATCTCGGCATAGGTCAGCGGCAGGACCCGGACGTGCAGGTCGATCCGGTCGAGCAGGGGTCCCGAGATCCGTCCTTGATAACGATGCACCGCGGCGGGGGTGCACGAGCAGGGCCGGATGCGGTCGCCACGAGCGCCGCAGGGGCAGGGGTTCATGGCCGCGACGAGCTGGAAGCGTGCGGGCAGCCGCAGGGTCGCCCGGACCCGGGCGACGGTCACGAAGCGCTCCTCGAGCGGCTGTCGAAGCGCTTCGAGCGAGCGTCGCGGGAACTCCGGCAGCTCGTCGAGGAAGAGGACGCCGTTGTGCGCGAGGCTCACCTCGCCTGGCCGCGGGATCGCGCCGCCGCCAACGAGGGCGGCATCGCTGCTGCTGTGATGCGGCGCGCGAAAGGGCCTTTCGCGGATGAGGGCGTCGAGCCGCAGCCCCCACGCCGAGTGGATCGCGGTGGTTTCCAGCGCTTCCGCTTCGGACAGCGGCGGAAGGATTCCGGGCAGCCTCCGCGCCAGCAGGGTCTTGCCCGCTCCGGGGGGGCCGGAGAGGAGGAGGTTGTGCCCGCCGGCCGCGGCGATCTCCAGCGCGCGCCGCGCGAGCGGCTGGCCTCGCACCTCGGCCAGGTCCGGCACGCCTGACGGCGCGCGGACTCGGTCGCCGGGCCTGGCCGGCTCCGGCCGTGTCTCCGCGCAGGCGATGGCGACCGCCTCCGGCAGCGTCCGCACGGGGTAGACCCGCAGGCCGGAGACGATGGCCGCCTCGCCGGCGTTGGCTTCAGGGACGACGGCCGCCGGGATCGCGTGCCGCCGGGCCATCAGCATCATGGGCAGGAGGCCGCTCACGGGCCGCACCGTGCCGTCGAGCGCCAGCTCGCCGACGAGCAGCACTCCGGTCAGCGCGGCCTGCGGTACCGAACCGTCCGCCGCCAGCAGCCCGACGGCGGTCGCGAGGTCGTACGAGGAGCCGGCCTTGCGCAGGTTGGCGGGCGCCATGTTCACGGTGATGCGGCGGTCCCACTTGAAGTCGTACCCGCAGTTGCGCAGGGCGGCGCGGATGCGGCCCTCGCTCTCCTTGATCGCGCAGTCGGGCAGCCCCAGCATCGTGAACTTCGGGAACCCGTTGGCGGTGTCGGCCTCGACGCGGACGAGGTGGGCGTCGACACCGAAGACGGCGGCCGTCAGGGACGTGGCGAGCATGACCCCTCCCGATCGGCGTCTTGGGGGGAGAGGCCCGCAGCCGGAATTGCGGCGGCGAGAGTCTAGGGCAGGAGGCGGCCGGTCCGGGTCCGGCGGGAGCGGCTCAGTCGGACCGGCGCGTGTAGACGGTGAGGGTGTTGCCGGCCGCGATGCGCGAGCCGCGGAGGCCCTTGTTCCACGAGCGCAGCTGGTCGACCGTCGTGTGGTAGCGGGTGGCGATGCTCGAGAGCGTGTCGCCCGCGCGGACGCGGTAGCGGATGCGCACCATGTCGTCGCCCTGGTCGTCGGCGCGTCCCACGTCGGCGGTGCGAGCGGCCGCCTGGCGGCGGACGGGGGCGGTCGGGCGTCCCGCGACCGGGATGATCAGCTCGGTGCCGCGCTTGAGCCGCCGGCTCGAGTTGAGCCCGTTGGCGGACGCGATCTCCGTCGCGCGCGTGCCGTAGCGACGAGCCAGCGCCGACAGCGTCTCGCCCCGGGCCACCACGTGCGTCCGGAAGGTGACCCGCTTCTCCGGCGGCAGCGCCGCCAGGCAGTCCGAGACCTTGCCGGCCTGGCCCTCGGGGACCTTGAGCGCGAACGTCCGGTTGGCGGGGGTGGCCAGGCGACGGAGCTCCGGGTTGAGGGCCCGCACGACGTCCACCTCGGACTCGGCGCACTCGGCGATGACCCGCAGGTCGGTCGCCCGCTCGAGGGTGACGAGGTCGAAGGCGACCGGCGACTCAGGCGTGATCTCGAACCCGTACTTGTCCGGGGCCTTGGCCACGACGATCGCGGCGTGGATCATCGGGACGTAGTTCTTGGTCTCCCGCGCCAGACCGCGCGTGCTGCGCAGCTCCCAGTAGTCCTCGACTCCGTGCTTCCTCAGGCCGCGCGAGACCCTGCCCTCGCCGGCGTTGTACGCGGCCAGCGCCAGGTTCCAGTCGCCGAACATCTCGTGCAGCGCCTTCAGGTACTGCGCCGCCGCCCGCGTGGCCTTGTCCGGGTCGCTCCGCTCGTCGATCCACCAGTCCTGGTCGAGCCCGTACCGGCGCCCGGTGGCGGGGATGAACTGCCAGACCCCCTTGGCCTTGGCCCGGGAGAGGGCCTGCGTCTTGAACGCGCTCTCGACGAGCGCGACGTACGCGAGGTCCTGCGGGATGCCCTCCGAGGCGAACACCTGGCGGATGTGGGGGAGGTAGCGGCCGCCGCGAGCCAGCGCCTCGCCGAACCAGTCGCGCAGCGGGCCCTGGTAGAGGTCGATGCAGGAGAGCACGGCGTCGTTCAGGTGGATGGGGAGGTCGTTCTGCTCCCCGCTGACCGCCTCCTGGGCGGTGCGCCGGGTCTCCTCGGACAGCTCCGCGGTCGCGACGGGCAGGTCGGCCACGTCGTCGATGGCGGCCGGCTCGGGAGGCGTCTCGGTGAACCCGTCCCCGGCGGCGAGCGCCTCGAACTCCAGGAGCTGGATGGTCTCCAGCGTGCGCCGGTACTGCTCGGCGATGCGCGGGTTCGCGTAGGCGCCGCCCGGCGCGGTCAGGTAGACGTCGAGCGCGGCGTCGAACTCCTCTCGCGCCTTGTTCAGGTGGCCCGCCTGGTCCTCCGCGATGCCCGCCTGGAGGTGGGCGTCGGCGGAACGGATCAGGGCGGCGACGGGGTCTTCAG
This sequence comes from Vicinamibacteria bacterium, assembly GCA_025923995.1. Taxonomy (GTDB): domain Bacteria; phylum Acidobacteriota; class Vicinamibacteria; order Fen-336; family Fen-336; genus JAICEW01. The sequence goes on along the minus strand of JAICEW010000061.1, from coordinate 19,501 downwards.
GGGTGGGAGGGGCGATCGGCTTGGCGGGGACCACCGTGGCAACCGGCTTCGTGGTGGCGCATGCGGCGACGAGCGTTGCGGCGGCGAGAGCCGGCAGAAGACGTGTCGGTATCCCCATCCGATGGTTTCCTCCGAGCGCACGACCGACAAACCGAAGCCGACGCAGTACTTAGGCGAGATGCTAGCACGCTTCCGTGGGGCCGGCTACCCGGCCGCGACGAAAAACTCGCTCGCGCTAGTCGCTGGGTTCCAGGACCTTGGTGCCCGCCGCCGCGTCCCTGGCGGCCGGGGTGACGATCGCTCCCGGCTTGAGACGCAGGCGCCGCCCCTCCCGCAGCGCCTTGCGGACGTCCTCTTCGCAGACGAAGTCGACCGTGGGCTGGGCTGACGGGGCCGGCGCAGCGGGCGGCGCGGGGGCCGGCCGGCTGGCGGGAGGCTCGGCGGTGGCGGCCGGCCCTCGCCCCTCCCGCGGCAGCTCGTAGGCCAGCCGCTTGATGTTGATCAGGTGGAGCGGGGTGATGTTGTCCGAGGTGATGTTCCCGGCGTAGGCCCCGCAGCCCAGGCTCATGGAGGGGGCCAGGCCGGTCGTGTAGCCGGTCGCCCCCATGGAGGACTGGCTGTTGGCGATGATCCGGAAGACGGGCTTGCGGAGCGCGAACTCGCGGATGATCGCGTCGTCCTTGCTGTGGATCGCCATCGTGTGGCCGGTGCCGCCGTAGCGGAGGAGCTGCAGGACCCGCTCGCACCCCTCGTGCCAGTCCTTCACGACGTAGAAGGCCAGCACGGGCGAGAGCTTCTCGATCGAGAGCGGGTGGTCGCGCCCCACGCCGGTGAGGGGGGCCACCAGCACGCGTGTCTCGGCGGGCACCTTGAGCCCCGCCTTTTCGGCGATGAAGGGGGCCGGCCGTCCGACGATCTCGGGGTTGGCCAGCCGCTGAGGGGTCACCACCACCCGGGCCACCGCGGCCGCCTCGGCCTCGCTCAGGAAGTACCCGCCGTTCTTCCGGACCTCCTCGCGGACGGCCTGCGCGATCGGGGCGTCGCAGACGATGGACTGCTCCGAGGAGCACAGGGTCCCGTAGTCGAAGGTCTTGCCGGCGATGACGTGCCGGACGGCGGTCGGGACGTCCGCCGTCTTCTCGATGTAGGCGGGCACGTTGCCGGGCCCGACCCCGTAGGCGGGCTTGCCGGACGAGTACGCGGCGCGGACCAGGCCGATCCCGCCGGTCGCGAGGATCACGCCGGTGTCGCGGCAGCGCATGAGCTCCTGCGTCCCCTCCAGCGAGACCTCGGTCATGCAGGCCATCGCGTCGGGTGGCATGCCGGCCGCGACCGCGGGCCCGTGCATCGCCCGGGCCGCCTCGAGGATGCAGCCCTTCGCGGAGGGGTGGGGGCTCATGACGATGGCGTCGCGCGCCTTCAGCGCGATCAGCGCCTTGCAGATCGCGGTCGAGGTCGGGTTCGTGGAGGGGATCACGGCCGCCACCACGCCCATGGGCTCGGCGATCTCGACCACGCGGCGGGCCTTGTCCTCCCGCAGGATGCCGACGGTCCGCAGCGACCGGATGTACTCGTGCACGTCGACGGCCGCGAAGAGGTTCTTCCTGGTCTTGTCGGGCACGTTTCCGAAGCCCGTCTCTTCGTGCGCGAGCCTGGCCAGCCGCTCCGCCGCGCCGCGGGCGGCCTGGGCGGCGGCGTCGACGATGCGGTCGACCTGCTCCTGCGAGAAGCCGGCCAGCACCTGCTGCGCCGCCTTGGCCCGCGCGGCCAGGGTGCGGGCCTCCTGCACGGACAGCAGGTCGGCGTCCCGGAGAGCCATCAGGGATCGGCCCTAGCCGTTCTTGCGCCCGGGAGCGGGTGGGGCGGGCGGACCACTCGGCAGGATCTTCTCCACGTCGGCGCCCGGCCGGGGGATCACGTGGACCGAGACCAGTTCGCCCACCCGCCGCGCGGCCGCGGCGCCCGCGTCGGTCGCGGCCTTCACCGAGCCGACGTCGCCGCGCACCATCACGGTCACGTAGCCGGCGCCGATGTACTCCTTGCCGACCAGGACCACGTTGGCCGCCTTGACCATCGCGTCGGCGGCCTCGATCGAGCCCACCAGGCCCCTCGTCTCGACCATACCCAGCGCTTCCATCGACATGTCGGGAGTCCCTCTCGCGTGGCCGGTCGCGATTACCTGGAAACCGCGGCGGGACTATAGCATCGGGGTTTCGGAAGGGTCAACGAAACTGGCCCGCCGTGGTTGACACTGCGCGCACCGTTTAGGTATCGTTCACAGGTTTGCCCGGGCGCCGGAAGCGCCCGGAGGGAAGTAGAGGAGAACAGATGAAGCCTGGACGTTCCCGACGCGCGCCCTGGGTGGCGCTGGCCGTGGCCGTGCTGTTGCCGGCCACCCTCGCCTGCGGGCGGCGCAAGCCGACCGAAGTGAACGACATCACCCCGTCGTTCGCCGTCAACCGCGATCGCGCGCCGCTGGGCAGCGCGGTCGAGATGACCTACACCTGGACCACCGGCGCGTCGGCCAAGAAGCTCAACCAGGACTACCGGGCCCTCGTCCACTTCCTCGACGCGCACCGCACGCTGCTCTTCACGGACGACCACGTCCCCTCGCCGCCGCCCGCGAGCTGGGAGCCGGGCAAGACGTACAGCTACACGCGCACCGTCTTCATCCCGTTCTACCGCTATGCGGGCGAGATCCAGGTGGTGATGGGCCTCTACCCGACCAGTGGCAAGGGGGAGCGCGTCGGCCTCAAGGGCGAGGATACCGGGCTGCGCGAGTACAAAGTCGGCAAGATGGAGCTGCTGCCGCAGACCGAGAACATCTTCCTGGTCTACAAGGACGGCTGGCACTCGCCGGAGTCCTCCGCGCAGAATCCCGGCCTCGAGCGCACCTGGACCAAGAAGGACGCGCTCGTGGCCTTCAAGAACCCCAAGAAGGACATCCTCATCTACCTGGAGGCGGACACGAACGTGAAGGCGTTCGACGCGCCGCCCGTCCTCACTCTCGCCGTCGCCGGCAGGACCGGCGTGCAGGTCCCGATCGCGGACTCCGAGGTCTTCATGAAGAAGGTCCGCGTGAAGGCCGCCGACCTGGGCACCGAGGAGTGGGTGGACCTGCGCCTGGCCATGAACCAGTCGTTCGTGCCGAAGGTGAAGAACCTGAACGCGATGGACGACCGCGAGCTGGGCCTCATGGTCTACCACCTCTACGTGGGCGAGGCCGATGCGATGGGCAAGGTGGACGGGGTCGTGGACGCCGGCCCGGTGACGCTGCCCGGCGCGCCGGCCACCGCCGCGAGCCCGGCCAAGCCGGCGCCCGCGGCCAAGCCGCCCGCCAAGACCTCCTAGCCTTTGCCGCGGATCTCGAGGTCCAGGCGGAGGATGAGACGCTCCAGGCGGCGGTTGCCGACGAGGCGCACGTTCAGGGCCTCGCAGTCGAACTCCTGGCTGTCCTCGCCGTCGAACATGAGCTGAAGCCGCAGGCCCGACGCTCCCTTCAGGAGGCGCGCCGGCACTTCGAGGCTGGCCTTGCGCTTCACCTCCTGGTGCGCGCCCGAATCCGGGACCAGCATGTCGGCCAGCCGCTTCTCGAGGCCCTTGGAGGCGGGCGACGCGGTCTTCGGTGACGGCGTGGCCGCGATCGTCCGCAGCTTCTCGAGCTGGTCGTGGATGTCGACGTGCCCACGCGTCTCGACCGGGCGCACGCCGATCTTGCCCGTCTCCTCCTCCGCGAACTCCACCTCGCCCGTCGGCGCGTCTCCCACGAGCTCGAGCAGCGGGTTGTCCGCGGGCGGCGGGGCCGGCCGACGCGGGGCGGGCGCCGTCGCCGACGCCGGCGCGGGCTTGGGGGCCGGGGGCGCGGCGGCGGCCGGAGGGCCCGCGGCGACCGGTGTCGCCGCACCTTCGGGCTGGCGCCGCGAGTCGTCCACCACCTTGCGCCGGATCTGGCCGATGGCGAGCTTCGAGATGGCCTTGAGCGTCTCGAAGACGCCGATGCCGTGCAGGGCGGCCGCCTCGAAGGTCGGGGCGGAGACGGTGTTGAGCGCCGAGCTCAGCGTGCCGACCGGGTGGATGTTGCGGATGTCGCGCTTGTTGTACTGCAGCACGAACGGCACCTGGTCCAGCTTGAGACCCAGCTCCGCCAGGTTCTCGTGCAGGTTGGCGAGCGACTCCACGTTCGCGTCCAGCGCCGCGACCTGGCTGTCCGCGACGAACACGATGCCGTCGACGCCCTTCAGGACCAGCTTGCGCGTCGCGTTGTAGAACACCTGACCGGGCACCGTGTAGAGCTGCAGGCGCACCTTGAGCCCGCCGATCACCCCGACCTCGAGCGGAAGCAGGTCGAAGAACAGCGTGCGGTCGGTCTCGGTCTCCAGGCTGACCATGTCGCCGCGCGAGTTGGGCGCGGTCTTGTGGTGGATCCACTGCAGGTTCGTGGTCTTCCCGCACAGGCCAGGACCGTAATAGACGATCTTGGCCGTCATCTGCATCGTCGTGTAGTTGAAGAACACCACGGTGGAGCGAGTTTATCAGGGTTGGATATGGAGGTGGGCCGGCCGGACCGGCCACGGCGGGCCGCGCTGGCGCCGTCAGAAGGAGATGCCGGCTCCGAACGAGAAGCGTCTGTCCATCGGCAGCAGCGGCTCGCCGGACAGGCTGATGCGCCGGTACTCGCCCTTGACGACCGCCAGCCCCAGCTTGAGCTTCAGCCCCGCGACGAAGCAGCGCACGACGCCGGTGTCGCTGTCCTCGCCCACGCTCTGCCGGAAGAACCCGATCCCGATCCCGCCGTAGGGGACGAGCGGTCCGAGCGGCGGGGCCAGCAGCGCGCTGCCCGTGAACGAGCTCATGCTCGAGTCGCCCAGGTCGCCGCGGATCCGGGCCGCTTCCCCCTCGAGTGCCACCACCCCGAACCAGGTGGTGGTGAGGGCCGCGCCGTAGCCGCGGTCCCAGATGTTGGTGGGGGACGGGATGGTCACGAAGGCCGTCACGTCGCCGGCCTCGATCGGCCGGGAAACGGCCACGCCGCCCAGCAAGACGAGCGCAATCAAGAGGTTGCGGACGGGCGGTCTGTTCAATTGTAAATCCTTTCTGTTCTAGATTTTACGAGACCGAGGCCCGTTCGTTGACACCGCGTTCGGCGGGTGCCTAGAATCGGAGTGTACTCGGGGTTTCGACGTCCGTCCCACCCGTTTCCGGATCCAAAGGTCATGACAGCGTATCTCTCGCCAAGCGCGTTCTGGGGACTCCTGATCTCCGCGGTGGAGGTCTACAAGCGGGAGTGCTTCGGCCTCCTGATCGGCTACCGGGACCGGCGCGGGCCGGGGCAGGAGGAGAGCTTCATCGTCGAGCACGCGCTCCCGTTCCAGAGCGCGGGGCGCAAGCACCGTGGCGTCGTTTCGAACCCCCGGGCGCACCGCCGGATCGAGCGCTTCCTCCGCAACATCCCGCAGCTGTCGGTCATCGGCGACTTCCACTCGCACACCATGTGGGGATACAACCGGGCCGCGAGCCATCCCAGCGACACCGACCTGCAAGGGATGGAGCGCGAGAACGTCTACGTCATCGTGAGCGTCAACGACCGGCTGCGCGAGGTGCGCTGGAAGTACAACGACGACGGCTCGCTCTCGGGCACGACGGACGACCACTACTTCCGGCTGACCGCCTACACGGTGAACGCCTCGGGCGAGGCGCGGCGCATGCCGATCGTCTGCCCGTACGCCATCGGGTTCGACGCACGGCCCCTGAGAGCGATCAAGTGACCTGGCGCTCCGTGGCGGGCCTGCTGCTGGCGGGCGCCGCGGTGGTCGCGGCGGGCTGCCGCAACACCGCCGACGGCGCGCGCGAGGACGCGCGGCGCGCGGCCCGCGAGGCGCAGAAGGCGGCGGACGACGCGAAGAAGGAGCTCGACCGCGCCGCCCGCGAGGCGAAGCGCGCCGCCGGAGAAGCCCAGCGGGCCGCGGACGACGCGCGCCGCGACGTGCAGCACGCGGCTTCCGAGGCTCGCGACGCGATGCGCGAGGCGGGCGCGGAGGCGAGGAAGGCCGGAGAGGACGCCCGGCGCGACGCGCGCGCATCGGCCGCGGACCTGAATGCGGCCAAGCAACTTCTCGACGTGCGCACGGCGCTCGCCGTCTCGCAGGAGATCTCGTCCGCCAGCGACATCGCCGTCCGCTCGGACGAGGCGGGGCGCACCGTCATCCTCACGGGCTCCGTGCCCACCGGCGCCGAGAAGGACGCGGCCGGCCGCATCGCGCGGGCCAGCGCCGACGGCCTGCGCGTCGACAACCGGCTGCAGGTCGCGGCCCGACCCTAGACCTCGTCCAAAAAAGAAGTCCGGGCGGGCCGCCTCCCGCGGACGCGATGCTAGCGTGGTCGAAGAGACGCGCTGCATCCCACCCGGAGGTGACCCATGACCCAACCGCGCTCCCTCGCCGCCGCATCGCTCCTCCTCGTCGCAGTGGTCGGAACCGGCCTCGTGGCCGCGCAGGACCCGCCGCCTCGGAAGTCCAGCTACATGCCGGTCGTGCCGAAGGAACCCTTCGCGTCCGTCCTGAAGCGGATGTCAGGGGAGAAGGCGGGCGTGGTCCAGAAGCACAAGTCGCTGCTCGGAGAGCGCTACGACCTGGGCGATCGCCCCGCCGGCGACGCGAAGATGTTCCGTGGCAAGGCGGTGCAGGGCGGCGTGCGGGCCAAGCTGCCCGCCGGCGTGACCTGGGACCAGCTCACGGCGATGACCCCGGCCCAGATCCGCGAGAAGGGGGCCTGGCCGCTCGGGTTCCTCCCGCTGCCGCACCCGAACCATCCCGAGGGCGGGATGCTGTTCCCGCAGTTCCACATCGACGAGATCAAGAAGCAGGAGGCGCGCGACCTCCAGCGGTTCGACCTCGACTTCGACCTGCCCGACCACCTGCTGCCGGAGTTTCCTGCGCCCATCTTCCTGATCACGCGCACCGACCTGGGCGACGTGTCGCAGGGCAGGCAGCTCACGATCGACAACTTCATGGAGATCTTCGACGGCATCCTGAACCCCAAGCAGCTCGAGGGGCTGCGCCTGCTGCTGACCCCCTTCCCGCAGCAGCAGTTCAACCAGACCGAGGACCGGCGGACGGCCAGGCCCAGCCGCGGCGTGGCCTGCCTCGACTGCCATGCGAACGGTCACACCAACGCGTCCACGCACCTGGTCGGCGACATCCGTCCGCAGGAGTTCCGCCGCCGCATCGACACGCCCAGCCTGCGCGGCGTCAACATCCAGCGGCTGTTCGGCTCGCAACGCGCGCTCAAGACGGTCGAGGACTTCACCGAGTTCGAGCAGCGCGCGGCCTACTTCGACGGCGACCCCGTCATCGCGACCAAGAAAGGCGTGAACGTGCTGGAGCGGGCAAGCCAGGTGCACTTCATGGCCGAGTTCCAGGAGCTGCTCGACTTCCCGCCCGCTCCGAAGCTCGGCATCGACGGCAAGCTCGATCCCGCCCTCGCGTCGCCGGCGGAGATGCGCGGCCAGGAGGTGTTCTTCGGCAAGGGCACCTGCTCGACCTGCCATGTGCCGCCGTACTACACCGACAACACCATGCACAACCTGCGGCTGGAGCGGTTCTACAAGCCGCAGACGATCGCGGGGCGCGTGACCTCGGGCGACGGGCCCATCAAGACGTTTCCGCTGCGCGGCATCAAGGAGTCGCCGCCGTACCTGAACGACGGCCGCCTGCTGACGCTCGACGACGCCGTCGAGTTCTTCAACCTCGTCCTGCAGACCAAGCTGTCGGCCGAGGAGAAGAAGGATCTGGTGGCGTTCCTGAAGGCGCTCTAGAGGGCCGCTGCCGTTAGTCGACCGCGACCTTCCGCGCGCGTTTGCCGTCCTCGGCTTGGTGCGGCCGGCGCTCCATCCGGTCGAGCTGCCACTGGCAGAGCATGATCATGCCCTGCAGCACCTGACGGCGCACGGAGCGGATGGTCTCGCGGTCGATCCCGCTCTCCTCCAGCAGCTCCGACACCAGGCAGCAGGCCTTGTTCCCGCGTGGCTCATTCGGCATGGCGTTCCTTTTCCCCGAACTGTACACGCAAGCGCTGCTCCTTGAACGCGGCTCCCATGAGGCGCCGGGAGGCCAGGCTGCGGGGGAGCAGGATGTGGCGGCGCTGGTTGTCGACCGAGACGACCAGCTCCTCACCTTTGGTCCAGACCTGGATGCGGTCCTTCTCGGCGAAGGGCAGGCGGATGTACATCGCGTACCCCTTTCCCTCCTTGCGCACCTCGATCGGCCTCTCCTGGAAGAAGACGCCGGCCGGATCGCGGTCGCCGAAGACCTCGCGCGCCATCTCGTCGAGCAGCGGAAGCCCCACCATCTCGCGGTCGAACAGGCGCGCCTGGAAGAAGGGCAGCGGCTCGAAGGACTGCCGCGCCTCGGCCAGGTGGCCGGCCTGGATGTCGAACCACTTGTCGAAGTACTCGGACCGCGCCGCGGGCGGCAGCACGCGGTTGGCGATCACCGCGTCCACGGGGAAGCCGAAGAGGTTCAGGTACGTGTAGAGCCGCTGGGACTCGTTGATCACCATGCGCTCGGGGTTGAGCACGATGCGGATGGAGCTGCGCGCCGGGTCCTTGAGCAGCGGGGCCATCCCTTCCAGCTCCTCGAACAGGGTCTTGACGGCGCCGAACACGTTGTCGCCGGGCAGCGGCATGTCGGTCATCCGCTTCGCGACCGGTCGCACCGACCTCAGGACCGTCCGCTGCACCGGGAAGATGCGCTTGAAGTAGAAGTTCAGCACCTCCGGCACGCCCAGCATGCGGACCGTCTCGCCCGTGGGCGCGCAATCGATGACGACGACGTCGTACGCGTCGGTCTCCGCGTACTTCTTGACCTTGAGCAGGCTGAACAGCTCCTCCATGCCGGGGAAGATCGCGATCTCCTCCGCCACGGCGTCGTTCACGCCCTGGAAGGTCATGAACTGGGTCAGCCACTCCTGGATCACGCCCCAGTGGTCCGCCAGCTCGCGGTTGACGTCGATCTCGAGCCCGTCCAGGTTCTTCGCGACCGGCGTCGGCTCGCCCTTGATCGCGACGCCCAGGGCGTCCGCCAGGCTGTGCGCCGCGTCCGTCGACACCACCAGCGTGCGCCGCCCCAGCGACGCGGCCCGCACCGCCGTGGCGGCGGAGAAGCTCGTCTTCCCGACGCCGCCCTTGCCCGAATACAGGATGATCCTCACCTTGACCTCGCCGCTCCCGCGGTCCTGCGCCTGCGCCGGGCCGGTACGGGTGCTTGACCCAGCATCGCTTCCGCCACTTCCAGCAGCCCGCGCAGGTCGTGCACGTCCGCTTCCATCTCGGGTACCCCCAGGACGGGCTCGCCCGTGTCGGCCTGCAGCCGCGCCAGCGCGCGCTGGTCGTGACGGGCCAGGCGCTGCTGGTCGCGATAGACGCCGCCCAGCGCCTCCGCCAGCTCTTCGTCGATGCGCGCGGCCCGCCGCTCGCCTCCCGCCTCCGGCTCCGGATGGACGCGGTTGGCCACGAAGCCGACGAAGGGCAGCCCGCTCTCCTCCAGGCGCCGGTGGAAGTACACCGCCTGCTCGAGCGCGAGGCGGGAGGGGCTGGCCACCACCACGAACCCGCAGGCCTCGCTGCGCAGCAGCGCGTGCACGCGGGCGGCCCGCTCCTTGAACCCGTCGTACATCCCCTCGAAGGCCAGGAAGAACTCGGACAGGTCCTGGAGGAACTGCAGCCCGAGGAACCGGTCCGCCAGTCCCAGCGCCAGCGCCCCCGTCCGCGTGGCCACCTTCAGCGTGAGCCGGCCGGCCACGAAGTAGGGCTTCAGCACCCAGCGCAGCACGCTGGTGTCGAGGAAGCCCATCAGGCGGTCCGGAGCCTCGAGGAAGTCGAGCGCGTGCCGGGTGGGCGGCGTGTCCAGGATGACGAGGTCGAAGCGCGGGTCGCCGTGGAGGTCCAGCAGCTTCTCCATCGCCATGTACTCGTGGCTGCCGGCCAGCGCGGTCGAGACGTGACGGTAGAAGCGGTTGCCGAGGATGCGGTCGCGCGCGGCCTCGTCCGCCGTGTAGCGCTCGACCAGGGCGTCGAACGTGCGCTGGGTGTCGAGCATCATCGCCCACATCTCGCCGGCGGCGTCCGGCGCCAGGCGGTGCAGGTCCAGGCGCCGGGGCTTGCCCGTGAGCTGCTCCAGCCCGAGGCTGGTGGCCAGCCGGCGGGCGGGGTCGATGGTGCACACCAGGACGCGGCGGCCGGTGAGCGCGGCCTGCAGGCCCAGCGCGGCCGCGGTCGTGGTCTTGCCCACGCCGCCCGCGCCGCCCACGACGAGGATGCGCTTGTCGGCCAGGGCCCGCGAGAGGTCGCGGCGGGCGTCGGGCCGCGCGCGCCCGCTCACGCGGCCGCCAGCCGGGCGGCCAGCGCGTCGACCGCCGCGGGGCCGATGTCCTCGTCGAACACGTAGGGCAGCGAGATGGAGGGGAGCGGCAGGCGCTTGCGCAGCCAGTTCTGGTAGTAGCGCGTGAGCTTGGCCCGGCGGAGCTGGCGGCGCGCGGCCTGCAGCGCGCCGCGCAGGGGCACGCCGCCCGGCAGGCGGCCGTCGGCGTCGTCGGCGATGAGCCGGAGGACCTGCGCCTCCTCGGCCGGGGCGAACCGCCGCTCGTGGCAGGCGTTCAGGACCAGCGCCCGCGCCTCGACGCCGATCTCCTCGCGGGCCAGTCGCTCGAACTCCGCCGCCTCCACGACCGCCATCTCCTCGGGGATCGCGACCAGCACGAGCGCGGTGCGGTGCGCGTCGCGCAGCAGGTGCAGGATGCGCCGCGCGTTCGCGCCGACCGGCCCCACCGGCACCGCCTGCGACGCGGCCAGCGGGACCTTGAGGAACGCGAGGCCGTGTCCCGTCGCGGGCGCGTCGAGGATCACGAGGTCGAAGCGGGGCCGGCGGCCCCACCCCTCTTTCTCCTGCTCGAGCATCATGACCTTGCCCATCACCATCAGCTCGGGCAGGCCGGGCGCGGCCGCGAAGAACCGGTGGTACACCGGGTTCTCCAGGATCTTGCGCGCCAGGAAGTCGACCTTGACCGTCTCGCGCACGTACTCGTCCATCACGCCGCGCGGGTCGAGGTTCACGGCCCAGAGCCCGGACTCGACCTCGGTCACCTCGGGGCCGACCGGTGGTGCCCCCAGGTAGCGGGCCGCCTCCGAGTCGCGCGGTGTGTCGACCTCGATCAGCAGGACGCGCTTGCCGCGGTCGCGCGCGACACGCGCGAGGGCGGTGCCCACCAGGCTCTTGCCGACCCCGCCCTTGCCCGACAGGACGACGAGGCGGCGCTGGAGGAGGTCGTCGATCACCACCCGCCGAGCCTACCACCTCGGGGCGGGAGGTCCGGCTCGCGCCAGCGCGAGGCGCGATGAAATAAGATAGGCCGCCCTATGACGTCCGAAAGCCGCCCGGCTCCCGCTCCGCCCTCCGCCGGGACCCGTACCGAGCGCGTCGTCATCGTCATGCCGGCCTACAACGCGGCCAAGACGCTCGAGGACACGTTCCGGGCCATCCCGCAGGGCTACTTCGACGAGATCGTGGTGGTGGACGACCACAGCCGCGACGACACCACCGAGCTGGCCCGGCGGCTCAACCTCAAGGCGATCCGCCATCCGCACAACGTCGGGTACGGCGGCAACCAGAAGACCTGCTACATGGAGGCGCTGCGCGACGGCGCCGACATCGTGATCATGCTGCACCCGGACGGCCAGTACGACCCGGCCATCATCCCGGAGATGATCCAGCCCATCCGCGAGGGCCGCGCCGACATGGTGCTCGGCTCGCGCATGGCCATCCCCGGAGGGGCGACGCGGGGCGGCATGCCGTGGTGGAAGCGCGTCGCCAACCGCTTCCTCACCACGTGCGAGAACCTGGCCATGGGCCGGCAGTTCACCGAGTGCCACACCGGCTACCGCGCGTACAGCCGCCGGTTCCTGGAGACCGTCCCGTTCCTGCGCAACGCCAACGGCTTCGTGTTCGACACCGAGGTGATCTTCCAGGCGGTGCAGTTCGAGCTGCCGGTGGTCGAGGTGCCGATCCAGACCCGCTACTTCGCCGACGCGTCGTCCGTGAACTTCCGCACCAGCGTGGTGTACGGCCTGGGCACGTTGTGGACGGCCGCTCGCTTCCTGCTGCACCGCTGGGGGCTCGTGAAGAGCGAGAAGTTCCGCCGGTAGCGCGCGGCATGCCGGCGGCCTGCGTGTTCTGCGCGATCATCCGCGAGCCGGAGCGGGCCGAGCACGTCTACGAGGACGCACAGACGGTCGCGTTCCTCGACCATCGCCCGCTGTTCCCCGGCCACGTGCTCGTCGTGCCCCGCGAGCACCACGAGACCCTGGCCGACCTGCCGCCGGCGCTGCTCGCGCCGCTCTTCGGCGTCGCCCGGCTGCTGACGCGAGCGGTCGAGGCGGGCCTGGGGGCCGACGGCACGTTCGTCGCCCTCAACAACAAGGTCAGCCAGAGCGTGCCGCACCTGCACGTCCACGTGATCCCCCGGCGGAAGGGCGACGGGCTGCGCGGGTTCTTCTGGCCGCGCGTGGGCTACAAGGACCGCGAGCACCTGCTGGAGACGCGGGACCGCATCCGCGCCGAGGCGTCCCGCCTCGATCCGGCCCGCTGAGGGAGCGAAAAAAAGCGCGCTCCGGGCGTATCCTGGCCAGGCTGCCGCGGAACAAAGGTCGGGGAAGCCGCTCCCGGGCGCGGTGTCCACAGGTCCGTGCTCCCGTCCGAGGGCGCTTCCCTCTCTCCGCCTTCGCCCGAGGAGGGACGACGCTCATCGAGCCGACCAGGCAGACGTCGGAGGCCGGCGGGCTGGAGGCGGAGCTGCTGCTGCGCGCCAGCCGTGGCGACGAGTCGGCGTTCCTCGCCGTCTACGACCGGCATCGCCTGCCCGTCTTCCGCTTCGCCTGCCGCCTGCTCGGCTCCGCGACCCAGGCCGAGGACGTGACGCAGGAGTGCTTCCTGTCCGTGCTGCGCCGCCCGCAGGCGTTCCAGGCCGAGCGCGCCTCCCTCCGGACGTACCTGTGCGCCATCGCCCGCCACCTGTGCTGGCAGCACCTGCGCCGGCTGGGCTTCGAGACGACTGTCGAGGACCTGCCCGAGGACGACACGCGCGGGAGCATGGCCGAGCCCTTCCGCCACGCGGTGGCGAGCGAGATCCGGGACAGGGTGCGCCAGGCGATGGCGCTGCTCTCCCCGCTGCAGCGCGAGGCGATCGTGCTCTTCGAGTACGAGGGCCTGAACCTCGCCGAGATCGCGCTCGTTTGCGATACTGACGTCGGCACCATCAAGGCGCGCCTGCATCGGGCGCGCGAGCGCCTGCGCCGCGCGCTCGCTCCCTGCGTGGCGAGAGCGCCCGTCGCCGTGGCGGCGGGGGAGAGAAGGTGATGAGACACGGCGAGCCGCCCATGGACCGGGACGAGGCGCTCCGCGAGGTCCTCGAGCACTGGGAGGCGGACGACATGCCCGCGGGCGCCCGCGAGAGGATGCTCGCGCGCTACCGCCGGGACCACGTGCGCTGGTGGCGCCGATGGTCGGCAGCCCCCCTGCGGCTCGCGCTGCCGGTCGCGGTGTCGCTGCTGCTGGCCGCGGGGGCGGCGCTGCTGATCGGCCGTTCGGCGCGCTCGCCGGTGGTCGGATCTCCCGCGGCGGCGCCCACCACGGTGGCCGCGACGCGCGCGCCCGCGCCCCGCAGCAGCCTGGCCGGCTTCCAGCCGATGGACGAGGTGACCGCGACCGTGGTCACGGAGACCCCATGACGAGGTGGACCGCAGCCCTCCTTTGCGTGGCGGCGTGCCTCGCCGGCGCGCGGACGGCCGCGGCGGACTTCGCGTCGGCCCGCCTCGACAACGGCGTGTCGGTGGGCTTCGCGCTCCTGGGCTCGGGGCCTTCCGATCCCAGCGCCGCCATCGGCGACACCGCGCTCGCGCGCTCGAACGGCGTGAGCCGGATCCTGTGGGACCGTGAGACGGGCGCGTACTTCGGCTACGAGGTCGAGGTGCGCCGGCAGCGCGCCTCGCGGCCGTTCCGGGTCACGGTGCGGCCGCTCGACCCGGCGGCGGAGGGCTCGGTGCGCGAGCGCATGGCGTGCGCGGGCTGCCCGCCGCCGGCCCCGCTCACCGTCGCGCCCGTGCGCTACCCGGCGCCGCAGCAGCTGGGCGAGGGCGACTCGCTGACCCTGGAGCTGCTGGCGAACCCCACGACGGGCGAGAGGATCCTCGACGTGGTCAAGGTCTCGGCGCGTCCGCTGGCGCCCGACACCATGAAGGTGGCCGCGCAGCGCGCGCTCGAGAGCTGGGAGGCGGTGCGCCGCGCGAACGAGGACGTCGCCCGCGGCGGCTACCGCAGCGCGCTCACGGGCTACCTGCGTGCGCTGCCGGTGCAGCGCAACGATCCCGTCATCCACAACAAGCTCGGCATCTGCTACCAGAACCTCGGCGAGCGCGTGAGCGCCCGGGCCGCCTACGCGAGGGCGCTCGAGCTCGACGGCGGCTACGCCGAGGCCTGGAACAACAGGGGCACGCTCGACCAGATGGAGCAGAGGTTCGGCCGGGCCGTGGAGTCGTACCGCAAGGCCATCTCGCTCAAGCCGGGCGTCGCCAACTTCTGGAAGAACCTGGGCAGCGGGTACCTGTCCCAGGGCCGCGAGACGCAGGCGCTCGAGGCCTACCGCGAGGCCTTCCGGCTCGATCCCAACATCTTCGAGCGCCAGCCGGTGGCGGTGGACGCCGCGGGCGTGAACGCGGTCGCGCACAGCTACCTGATGGCGAAGGTGCTGGCCGCCTCCGGGCAGAGCGACGGCGCGCTCGCCTACCTGCGCCGCGCCCGCGACGCGGGCTTCCGCGACTTCGCGAAGGTCGAGCGCGATCCCGACTTCCGTGCGCTCCTCTCCGATCCGCGCTACGACGCCCTGCGGCGCTGACGGCGCATAGTTTTTCGGCGCCTCGCCCGTATCTTCTACGCCGTTCTCCCCAATCAACTCCTGAGCACAGGCTTCGTTCCACGGAGGGGGAGACATGCGCAAGGGACTCGTCTGGCTGGCGGCCTCGCTGACGATCGTCGCGGCTCCGGCGCTGGCCCAGAAGATCACCGCCACCCTGCGTGGCACCGTCACGGACGCGAGCGGGGCGGTGATGCCCGGCGCCAGGGTCAACGCGACGAACGAAGGCACGGGGCTCAGCCGCGCCACCACGACGAACGCCGCGGGCCTGTACTCCTTCGCCGAGCTGCCCGTGGGCAGCTATCGCATCGAGGTGGAGCAGTCCGGGTTCAAGACAGAGGTGAGGACCCACGTCGCGCTGAGCGTCGCGGAGGCGCGCGCGGTCGACGTCGAGCTGAAGCCTGGCGACCTGACCGAGACCGTGAGCGTCGAGGTGGCGGCGGTGGCGGTGAAGACGGTGGGCGGCGACGTCTCGGGCCTCGTCACCGGCGACCACGCGCGCGAGCTGCCGCTCAACGGGCGCAACTTCATGCAGCTCTCCCTGCTCCAGCCTGGCGTCAGCGCGGTCCAGGGATTCAACACGCAGGACAAGGGGCTCGCGGGCGCGTCCGACATCTCGGTCAGCGGCGGCTCCACCGCTTCGAACCTCTGGATGGTCGACGGCGCCAACAACAACGACGTCGGCTCCAACCGCACGATCCTCGTCTACCCGTCGGTCGACGCGATCGAGGAGTTCAAGATCCAGCGCAACAACTACGGCGCGGAGTTCGGCCAGGCCGGCGGCGCGCAGGTGAACCTGGTCACGCGCGGCGGCACCAACCAGTTCCACGGCAGCGGCTACTACTACGGCCGCCGCGACGAGTGGAACGCGACCGACTACTTCCTGGAGCAGGCGGGCCAGGAGAAGGCGCCGCTCAAGTGGGACGACTTCGGCTACACGCTGGGCGGGCCGATCCTCAGGGACAAGCTCCACTTCTTCGTCTCGCAGGAGTGGAACAAGGACGAGCGCAGCGACGTGAGGACGTCCTTCGTGCCCAGCGAGGCGGAGCGCCGCGGCGACTTCAGCGGGCCGGGCGTGCCCGGCTGCTCGGAGCAGGACCCGATCGACCCGCTGACGGGCCAGCCGTTCCCTGGCGGCGTCATCCCGTCGAACCGGCTCAGCCCCGGTGGCCAGCTCATGATGCAGCTCATGGCGCTGCCCAACACGACGCCGACGGGCGGGAGCTGCAACAACTGGATCGAGGCGGTGCCGACCCCTGTCGACTGGCGGCAGGAGAGCGCGCGGCTGGACTGGACGGTGGGCGGGAGCACGCGCGTCATGCTGCGCTACACGCAGGACAGCTGGAAGGGGGACCGCAACCAGTGGGGCGACGATCCTTTCCCGACCGTGCGCTCCCTCTGGAACCAGCCGGGCAAGTCGCTGGTCGCGCAGCTCAACCAGAACATCGGGTCGCGCATGGTCAACAGCCTGACCTTCTCGTACTCCGCGAACCGCATCGAGGTCGCGCGCGCGGGCGACGAGGAGCTGGTGCAGCAGATCGCGTCGGCCATCCCCACGCTCTATTCGAGCGACATCAAGCAGCAGGGCGGCGAGGGCCAGCCGGGCGCCATGTGGGGATCGCTGGGCCCGTACGGCGGCGGCATCCTGTGGAACCAGGCGCCCTGGCTCAACAACCAGGACCTCTACGTCCTCAAGGACGACTACTCCGCGGTCTTCGGCAAGCACTTCCTGAAGGCGGGCCTGCTGGTGAGCTTCAACCAGAAGAACGAGGAGCCCTCCAACACCACGCAGGAGTCGGTGCAGGTCAACAGCACGGCCGGCTACCTGGGCCCGGGCGGCTTCCTGTCGGGCACCTCGACCCAGAACACGATCGCCAACTGGCTGCTCGCCGGGATGGTCTGGAACACGAGCGAGATCCGCACCAACAAGCCGGTGCTGCAGCGCTGGAACGACTTCGAGGGCTACCTGGCCGACACGTACAAGGTCAGCTCGCGCGTGACCGTCGACGCCGGCCTGCGCTTCAGCCACTTCACGATGCCCTACGAGGCCAACGACGAGATGGCGAGCTTCGACCCCTCGACCGCGGTGCGCGCGTTCGGGAACAGCCCCTGCAACGGCCTGCTGTTCGCGCCGGGCAGCAACCCCTGTCCCGCGCTCGGCCTGGCGGGGGGATCGGATGGGCCCAACCGCTCGCTGATCCCCACGAAGGCGATCCTGGTCGCGCCGCGCCTCGGGTTCGCGTGGGACGTCTCGGGCAACGGCCGGACCGCGATCCGCGGCGGCCTGGGCCTGTTCTACGCCCGCGAGCGCACCAGCCCGGCGCAGGGCATGGGACTCAACCCGCCGTTCTCCGGCACGGCCACCGTCGTGCGCACGCTCGCCTCGCCGGCGGCGGTCGTCGGCGACGCGAGCGTCTCGTTCGGGACGCCCAGCACCGGCTGGGAGCAGCGCGCGGCCAACCCGCACAACTGGCAGTGGAACCTGGCCGTCCAGCGCGAGATCGTGCGCAACACCGTGCTGGAGGTGGCCTACGTGGGCAACAAGGGCGGCGACCTGCTGGGCCAGACCAACCTGAACGAGATCGCGCCCGCGGACCGGCTCGCGTACGCGCGCACGGGCGACGTCTCGCTGCGGCCGCTCAACGGCATCGCCGGCATCGGCGACGCCAACGTCCCGCTCCAGACGCACGACCGCAGCTCGATCTACCACGCGCTGCAGGTCGCGTTCGTGAGCCGCTTCGGGCATGGCTCGCAGGCGCAGGTCGCGTACACGTGGTCGAAGGCGATCGCGGACACCGGGATCGGGAACTCCGACGGGCAGGGCATGAGCTCGCGCAACGCGTACACCGACAGCGTCGATCCGTCGCTGGACCGCGGGCGGGCCAGCATCGACCGCAGGCACGTCTTCAACGCGACGCTCGTGCTGGCGCTGCCCACCTTCGAGGGCCGCGGCGGCTTCGTGAAGAACGTGCTGGGCGACTGGGAGCTGTCGGGCATCGCCCAGGCCTCGTCCGGCTACCCGTTCACGGTCCTGCTGGGCGGAGTGCCTGGCCTCTCCGGCAACGGCAGCGCGTCGGGCACGGGCTACGCGGGGAACCAGCGTCCGGACCGCGTGGCGGGGGAGCCGTGCGTGGTGAGCGGCGGCTCGGAGACGCAGTGGTTCAACCCGAACGCCTGGACGCTCGACGGCCACGTGATCGGCACCAACGGCAGCTCCGGACGGCACGTCTGCGACGGCCCCGGGTTCTTCCGCGTGGACGCCGCGCTGTCGAAGAACATCCGGCTGGGCGCGCGCGTGCGCCTGCAGCTGCGTGCCGAGGTGTTCAACGTCTTCAACCGGACGAACTTCCTCACCACCTCGTCCGACAGCATCGTGAACCCCGAGGTCACCTGGATCCCGCAGAACGTGGTGTTCGACACCGGCAACGCGGCCACGGCGACCCGGATCGTCAGCGCGACGCCGGCCGGCGGGTTCGGGCAGCTCAACCGGGCCGCGGACCCGCGCCAGATGCAGCTGGGCGTGCGCCTGTCGTTCTGATCGCTCGCGGGCGGCGCTTTCGTGCGCCGCTCCGGGGTGCGACGCCGCAAGTGTGCGATAGTGCCTGGGATCGATGGAGCACACGACCCAGGAGGTCCATCCCAAGCTGACGGGCCGGAGCCGCCTCGGCCGCATCCTCCGGAACAAGTTCGTCGCGGGACTCATCATCCTGATCCCGATCGTGCTGACCGTGAAGGGCCTGTGGTGGCTCTTCCTGTACGTGGACGGGTTGGCGGAGCCGGTGGCCGTGCGTGTCCTGGGGCGGCGCATGCCCGGCATCGGGTTCGCCATCACCGTCGCCGTCGTGTTCCTGACCGGTCTGCTGTTCTCCAAGGGCCCGCTCAAGAAGGTGCTCGACGGGCTCGAGGACGTGCTCGACGACGTGCCGCTGGTGGGCACCGTCTACGGCACCACCAAGAAGGTCCTGTCGGGCTTCGGCAGCCCGCAGGCGCAGAACGCGTTCCAGTCGTTCGTGCTGGCGCAGCTGCCGGGACGGACGACGCCGGGCTTCCTCATGAACACGTTCGAGCTGAGGCGCAGCGACGGCCAGTCCTACCGGCTGTGCGCCGTGTACGTCCCGACGAACCACCTCTACGTGGGCGACGTCGTCGTCCTGCCCGAGAGCGACGTCATCGAGACCGACCTCACGGTCGAGGACGGCGTCAGCATGATCCTGTCGGCGGGCGCGTCGGTGCCGACGGTGATCAAGGAGCGCTGAGGTCCGCTGGTGGGAGGCGGACTCGGTCCGGACCGAGTCGCGGGCACCGACAAATAATTTGTCTTGACGGAAACGATCTGACGGCGTAGCTTGGGCCCCATGAGCGGGGGAGCCGAGGCCGTCCTCATGCGCCCCATGCGGGGCCAGCTGCTGGAGGCGCTGGGCGAGCCGGCGTCCGCGGCTGGCCTGGCGCGAAAGCTCGGCGTGCCGCGCCAGAAGGTGAACTACCACCTGCGCGAGCTGGAGAAGCAGGGGCTGGTCGAGCTGGTCGAGGAGCGCAAGCGCGG
>JAICEW010000060.1 GCA_025923995.1 Vicinamibacteria bacterium | reverse complement strand
GTCTCCATCACGAGGTACGCCGGCCGCCCCTTCACCTCCAGGTACGTGCGGCCCACGTAGGCGCCCAGGATGTAGAGGCACAGCGACTGGACGAAGCTGCCTGACGCGATCAGGAGGTAGGTGATCAGCACCGAAGCGGGCGGGCCCGGCGCGTCCGAGAACAGCAGGCGCCTGAGGATGACGGCCCCCAGCACGAACATGAGCACGAAGTAGGTGAAGCTGAACACCTGCGCCAGCTGGAGCGGGCGCACGCTCGACGATGCCACGCCGTCGGTCGCCAGCCGGTACAGCCGCCGCAAGGTGTACTTGGTGCTCCCGGCCTGGCGCTCGGGGCGGTCGTACTCCACGCCGGTCTGGCGGAACCCCACCCAGGCGCGCAGCACGCGCGGGAAGCGCAGCGTCTCGGGCAGCCGGCGCAGCGCGGTCACGACCTGCTGGTCCATGAGCCCGAAGTCGCCTCCGTCGAGCGGCACCTTGAGGTCCGAGAGCAGCGCGACCAGGCGGTAGAACGCCCAGTAGCCCGCGACCTTCAGCGGGTTCTCCTTGCGCCGCCGGCGCACGCCGTAGACCACCTCGTGGCCCGCCCGCCAGCTCGCGGTCATCTCGTGGATGAGCTCCGGGGGATCCTGCAGGTCGGCGTCGATCACCGCCACCAGGTCGGCCGTCGCGTGGTCCAGCCCCGCGCTGACCGCCGCCTGGTGGCCGAAGTTGCGCGAGAGGCGGAGCAGCAGGGCCGGCGCGCCGCCCTCGATCTCCGCGCGGATGATCTCCGCGGTGCGGTCGCGGCTGCCGTCGTCCACCAGGACGTAGCGCACGGAGCGGATGCCGCTGGCGGCGCACCGCTCGGGCGAGAACGCCTCGCGCAGGCGCGAGAACAGGAGCCCGAGGACCTCCTCCTCGTTCCAGACCGGGATCACCAGGTCCAGCGTGACCTGGCGTCCGCGATCCGCGAGGACGTTCGAGCCTTGGGGAGTCGTCGCCATCGCCGCCGGGATGCTAGCACGAGCCCCCTGTGGCGCCCGGCCGGGCGTCGGCTGCGTCACTCCCAGCGGAAGCGTCCATCGCGCAGGGCGATGGCCTGGCCGCACACGACCAGCGGCTCGAAGCCGGGAGCCGGCTGGTCCGACACGTGGAACCAGTCGGCCTGGTTGGTCGCGTCCCGCGCCATCAGGTACCGGGGCGGTCCGGCGGCCGAAGGCGCCCGCGGGCACGAGTCGAGCGCGCGGCCCAGGCGCACCAGGAAGTTGAGGCGGAAGTCGTCGGGCACGTCGGCCGGGCGCAGGAGCCGGAGATCGGACGCGCGCAGCGACTCGCACGAGATGTCGCCCACCGGAGGATAGGGGAAGCGCCAGACGTCGGAGAGCCTTTGCGCATGCCACAGACCGAGCACGCACGCCGCCGCGCCCGTGGCCCAGGCGACACCCGCCGCCCAGCGGCTCGCCCGGCGGCGCACCAGCTCGAGCACCACGCAGAGCCCGATCGCGGTCAGCACGGCCCGCGGCACCAGCGCGAAGATGAACATGCGCGGGAGGAACAGGTAGCGCGAGGCGATCAGCCCCAGCGCGACCGGCACCACGATCAGCAGCTGCAGCAGCGCGATCGCCCACAGCGCGAGCGCGTAACGCTCGGCCGGGCCGGCCGTGGCCCGCCGGCGCCACCACCAGACGGGCCCGACCATGCCGGCCGCCAGCAGCGCACGCAGCGCCCAGGCCCAGGGCCCGCCGCCGGGCCCCCACAGCGGCGAGGCGGCGTTGGACAGCATCGCCCAGGCGTCCTGGCTGGCCCGGAAGTCGAGGCCCATGTCGTCCGCTCCACCCCAGCCCCGGCAGATGCTGCCGGACCAGTAGTGGACGTCGAGGGCGACGATCGCGATCGCGCCCACGGCCAGCGCGGCCATGGCCTTGCGGCCCAGCGGCGCCGCCGGCCGTCCCCACCGCTGGAGGGCCCAGAACGCGGCGAAGGCCATCGCGGCCTGGCCGCAGCCCGGCGTCGCGGACATTCCGATGAGCAGGCCCGCGCCCAGGAGCAGGCCGAGCCGCGTGCGCAGGCGCATGGTGTCGCGCACGTGCATCTCCGCGGTCGCGATCACGAGCACGGCCGTCGACATCACCCAGGTGATGTAGGCCCGGCCCTGCTCCGCGTAGTGATGGAAGCCGGGGTCGCCGGCCAGCGTCGCGAACGCGACCAGCGCGGCCGCGAGGCCGAGGCGGTGCTGCAGGCCGGCCAGCAGGACCAGCAGCGCGAGCGTCGCCGCGCCCATGCTGAGCACGCGGTAGGAGATCCGCATGGAGAGGCCGAGCGGCTCCACCGAGCGGATGACCAGGCGCTGCGCCATCGAGAAGAGGGGGGCCGGGCTGCACCCGTACGAGCCCTGCAGGAGCATGCGCGGCGCGGGCCGCTCGCAGACCATGACCGCCTCGAACCCCTCGTCCACCCAGAACTGCTTGCGGTGGGCCGTGTCGGCGAAGACGAGCAGCATCCACGCGCACAGGCTCGCCACCAGCGCCAGCACGCCGATCCGTTGCAGCCGCGCGCTCATGCCTTCAGGCGGTGCACCGTCACGGTGCGCCCTCGCAGCCGGACCGGCGCGTGGGGCAGCAGGCGCCGGCGCAGGACGGCCCCGAGGCCCCTCGCGGCCGCATCGGTCAGCAGGATCTCTCCCGTCTTCGCGACGTCCTCCCCGATCTTGGAGGCCAGGTTCACCTCCGGCCCGAACGTGTCGTCGTCCAGGTCCAGCACGTCGCCGTACCCGATCCCGTAGCTGAAGCGCGCCTGCTCGTCGCGCGGGCGGCCGCGGTTGAAGCCCGCCAGGTAGGCCTCGAGCGCGAACACGCCCCGGCACGCCCGTTCGGCGTCGCCGTACATGAGCAGCAGGCTGTCGGCCTCCGCCTTCACGATCGCGCCCCCGGTGCGCCGCACCACCGCCCGCGCGCCGCGGACCGCGGCCTCGAACACCATCAGGAAGTGCAGGATGCCGTCGCGGAGCGTCCGCACGGTGAAGTCCTCGCAGTCGGTGAAGACGATCGCCCGCCGGTGGAACAGCCGGGCGGCGTTCTTCGCGTCGAGGGCGGACCGCTGGGCGGACGGAGCCTGCTCGCGGCGGCGCAGGAAGCTGCGCAGCCGGCGGTTCCGCGGGCCCGACCGGTCGAAGAAGGTCAGTAGATCGAGCTCTTGCGGGGCGCGCCCGTGTAGTCGACGTAGACCGTCTTCACCTCGGTGAAGAACTCGACCGCCGAAGAGCCCTGCTCCCGCGGCCCCACGCCCGTGTCCTTCGTCCCGCCGAACGGAAGCTGCGCCTCGCCGCCGGGCGTGCCGCTGTTGACGTGGACGATGCCGGCCTCGATCTCGTCCACGAAGCGGAACACGTTCGTCGAGTCGCGGGTGAAGATGGCCGACGACAGGCCGTAGCGCACCGAGTTGGCGGCCGCCACCGCCTCGTCGAAGTCGCGCACCCGCACCACCGAGACCACGGGGCCGAAGATCTCCTCCTGCGCGAGGCGCATCCCCGTCGTCACGTGATCGAAGACGGTCGGCGCCACGTAGAAGCCCTGGTCGTAGTCGCCCCCCGCCAGCCGCTCGCCGCCGCAGACGAGCGTTGCCCCCTCGGAGCGTCCGATCTCCAGGTAGCGCAGGTCGGTGTCGAGCTGCTGGTCGTCGACCGCCGGGCCCATGTCGACCCCCTCCGCGGCGCCGTTGCCCACGCGGATCCTCCTCGTCCGCGCGGCCAGGCGCTCGACGAAGACGTCCGCGACCGGTTCCTCCACGATCACGCGCGACGTGGCGGTGCAGCGCTGCCCTGTCGATCCGAACGCGCCCTGCGCGGTGGCCTCGACCGCGACGTCCAGGTCCGCGTCCGCCATCACCACGACCGGGTTCTTGCCGCCCATCTCGCACTGCACGCGGATCATGCGGGCCGCGCCGCGCGCGTAGATCTGCGCGCCGATCTCGTTGCTGCCCGTGAAGGAGACCGCGCGCACGGCCGGGTGGTCGATGATCGCGTTGCCGACCGTGCCGCCCGAGCCCAGGATCAGGTTCAGCACGCCCTTGGGCAGGCCCGCGCGCTCGAAGATCGAGACGACCGCGGCCGCCGTCTCCGGCGTGAGCGTCGCCGGCTTGAACACGACCGTGTTGCCGGTGACCAGCGCGGGCGCGATCTTCCAGCAGGGGATGGCGACGGGGAAGTTCCAGGGGGTGATGCAGGCGACGACCCCGAGCGGCTGCCGCAGCGTGTACGCGAAGTTCCGCGGCAGCTCGGAAGGCAGCGTCTCGCCCGCCAGCCGGCGTCCCTCGGCCGCCGCGTACTCGAGGACGTTGATGGTGCGCAGGATCTCGCCCATCGACTCCTTGACCGTCTTGCCCTCCTCGCGGGTCAGGAGGCGCGCGAGCTGTT
Source organism: Vicinamibacteria bacterium (assembly GCA_025923995.1). Classification (GTDB taxonomy): domain Bacteria; phylum Acidobacteriota; class Vicinamibacteria; order Fen-336; family Fen-336; genus JAICEW01. Next base: position 20,604 of record JAICEW010000060.1, on the reverse strand, counting down.
CCTTCTCCTGGTCCATCAGCTGCCACGCCTTGAAGAGGATGCGGCCGCGCACCGGCGCCGGCGTGTCGCGCCAGGCGGGGAAGGCGGCCTGGGCGGCGTCGACGGCCGCGCGCGCCTCGTCGGCGGTCGACTGCGGCGCGAGGCCCAGCATGTCGCGCGTGTCGGCGGGGTTCGTGTTGAGCACGTTCTGGGCGCCCTTCGACTCGACCCACTCGCCGCCGATGAAGTTGCGGTACGGCTTGACGGCGCGAGCGACGGTCGTCATGGCTGCACCAGCTCGTTGTACGCGTCCGGGCGCCGGTCGCGGTAGAACTGCCAGACCGAGCGGACTTCCTCGATCATGTCCAGGTTGAGGTCCGCCACCACGACCGCGTCCTGGTCGCGCGGGCCCTGGGCGACGATCTTGCCGCGCGGGTTGCAGAAGTAGCTCTTGCCGTAGAACTCGCCGATGTTCCAGGGCGCCTCGTTGCCCACGCGGTTGATGGCGCCCACGAAGTAGCCGTTCGCGACGGCGTGCGCGGGCTGCTCCAGCTCCCACAGGTACTCGGACAGGCCCGCGACGGTGGCCGAGGGGTTGAACACGATCTCGGCGCCGTTCAGCCCGAGCGCGCGCGCGCCCTCGGGGAAGTGCCGGTCGTAGCAGATGTAGACGCCGACCTTCGCGTACGCCGTCTCGAACACGGGGTAGCCGAGGTTGCCGGGGCGGAAGTAGAACTTCTCCCAGAAGCCCGGCTTGCAGTGCGGGATGTGGGTCTTGCGGTACTTGCCCAGGTACTTGCCGTCCGCGTCGATGACGGCGGCCGTGTTGTAGTAGATCCCCGCCTGCTCCTCCTCGTAGATCGGCACCACGATCACCATCTTGTGCTTGCGCGCCAGCTTGCGCATGGCCAAGACCGTGGGGCCGTCGGGCACGGGCTCGGTCAGGTGGTACCACTTGGTCTCCTGCTCGGCGCAGAAGTACGGGCCGTAGAACAGCTCCTGCAGGCAGAGGACCTGGACCTTCTGGCGCGCGGCCTGCGCGATCAGCTTGACGTGCTTGTCGAGCATGGCCTTCTTGATCGCCGGCAGTCCGGCCTCGGGGCCCTTGGCGTTGCGGGCCTGGATGAGTCCACAGCGGACGAGGCGGGGCATGGGGGCTCCTTCGTGATGCCCGATTATGTCACTCCCGCGCGGCCGGGCCGGGAGCGCTCGCTCCGCGCCTAGCGGACGAGGGGGGAGGGCGTCTCCCGCCCCCAGCCCGGCAGCCCACCCGAGCGGCGCAGGTCCTCCTCGAGGTCGAGCAGGGCCTGTCGCGCGTCGAGCAGCTCCTTCGTGTCGACCTTGACGCGCACCCGCTGCTGCACGGGGATGCCGCTCACGAAGACCACCTCGACCCGCTCCTCGTACGCCCGCGCCTCCGCTTCGGCGACGCGCGTGCGGGCCTGCGCGAAGCGGATCCGCCACTCGCGCTCGAGCGCCGCGCGGTCGGGCTCCGCTTCGGCCTGCGGCGCGGGCCCCGGGGACGGCGACGCGTCCGGCTCCGGCGAGGCCTCGGACCGCGGGCCGCCGGTGGCGGGCAGCTCGGAAACCGTGCCCTTCGACTTGGTCCGCTTCGCCTTGAGGTCCGCCTCGGTGTAGGTGGGGGCCGGCGATGCCGCGGGCGGCTTCTTCTTCTCCTGCTCGCGGCGCGCCGCGTCGCCCAGCGACTGCGCGCGCGTCACGCCCGAGGGGACGGCGAGCAGGGCGACGAGCGGCGCTAAGGGCACGAGCCGGCGCACCCGTCGAGTATACGCCGCTCGTCAGCCGACGAGGACGAAGGGGGCCCAGTGGTAAGGGTGGGCGTGGCCCGGACTCTCCAGCAGGCGCAGCTTGGCCCGGCGCAGGGCCTCCGCCTCCTCCGGCGGTCGCGAACCGCCGAGCCGGCGGAACAGGTCGGCGCTCAGCTCCGCCGCCGAGCAGTCCGCCACCTTCCACAGGCTCGCCACCAGCCGCCGCGCGCCCGCCTGGAAGAACGCGCGCGCCAGCCCCAGCAGCCCCTCCCCGCGCACGTTCGCGCCCAGCGCGGTCTCGCAGGCGGAGAGCATCACCAGGTCCGCGTCCAGGGCCAGGTCGTCGATCTCGTGCACCTGCAGCAGCCCGTCCTCGCGGCCGTCCCCCACGAGCGAGAGCACGAGGGCCGACTGCGACGGCAGCGTCTCGGAGACGAGCGCGTGCGTGGCGAACAGGAGGTACCGTGCGCGCGCGACTTCGGGGTCGGTCTTCACGCGCGACTCGCGCGCCGCGTCGCCGAGGTGCACGGCCGCCCGGCCGCCGAACACGGCCGCGGCGTCGCGCGCTTCCTGCTGCGCGCAGGCGAGCCGGTCGAGCTCCCAGCGGTCGCCTTCGCGGAAGACCGCGCGCTCGAGGCGCGCCATGGGCTCGTGCGGCGATCGGTCCGGGGGCAGGAGTGGATCGGCGAACGCGATCAGCTCCCGGCGCGGACCCGCGGTGCGCTCGCGCGCAGGGACGGCCCCGGCGGCCGGATGGTACGAGACCGTGTAGCGGCGCAGGACGTAGGGAAGGTCCGCATAGCGGGACGCGCCAGCGTCCGAGGTCACCAGCGCCTCGAACGGGATCTCCCAGAGCGGGCCGTCGGGCACGATGCGCAGGCGGCGGACGTGCGGGCGTTGCGCGACCGCGGGAGCGAGGAGCGTGTGGTACGCGCGGCGGGCGGCGGCCGCGTAGGACCCCGCACCGAGCGCGCGCGGCTGAGCCATCAGCCCGCGCAGCTCGTCGACCTCGCGCCGGAGCGCCGCCTCGCCGGGCAGGGCCGAGACCGTGAGGCCCTGGCGCGTGACGACGAAGAGCCACGACGCCGCCGTCCCGACGTGGTACTCGAGGAGGGCCTCGTCGGCGGCCAACTGCCGCGCCAGCGCGTCGACGTCGGCCCGGTCGGGTCCCAGCGCAGCCCTGGGCGCGAGGCTGCGGATCTCCCGTTCCGCCGCCTCCTCGTCGGCCACGGCATCGCCCAGCTCGCCCTCGAGCCGGGCGAGTGCCGCCGGGTCGGACCGGCCGGCCGTATGGACCGCGATCAGCTCGCGCTGGAGGTGCCCGATCCGGTCGAGGGCGCGCTGGCGTCGGGCGGTGAGCTCGACCGGCACGTGGGCGGATCGCACGCCGCGGGCGGCCAGCTCCTCGATGAGCGAGCGGACTCGCGCGCGCTCGGTCATCTCGAAGGCGCGCGAGAGGTATCCCTGTCCCGGCTCGCGCCGGTCGCGCTCGACGTAGAGGCCTACCGCCAGGTCGTACGCTTCCCGGCGGAACGCGAAGTAGCGCGCCCGCTGGTCCGCCAGCGCCACCCGGCTGCGCACCGACTCGAAGCGCTCCAGCGCGTCGGCCGTCCGCACGAGCGCCCCAGCGAGGTCGCCGCGGGCGCGCGCGACCTCCGCCGTGGCCAGCGCGACGCGCCCCTGGTCGTCCGGGCGCGACAGCTCCCGGAAGGTCGCGCCCGCGGTCGCGAGAGCCGTCTCGGCTTCGTCCAGCTTCCCGGCCAGCGTGAGGACCCGACCCTTGAAGAGCAGCGCGGTCGCCTCGTCCGCGCGGCCCCCGGCCTCGCGTGCGGCCGCCACCGCCGCATCGGCGTGTGACTGCGCCTCGACCGCCTGTCCGCGGCGCGCGAGGATGTAGCCCAGCGTGGCCTTGCCGTGCGCGAGCAGCTGGGGGGCGCCCATCTCGCGGGCCAGGGCGACGCCCGCGGCCGTCTCCCGCTCCGCTCGCTCCAGGTCGCCGGCATCGTCGTGCTCGGAGCCAAGGCCCAGGCGCGCCTGCGCCACGATGGGCTTGAGACCCTCCGCCTCCGCGATGGCGATCGCCTGCTCGTAGCGCGCGATCGCCCGCTCGACGTCGCCCAGCCCGCCGTATGCGGTGCCCGCGTTCAGCGTCGCGATCGCCTCCACGCGCCGGCTGCCGCGGCTGCGCGCCACCAGGCGGCCGCTCTCGAAGGCGGCCACCGCCTCCTCCGCCCGCCCGCGATGGCTGGCCAGGCCCCCCAGGCTCATCTGGTTGACCGCCACGGCCAGCTCGTCGCCGATGCCCTCGGCGAGCGCCAGCGACCGGCGCCACCTTGCCTCCGCCTCGTCGTAGTCGCCGCGCAGGACGAACAGGTTGGCGGAGTCGGCGATCGCGGACAGGAGCAGGCCCGGGTCGCCCAGCGTCTCGCGCAGGGCGATCGCCTCGCGATACGACTCGCCGGCCCGCTCCAGCTCCCCGGTGGCTTCCGCCACCTTGGCCACGGCGCACAGGCACGACGACAGCTCCTCTTCGAGCGCCGCGGCGCGCGCCAGCGCCACGCACTCGTCCGCCGCCCGCTGCGCGGGCTCGAGCTCGCCGCGAGCCGCTCCCAGGTACGCCAGGCGGTCGAGCGTCCGCACCTGGCGCCGCAGGAGCCCCAGCGCGCCGAAGCGGTCGGCGGCAGCGCGTCGCGCCGAAGGGTCCGGGAGCGCCGCGTCCCGCTCGGCCTCGTGGCGCGCGCGGTCCGCGGCGGTCGCCACGCGGGACGGCGCCAGCTCGATCCGGTAACGGCCCGCGAGCGTGGTGAGGTTCGACACCGTGATCGTGCCGGTACCCGCGTCGTCCGCGACCCAGAAGACCTCCTCGCGGCCCGTGCGCGCGGCCCGCTCGGCCGCGCGTCGCTGGTGCTCGCCGGCCGACCAGCGGAGCTCGACGTACGCGCCCCGCTTCTCGACCTCGATCCGGTAGGCGAGGCCCGCTTCCAGCACGACCGCCCAGGCGTGGCTGGCGCCGGCGGCGAGCTCGACCTCCTGCGGCGAGGATGGGCGCAGCTCCCGTGGATCGGTCGGGTCGGGCGCCGCGGGGCCGGCTCCCGCCAGGAGAGCCACCAGCAGGGCGGCGGAGGGCATGGCGCGGATTCTAGCGTGCCGCACGTCCTGGCGAATCCTTGCACTTCCCTTGAGACGGCGTGCGGCCCCGCTCCTAGCTTGCGGACATCCCCCTCGACACACCGGAGGAGACGCATGAGGACGATCGCGATCCTGGGATCGCTGGTGCTCGCCGGAGCCGCCGCGCGCGCGGAAGAGCCGCGGCGCTGGACGCTCTCCGCCGAGGCCGGCCGGTCGCGCCTTCACGACGACGCCGTGGAGACCTGGGCGGTCGCCCTGCGCGTCCAGCGCAGCATCGGGGCCGCAGGCGTCCTGCGCCTCCAACTGGGCGCGGTGGCGTCGGGCTACGGCGCGCTCGACGCCGGCCTGGAGGTCCACCCGTGGCCTCGCGCGCGCGTCTCCCCCTTCCTGGGAGCCGGCGGCGGGTACATGTCGGAGGAGGACGAGTTCGAGGGTGGCTTCCTGCGCGCGACGGTGGGCATGGAGGCGAAGCTGTCGTCGAGGGCCGTCCTGCGGCTCGCGGTGCAGGCGGGCACGCACGACGGCCAGGCCGGGCCCCATGTCGCCACCGTCGGCCTGGGCTTTCGCTTCTAGCGTGCCGTCCCGGAGGCGGAGAGAACTTCGCCTATGATGGCGCCCCGTGGCCGCTTCCTCCGAGACGGGCCCCTCGCGTCCCACGCTCGTCCGCGCCATCGGCCGCTGGGACCTCACCGCGGCCGTCATCAATGGCGTCATCGGCAGCGCCATCTTCGGCATGCCGGCCGACCAGGCTCGGCTGACCGGCGCCTGGAGCCCGCTGGTCGCGCTCGTCGCGGGGCTGGGCATCCTCACGATCGTGCTCTGCTTCGCCGAGGTGGCCAGCCGCTTCCAGGAGCCGGGCGGGCCGTACCTGTACGCGCGGGAGGCGTTCGGGCCTTTCGTCGGCTTCGAGGCGGGATGGCTGACGTTCTGGATCCGCGTCACCGCGGTGGCCGCGAACCTCAACGTGTTCGCGGACTACCTGGCGCGCGTCGCGCCCGCGGCCGGCCAGGGCTGGACCCGCGTGGCCGTGATGACCGGGCTCGTGGCCGCGGTCACCGCCGTCAACCTGGTCGGCGTGCGGCAGGCCACATGGACGGTCGATGCGTTCACGATCGCCAAGCTGCTGCCGCTGGTGCTGCTGGCCGTACTGGGGCTGCCGCGCGTCGAGGGGACGGTGCTGGCCTCGCAGGCGGTGGCCGACCCGCAGTGGACGCAGGCCATCCTGCTGCTCGTCTTCGCGTACGGAGGGTTCGAGGCCCCGCTCATCCCGGCGGGGGAGGCGCGCAACCCGCGGCGCGACACCGCGTTCGCGCTGATGACCGCGCTGGCCGTGATCGCGACGGTGTACTGCGTCGTGCAGCTGGTGGTGATCGGCCTCGTCCCGAACGTCGCGTCCGTGAAGGCGCCGGTGGCCCAGGCGTTCGAGGTCCTGCTGGGCGGGCCCGGCGTCGTGCTGGCCAGCGTCGCCGCCATGGTGTCGATCTACGGCTACACCACGGGCACGACGCTCCAGTCCCCGCGCGTGCTGTTCTCGATGGCGGAGCGCGGCGAGCTGCCGAAGGTGTTCGGCCGCGTGCACGAGCGCTTCCGCACGCCGCACGTCGCGATCCTCACCTACGCGGTGCTCGCGCTGGCCCTGGCCCTCTACGGCAGCTTCACCTGGAACGCGACGCTGTCCGCGATCGTCCGGCTGGTCACGTACGGGCTCACGTGCGTCGCGCTGCTCGTCCTGCGCCGTCGGCCCGACGTGGGCGAGCCGGGCTTCCGCGTGCCGCTCGCCGTCGTCGTCGCGCCGCTCGCGGCCGGGTTCTGCCTGTGGCTGCTCCTGACCCGGTCGCTGAGCCAGGCCTGGATCACTGCCGCGCTGGTCGCCGCGGGCGCGCTGCTCTACCTGGGCCGCCGCCGTAGTTGACTTGCGCCCGCGCCGGCGGAGAATGAAGCCTTAGCATGGCGATTCCCTCCCTGCGTGAAGTCGAGCCCGATCTCCGACGCATCCTGCACGAGGAGGGCGGGCTGGGCGCGATCCTGCTGGACCTGGTCGCGCTCCCGCGCGTCGAGCGCCGCTTCGGCCAGGCCGCGTACCAGACCCTGCGGGCCCAGACCGACCCCGTCATCGAGGAGCTCAAGAACCGCATCCGGCGCGAGGACCTGGTCGCGCGCGACGAGCGCGACGCCGACCGCGTGATCCTCTTCCTGAGCCGTCGCCGCAACCCCTCGCCCACGCTCTCGATGGCCGACGTGCGCCGGCTGGCCGACCGCGTCGAGCAGCAGGTGGGCCAGCGCGTGGGAAGGCTCACCCAGCCCTACCTGCGCGAGAAGGGGGCCGTCGACGTCGGCTACGGGTTCGTGGTGTGGAGCCCGCTCGAGAGCGACGACCGTCAGGTGCAGCGGGTCATCGAGGAGTGCCTGACCTCCGCCTCGCTGCGGCGGAAGCTGCAGGAGCGCGACCACCGCGAGAGCCTGGTCGAGATCGTCTGCAACCGCGAGGTGTGGACGGCGTTCCAGCCCATCGTCGAGATCGAGACGCAGCGCACCGTTGGCCACGAAGGGCTCTCCCGCGGGCCGCGCGGCAGCGACGTCGAGCTGCCCATGATCCTGTTCGGCCTGGCCGGCCGCTATGGGTTGACCGAGGAGCTGGAGCGGGCCTGCCGCCGCAAGGCGTTCCAGGACTGGGAGAGCTTCGGCGCTCCGGGCCGGCTCTTCCTCAACACGGTGCCCGCGACCGTGCGCGACCCCAGCTTCCTGGGCAACGGGGTGCTCGACTACCTCGGCCCCAACATCCCGCCGCGGCTGGTGACGCTCGAGATCAACGAGCGCCAGGTGATCGAGAACCTCACGCTGTACCGCGAGGCCATGCACTCGTTCCTCGAGCTCGGGTTCACGTTCGCGATCGACGACGTGGGCGCCGGCTACTCGGGGCTCGAGACCATGGCCACGCTGGGCGCCTCGTACCTCAAGATCGACATGGGCCTGGTGCGCCACGTGGACCAGAAGCGGGTCAGCCAGCAGGTGATCAAGGCGATCGCCGAGATGGGCGCGGGCGTCAAGGCCACCGTCATCGCCGAGGGCATCGAGACCCAGGAGGAGGCGGAGGCGCTGCGCGCGCTGGGCGTGCGGTACGGCCAGGGGTACTTCTTCGGGCGCCCGGTGGATCCCTTCACCACGAAGTATCGGCAGGCGGTTCGGACGTAGCCGTCGCGGGCGCAACGGCTCCAACCCGCAAGCAACAGCGCACCGTTCGGATGCGGCGCCGATCGCCAGCGGGCTCAGGTGTACCGCTTCGCGGCGGCGAACACCCGAGTGGTTCACGCGCCGCTTCGGGTACACCATTCGCCCGCCTCGTCGACGCCATCGTCGAACGCGGGACTCAACCGGCCGCGCGGCCGGTTGAGGGGCAGGCACTCAACATGTTCCGGAACACGTTGAGTCGTCCGCGCGCACGGTGCGAACGTGGGCCGATCGCCAGCGCCGCCAGGGGTGCACCATTCGCCCGCTTCCGTCGGCGCCATCCGACCGCGGATCAGGGCTGGTCGAGGATCTCGACCGCGCGCGAGGCGTTCACGATGCCCCACCCCAGCAGGTTGTTGGGCGCGCTCGACTGGCTGCCCGACCCGCGCAGCGCGGCGCGGACCTGCTCGGCCGTGGCCTCGGGGTGCGCCTGCAGCAGCAGCGCCGCGACGCCGGCCGTGAGCGGGCACGAGAACGAGGTGCCGCTCACGTAGCGGTAGCTGTACGGCGTGCCCGAGGCCGCGGCCAGGACCGACTGGCCCTGTGCGGCCACGTCGGGCTTGATGCGGCCGTCCGCGCTGGGCCCGACCGAGCTGAAGCTGGTGCGGCGGCCGGCCGAGTCCACCGCGCCGACCGCGATGACGCCGTGCCCGTCGGCGGGCGCGCCCAGCGTGTTGTGGGTCGAGTCGAAGCCGTCGTTGCCGGCCGAGTTCACGACCACGACGCCGCGCTCGGCCGCCAGGTCCGCGGCGCGCGTGCTGATCGCGGTGTTGCCGTCCATCTGCGCGGCGGTGTAGCTGCGGAAGCCGGTGTCGTAGGTGAGGTACCCGAGCGAGCTGCTGATGACGTCCGCGCCCGCCGCCTCGGCCCACTCGGCCGCCGCGGCCCAGTGGTCCTCCTCGACCGGCGTCTCGCGCGTGGTGTCCTCCGTCTTGGCCAGCAGGAAGTACGCGCCGTACGCGGGCCCCACCAGCATGCCGTCGGCGAAACCGCCCACCACGGAGAGCGTGCTGGTCCCGTGGCTGCCCTCGCCGCGGTCGCGGCCGTTGGCCACGTCGAGGTCCCCGTTGACGAAGTCGTACTGGGCCAGGATCTTCATCGACGCGAACGCCTCGTGCGTCAGGTTGTCGAAGCCGGAGTCGAGCACGGCGACGATCACGCCCTCGCCGCTGAGGCCGATCGCGTGCAGATCCGGCACGCCGATCTGGGACAGCTGGCCCAGCGAGGGGCCGTAGTCGATGGCGGCGCGGGAGCGGCGGGCTGAGGACGAGCGCGCGGCCGGCGAGTCGCTCTCCGGCTTGCGCTGGAAGCGCGCGACCAGGTCCACGCTCTCCACGAACGGCAGGGCGCGCAGGGCCGCGACCTGGGCCGGGGTCGCGTCCACGCTGACCGCGTTGAGCCACCGCGACGCGTGACGCACGCGCGTCACCTCGCGGGTGACCTGCGCCACGTAGCCGGCCGACAGGGGGCGGTCGCCGTCGGTGACCAGCGGACCGGACCCGCGCACCTGGCGCCGGGAGAGGGCGCGCGGGGTGATCCCCGTGACGGCGGGGGGCGCGCCCTCGCGGTCCCGGAGGAAGACCCACACCGCAAGCGTCCCGCCGCCCGAGCGGGCGAGGGCCGCTTCGAGGCTCTCGCTGGCCGGGGCCGCCGGCCTGTCGGCGGCCGCGCCGATCGCACCCTGAGCCACCATCGCCACCAGGGCCAGCCCACGCAGCATGTGCTCCCTCCTCACCGGGAACGGACAGCATGGCACGGCCCCGCCGGGCCGCGCAAGGCGATGGTAGACTCGGCGGCTCCGAAGCGGCCATGAAGAAGGGCAAGCCCAGCGAGACCGCCATGCGCGTGGCCACCGGCATCGTGGCCTCCCGCCTGGACGCGCTCCTGCGCCCGCTCTTCAAGGACCCCGACGAGCCCTACCTGGAGTGGTTCGTCAACGAGCACGGGGAGGGCGCGCGCCGCTACCTGCAGGCCTGGAAGTCGAACAGCCAGGCGCCCATCATGCAGTTCTTCCGCGAGCAGATGGCGAAGGGCTCGGCGCTCTTCACGCTGCTCCGGAAGCTGTTCATCGAGGAGGAGGCGCGGGCGGCCCTCGCGCAGGGCGCGCGCCAGCTCGTGGTCCTGGGCGCCGGCTACGACCCGCTCACGCTGCGGCTCCAGAAGGAATTCCCGCAGGCGCGGTTCTACGAGGTCGACCACCCGGCCACGCAGGAGGTCAAGCGACGGGCGTTGATCGGCCACGACGCGCTCCCCTCCAGCCTCACGCTCCTGCCCGTCGACTTCGAGGTGGAGACGGCCGAGGCGGCCCTGCGCGCCGCGCCCGGCTTCGACCCGGACGCGCCCGGGTGCTTCGTGTGCGAGGGCACGCTCATGTACCTCACGCCGGAGGACGCGCAGGCGCTGTTCGCGTCCGTGCGGCGGCTGGGCGGGCCGGGCTCGCGCTTCCTGTTCACCTGGCTGGACCAGTCCGTCCTCGACACCGACCCCAAGGCGAAGAACATCGCCGCCATGCTGAGCTACGCGGGGGAGCCGCTGCGGTCCAGCCACGACCCCGCGGACATCGGCGGCTACCTGAAGAAGCAGGGCTTCAAGCTGCTGACCCTGGGCGACCACCAGGCGCTCAAGCAGCGCTTCCTGGACCCGCACGGGATCACGCGGCCGGTGAGCGCCCTCGAGTACGCGGTGCTGGCGGAGCGCAGGAAGTAGGTCAGCCGCGCTGCGGCATGCCGGGCACGATGCCGTGCTCCTTGCGCAGGCGCTCGAGGGCGGCGATGCGGACCGGGCGGCGCACGTCGTGCTCCTCGGGGCGGTAGCCCGGGCCGTGCTCGATCAGCTTGTTGCGGTCCATCAACCGGTCGCGGTCGATGATGAGCTCGGCGCGCGTGGTGCCCACCAGGTCGTTCTCGCGGCTCATCACGATCGCCTCCTCCGGGCAGGCGTCCACGCAGAAGCCGCAGTAGACGCAGCGGAGCAGGTCGATCTCGAACCGGGTGGGGTACTTCTCGATGTCCTTCTCGGGACGCTCGCCCGACTCGATGTAGATGCACTCGGCGGGGCACACGGTCGCGCACATGTAGCAGGCGACGCACTTGGGCGTGCCGTCCATGCGCTGGGTGAGGATGTGGACGCCGCGGTAGCGGCCCGAGGTCTTGCGCTTCTCCTCGGGGAACTGGACGGTCGAGGCCTTCCCGCCGAACCAGGTGGCGAGCATGTTCTTGAACGTCAGCGCCATGCCTCTCACGATCGGCATGGGCCCCGTTCGCAGGTTGCGGTCGACGGTCACGACGCGGGTGGCCATGTCAGCGTGCTCCTGCGCTCGCGCCCGAGGCGGCTTCCGTCGCGCCCGGCGCGCCGAGCGCCCGGCCGGTCGCGCCCAGCGCGCCGTAGCTGAGGCCCGCGTAACCCGGCACGGCCGCGGCGAGCAGCGCGAAGGCCTCGCGAGCCGACACGGCCGGGAACGATCCGCCCAGCCGCTGGACCAGGCGCGCGGCCATCTGCCAGCGCGGCTGCGCGTCGCCCGCGGCCGCGAACGCGCGACGGATGCGCTGGACGCGCCGCTGGAAGTTCGTGAAGCTGCCGTCCACCTCGGCCCAGACGGCGGCCGGCAGGACCAGGTGGGCGCGGTCCAGCTCCGGTCCCTCGTGCGTGGCCATCACGGCGATGTGGGCCACGCGCGACAGCGGCTCCACCGCGTCGGGCAGGCGCAGCAGCTCGGGGCCCTGCAGGACGAGCGTTTCGACCCGACCCGCCGCGCAGTCGGCGAGCAGCGCCGCCACGCCGGTCCGGCCCAGCTCCTGGTCCAGGCAGCCCTGCGTGTTGGGGTTCCGGTCGGCCCGCAGCAGGACGTTGTCCTCGCGCACGCGCACCTTGTCCTGCGGGTCGCCCACGCGGAACTCGAGCCGCCCGCCCACCAGGTCGGCCAGCGTGCGGAACGCGAACAGGTCCTCGTTCGTGCCCTGCGGCGTGGCCACGAAGGCGGTGGCGGCGCCCTGGCCGCGCAGCCAGGACGCGACGACGTCGAGGGCGTCGTCGAGCGAGGTGCCCTCCCAGTGGCCCCCGCGCCTGACGCGCGCGCCGGTGACGCGCGTGTCGAGGCCGATCTCGCGGTACTCCTGCCGGCCGACGTCGCACATCCAGGACTTGTTCACCTCGACGTTGCGCCGCGGGCGGAGGCGGTGCGCCTCGCCGTCCCGGTGGTCGATGGTGACGTTGCAGCCGGTGGAGCAGCCCGGGCAGACCGAGGCCGTCTCCTCCAGGAACCACACGCGCATCTTGAAGCGGAAGTCGTGCGAGAGGAGCGCGCCCACCGGGCAGACGTCGGCCAGGTTGCCGGCGTAGTTGTGCTCGATGGGCCGGTCCTGGAAGGTCGCGATCTGCGTGTGGTCGCCGCGGTTCACGAACTCGAAGCTGTTCGTGCCCGTGACCTCGCGCTCGAAGCGGATGCAGCGCGAGCACAGCACGCACCGCTCCGCGTCCAGCATGATGGGCCCCAGGTCCACCACCTTGCGCTTCCTGACCTTCTCCTCCGGCTCCACCTTGGACTCGTGGAGCCCGTGGTCCATGTACTGGTCCTGCAGGTAGCACTCGCCCGCCTGGTCGCAGACCGGGCAGTCGATGGGATGGTTGACCAGCAGGAACTCGAGCGTGGTGCGGTGCGCCTGGGCGGCCTTCTCGCTCTCGGTGTGCACCACCATGCCGTCCGTGACGGCGGTGTTGCACGCGATCTGGAGCTTGGGCGCCTTTTCGACCTCGACCAGGCACATGCGGCAGTTGCCGTCCACGGCCAGGTCCGGGTGCCAGCAGAAGTGGGGGATGTGGATCCCGAGCTCCAGCGCCGCCTGGATGACGGTGGTCCCCGCCGGCACCTCGATCTCGCGCCCGTTGATGGTGCACTTCGGCATGACTATCGGTCGAGCTCGCCGGCGATGACGTTGAGGCCGCCGATGATGGCCACCGCGTCGGCCAGCAGCGCGCCCGTGATCATGGAAGGGAAGGCCTGGTAGATGTTGAAGCAGGGCGGCCGCACCTTGACGCGCCAGGGATGCTTCGCGCCGCGGCTCACGATGTAGTAGCCCAGCTCGCCGTTGGCGCCCTCGGTGTAGCCGTAGACCTCGCCCGGCGGCGGCAGGATGCCGTCGTAGACGAGCTTGAAGTGGTTCATCAGGGCCTCGATGTTCGAGTAGACCTCGGACTTCGGAGGCAGCGCCACCTTCTTGTCGTCCACGATCACCGGGCCCGAGGGGAGCTTGCGCAGCGCCTGGTCGATGATGCGCAGGCTCTGGCGCATCTCCTCCATGCGGACGAGGTACCGGTCGTAGCAGTCGCCGACGGTGCCCACCGGCACGTCGAAGTCGTACTGCTCGTAGCCCGAGTAGGGATGGTCCTTGCGGACGTCGTAGGCCACGCCGGAGCCGCGCAGGCAGGGACCCACCCAGCCCCAGCTGAGCGCCTCGTCCTTGCCCATCGCGCCCACGTCCTTGAAGCGGCTGGTGAAGATCGGGTTGCGCGTGAGCAGGCCGTCGGCCTGGTCCACGACCTCCTGCACGCTCTTCATCACCCGGCGGCAGCGCGCCTCGAAGTCCTCGGGCACGTCCTGGGCCAGGCCGCCGATGCGGACGTAGGAGACCGTGAGCCGCGCGCCGCAGCAGGCGTCGAGCAGCTCGTAGATGTCCTCCCGCGCGCGGAACATCACGAAGAAGGGCGTGATCGCGCCCAGGTCCACCACGTTCGTCCCGATCGCGATGATGTGGTCCATGATCCGGGAGAACTCGGACAGGATCACGCGGACCGCTTCCGCCCGCGGCGGCGCCTGGATGCCCAGCAGCTTCTCGACCGCCAGCGCCCAGCCGTGCCCGTTCATGAACGACGAGCAGTAGTTGAGCCGGTCGGTGTACGGGATGATCTGCCAGTAGGTCCGGACCTCCGCCATCTTCTCGAAGTTCCGGTGCATGTAGCCGATCTCGGCCTCGCAGGCCGCGATCGTCTCGCCGTCCATCAGGGCCTGCACGCGGAACGTCCCGTGCATCGCCGGGTGGGACGGCCCGATGTTGACCAGCAGGTGCTCGGAGTCCGCCGGCACGTCCATGAGCTGCACCTTCGGCGACTTCAGGACGTGCCGCTGTCCGACCGGGTAGTCCTTGCGCATCGGGTGGCCCACGAACGCGTCGTGGGTCAGCAGGCGCTCCAGCTTGGGGTGGCCCGTGAAGCGGATCCCGTAGAGGTCCCAGGCCTCGCGCTCGAACCAGTTGGCGCCCTTGTAGACGCCGGTCAGCGTCGGCACGTCGGGAGCGGCCTCGGGCGCGGTCGTCTTCAGGCGGACGTGGTGCTTGTGCGTGACCGAGTACAGGTGCAGGACGACCTCGTACCTGTCGCGCAGCCCCTCGTCGGTGTCGTCGTCGAGCTGGTCGACGCCGCACAGGTCGAGGAACAGCTTGAAGTCCAGCTGCGGGTGGTCGCGCAGCAGCGAGGCCGCGCGCACCCATGCGTCGCGCTCGACCGTGATCGCGAGGTCCCCGCGGAAGTCGGCCACCGAGCGGAGCTGCGGCCCCAGCTCGGCGCGCAGCACCCGCGCGGCCGGCGCCTCGACGCCCGAAGCGGCCGGGGGTTCCTGGGTCGCGCTAGCCATGGTGGTGATCGTCGGTCTCCGTCGGCAGCACCCGCAGGGCGAGCACGCCCCGCGGGGGCAGGCCCTCGGCCGCGCGCGCCGCGTCGTCCTGCTGCCAGGCCGCGCGCCGTTGCCGGCGGTCGATCGCGCCCTCGCCGCTGATGCCCAGCCGGTGCGCGCCCTGCGGCGACTTGGCCTGCTCGCCGTTCTTGATGCGCTCCTGGATCTTCATGACCGCGGCCACCAGCGCCTCCGGCGAGGGCGGGCAGCCCGGCACGTACACGTCGACCGGGATGATCTCGTCGATGCCCTGCATGACGTGGTACGAGCGGTAGAAGCCGCCCGACGACGCGCAGACGCCCATCGAGATGACCCACTTGGGGTCGGGCATCTGGTCGTAGATCGTCTTGAGGACCGGCGCTTCCTTGTCCACGATCGTGCCCGCCACGAACATCAGGTCCGCCTGGCGGGGCGAGAAGCGGAGCACCTCGGCCCCGAACCGCGCGAGGTCGTAGTGCGAGGCCGTCAGCGCCATGAACTCGATCGCGCAGCAGGCGGTCCCGAACGGCATCGGCCAGATGGAGGACCTGCGGCCCCACTTGACCACCGCGTCGACCGTCGTGGTGATGATGTCGCCGCCGGCGTGGACCCCCGGGTACGTCGGGTCCACGTACTTTCCCTTCAGTAGGTCCAACAATCCCATGGACTTAGTCCGCTTTGGCTCCGGGCTCACGGGGCGGCCCGTGGGCCACCCGCGCAGGCGCGGATCATATCACTTCCGGTTCGTCGCACGGCCAGAGGGGGGGTCGGAATGGGCGTCGCAACGAGGTCAGGGCGTCGAAGCACCGCCGGGTGACGGTCCCCATGACGGCCTGGCGAGCTGGCGATTCCACTCCTGCCACAAATCGGTGAGCTCCTCGACCTTGTCCGGACGCTTGGCCGCAAGATCCCGGGTCTCGCCGATGTCCTCAGCGAGATCGTAAAGACCAGCATCCGACAAATCACGCAGGGCCGACGGATCCACGTCGACGAGTGGGCCGTCGCGAGTCTTCACCAGCTTCCAATCACCCCTGCGAATCGCCATCATGCCGCCGAATCGCCAATACAGTGCGTCGTGCGGCGCGCCCTTCGCTGCGCCCGTGAGGTAGGGCAAGAGGTTGACACCGTCCAGCTTCGACCCGTCGGTCGAGATGCCGGCGGCGGCGAGCACCGTCGGCAGGACATCGAGTTGGATGATCGGCCTGTGCTCCTCGCGCCCCGCATCGAGGCGCCCTTTCCACGACATCGCGAACGCGACGCGAATGCCTCCTTCCCAGGTCTGCCGCTTCGAGCCACGCAGTGGACCGTTGCTCGACCCGTTGACGGTCGTCGTCGGCATCGTCGGCCCGCCGTTGTCGTTCAAGAAGATCACGAGTGTCTTCTCCTCGAGCCCTTGATCGCGCAGGGCAGCCAGCGTTCTCCCGATCGCATCGTCCATCGCGGACACCATGGCGGCATACGTACGACGCCGTGGGTCTGCGATGCTCGGGAAGCGGGCGAGGTATTTTTCGGGCGCTTCCATCGGGACGTGCGCGGCGTTGAACGCGAGGTACATGAAGAACGGTTCCGACGAGTGCCGCTCGATGTAGGTGACGGCCCGGTCGCCGAGCGTGTCCGTGAGGTAGGTGACCGACGAGGCGGGCGTCATGCCGTCCATCAGCGGGTCCGGGAGTTTCGTACCAACGTCGGTGCCGGCAACCGTCGAATACGAATGGTCGGCGCCGAGAAATCCATAGAACTGTTCGAAGCCACGACGCATCGGGTGCAGGCGGGGCGCCGAACCCAGATGCCACTTGCCCAACAAGATCGTGCGATAACCGGCCGCCAGCAGCCTCTCCGCGATCGTCGTCTCCGTCGGCGGCAACCCGTACTCGGAGGACCCGTCCGGGTTGAATTCGTAGCCGAAGCGTTGCGGATAACGGCCGGTGAGGAGTCCCGCGCGCGACGGGCTGCAATAAGGGCCGCTCACGTAGGCGTCGGTGAAGCGTACGCCCTCTCGAGCGATCCGATCGATGTTCGGCGTGGGAATGTCTCGGCTGCCGTAGACGCCTATGTCCGCGTAGCCCAGGTCGTCCGACACGATCAGGACGACGTTCGGTCGGCGTTCCTCGGCGCGTCTCGTTCGGCAAGCCGCACAGACGATGGTCAGAAGGATGGAGGTCGCGGCGAGCGGACGTAGCACTGGCTTCATGTCCCGCCCGCCAGCCGTCAGTCCGGCGCCCTCTGGAACGTGTAGGTGCCCGGGAACTCCCGGCTCACGCCCCTCCGGAACTCCGAGGTCGTGACGTCCACGAGGATCGCGACCATCCTCGTCGTGGTCACGGGCAGCGGGCACAGGATTCCCTGGTTCGGCGGGAAGGACACATACGTCGGCCACACCTCGAAGGTGCGCCCCACGCCGGCGGCGAGCGGCGCGCTGGGGCTGCTGGCGGCGGCGCACTTCCGCCCATCCGCCGCGTAGAACTCGACGAAGACGCTGGCCAGCCCGACCGCCTGGTCGGACGTGGCCGCGACCGTGACGACGAGCTCACGCGTACAGAGCGGCTGCGTGGTCTGGGTCGGGCAGATGCGCACGGTCAACGTCGCCCCGGACTCCGGGACGGTGGCCGCCAGCCGCAGGTCGCCTCCAGGCCCGGGGCCTGGCTTCATCGACGTGTCCACGCCGCCGCATCCGCCGAGCCCGATGGTCGAAAGGGACAGCCAGGCGACGGCCGCGCGGCCCGCGTGTCCCATGTGTCGATACTAATGGAACCCGTGCCGCGCCAGGTGGTCCTGGAGCTCCTTCAGCTTCTCGAGCGCATCGCGCAGGGACTCGCGGGTGTCCCGGGCCTGGTCCTCCCAGCGCTCCTGGCGGTCCTCGAGCCGGTCGCGGCCGTCGTCGATGAAGTCGCGCAGGTCCTTGAGCAGGTCCTCCATGCTGTCGCCCAGGCGTCCGATCTGGCTCAGCTCCGAGTCGTAGCTGGCCGCGCAGTCGCGCAGCGCCAGCTCGGCGGACTCCTCGCAGGTCGTGGCGGCGGCGTCGAGCGCCGCGCGCACGTCCTCGTCCGCCTGCACCAGCACGTCGTACAGCTCCTGCGCCTTGGCCGCCAGCGCGGGCAGGCACTCGCCGGTGAAGTAGGCGGCCAGGTGGACGGTCTCGCTCTCGATCGCCCGCTCGAACTCGCGGATCTCCTCGAGCAGCCCGCCGTGGAGCAGGTCGTCCGCTTCGGACAGCGCGGCTCCCAGCTCGGTCTCGACCTCCTCCAGGCGCGCCTGGAGCGCCGCCTCCGCTTCGTCCGACTGCTCGAGCACGTGCACGGTCTCGGTCTCCAGCGCGTCGACACGCGTGGCCATCTCCTCGAAGCCGCCGTGCGTGGCCTGCACCTCCGGGGGGACCTCGTCCCGCACCTGGTCCGTCGCGCCGCGCAGCGCCTCGAGGGCCTGCTGCACGGCCGTCTGGCCGGCCGCCAGCAGCTGGGCCTCGCTGCCCGCCTGCTGCTGGAAGTGGTTGGCGCGCTCGCGCAGCACGGACCACTCCGACTCCAGCCGTTCGCCGGCGGTCGCCAGCCAGTCGCGCAGGTCCGCGAAGCGGGCGCGCGCGGCCTCGGTGGTCGCGTAGAGCGCGTTGACGGCGCTGAGGGCCTGTCCGGTCGCCTCGTCCAGGTCGGTCACGTTCCTCCTAGAAGGCGATGCCCACCAGGTGCGCCGCTTCGCGCACCTGCTCGATCGCGTGGCGGAGCGGCGGCAGCCGGTCCTCGAGGTTGTCGAACAGCGGAACCAGGGCGGCTCGCGCGCTCTCGGCGTTGCGCTCGCCCTCCTTCGTCTGCTCTTCGAGACGGCGCAGGGCCGCGCCCACCTCCACGATGCAGCGCTCCAGCAGGTCCTGCAGCTCCGACATGCGCTCGCGCGCGTCCTCCAGCAGGTTCTCGGCGTCCTGCCGGACGACCTCGCGGACGCGGTCCAGCCGCGACACGAACACGCTGTCGTACCCCTCGAGGTCGCGGCGCAGCTCCTGCACGTCGCGCGCCGTCGTCGCCTGCTGCGCGTCCACCTCGGCCCCGAATCGCTCCAGGTCGTGGCTCAGCGACGCCCGCGAGGACTCGACCACGCCCTGCAGGTCCGCGGCCCCGCGGCCCGCGTCCTCCCATGCGCGCAGGAGCCCGTCGCCGCCCTTCTCGAGCCCGAAGCGGGTCGCGGTCATGCGCTGGCCCCGCCCGATCAGGACCTGCTCCCGCCGGCCGTTGAAGCTGTCCCGCAGCACGGCCACGTGGCGCGCCTGCGCCCGCGCGAACGGCGCCAGCAGCACCGCCGCCTTCTCCTCGAACGCGAGGGCGGGGTCCTGCAGGTCCGGCGTCGGGTCCTCCCATCGCTCCAGGCGGTCCGCCTCGGACGACGCCTGCGCGCGCAGGTCCAGCTGGACCGCCTCCACGCGGTTCATCAGGTCGGCCGCCTCGCCCTGCCGCTCCTCGCAGCGCTGGAGGAACTCCTCGGCCGCCTCGCGGGCGGCCGTCTCCTCCGCCAGCAGGGCGGTCAGGCGCTCCGCCACCGAGGGCAGCAGCTCCGTCAGCAGGCGCAGCGCGTCGCGGGTCTCGTTCGCGTCCATCTCCGCTCCTGGCGCTAGCCGAACGGGTTGAAGGCGTCCATCAGCTCCTGCACGCGCTCCGCCACGTCGCGGGCGGTGGCGAGCTGGGGGAGCAGGGGAGGCAGGTTGGCGGCGATCGTCTCGCCGCGGGTCATCGCGCCGAGGCTCTGGCCGGTCTCCTCGTCGAGCGGGTCGAGGCCGTCGCGGCCGCAGCGGTCCAGGTGCGCCTGCGTCCGCCGGTGCAGCTCCTCCGTGCCGCGCGCGGCCTGTGCGAGCAGCGGCTCGGTCGTCTGCTCGAGGTCCTGCGACGCCGAGTCGACGACCGCGTCGTACTCGTCGAAGGATCGCGTCAGGCTGCGCGTGAGGTCCGCGAAGGCGTCGACGACGAAGGGCGTCGCCTCACGCTCGACGTGCGCGTCGAGCGAGGTGAACGCGCCCGCCAGGTAGTGCTCGAGGCCCTGCGACACGTAGTCCGCGGAGGCGTCGACGACCATGGCCACGTGGTTGACCGTCTCGCGCAGCGAGGCATCGGTGGCGGCGATCCGGGTCTGCAGCTCCGAGAAGACGTGGTCGCTCTCCGTCTCCAGGTCGCCGGCCTGCGCGTCGAGCGCGTCGAGCGACGTCTGCGACTCGGTGAACTCGTGCTCCCACTCGCCGTCGGCCGCCTCCAGCAGCTCCCGCGCGTGCGCCTGCCCGGCCACGAAGCGCGTGCGCGTGTCGCCCAGCGCGCCGCGCAGCCCGCCCAGCCGCTCCTCCGCCAGCCGGGACGAGGCG
The DNA here is from genome assembly GCA_025923995.1 of Vicinamibacteria bacterium. Classification (GTDB taxonomy): domain Bacteria; phylum Acidobacteriota; class Vicinamibacteria; order Fen-336; family Fen-336; genus JAICEW01. The sequence goes on along the minus strand of JAICEW010000060.1, from coordinate 521 downwards.
TGCCCCAGCGCGGCCAGCGTGCCCTGAGTCTCGCCGTGCAGCGCCTGGAACGACTCGAGCAGCGCGGTCAGGCCCTGCGCGATCGCGTGCAGGCGGCCCGCATGCGCCGTGGTCTCGCTCGTGAGCCCGTCGTTGCGCGCGTCGAGCGCGGCCTGGGCGGCGCCCAGCGCCTGGCGCGCCTGGCGCGTCTCGGCCAGGAAGGCCTCGAGGTTGCCGACGGACTCGTCGCGTTCCGCCATGGCGCTAGCGCAGGTGCTCCTTCACCAGGTCCAGCGGCCGGCGCAGCCGCTCCAGCACCGAGGTGACCTTCTCCACCTGGTCCGCGATGCCGTCGAAGCGCTTGTCGCAGTCGAGCCGCGTCCGGCGGCCGAACGCGTCCAGCTCGCCGATCGCGTCGCGCAGCGGCTCGCACGACCGCTGCAGCGCCTCGACCGCGTCGTGGCCCAGGCGCCGCGTGACGCCGGCCGCCACCTGCTCGGACAGGTTCTTGAGCGCTCCCTGCACGTCGGCCGCCTGCTCCT
>JAICEW010000059.1 GCA_025923995.1 Vicinamibacteria bacterium | reverse complement strand
GGCGCCGCTCCTGGCCTTGTCGTCCGTGTTGTCGTTCGTGGTCGCGCAACCCTCCATTGCCCAGACGATCAACAGCAACCAGACGGGCACGCACAGCGGCTACTTCTACTCGTACTGGAAGGACACGGGGTCGGCCTCCATGACGCTGGGAAGCAACGGCAACTACGCCGTCAACTGGAACCTGGGGTCCGGGAACTTCGTCGGCGGCAAGGGCTGGAGCACCGGTTCCTCGAACCGCAGGGTGGGCTACAACGCCGGCATCTGGTCGCCCAACGGGAACGCGTACCTGACACTCTACGGATGGACGACGAACCCGCTCGTCGAGTACTACGTCGTCGACAGCTGGGGCAGCTGGCGCCCGCCGGGAGGAACGTCGGTGGGCACCATCACGAGCGACGGCGGCACGTACAACCTCTACCGGACCCAGCGCGTCAACGCGCCCTCAATCATCGGGACGGCCACCTTCTACCAGTTCTGGAGCGTCCGGACGTCGAAACGCCCGACGGGGAGCAACGTCCTCATCACGTTCGCCAACCATGTCAACGGCTGGCGGAACCGGGGCTGGAACCTGGGGAACCACAACTACCAGATCATGGCCACCGAGGGATTCCAGAGCAGCGGCAGCTCCAACCTCACCGTCTGGCAGCAGTAGCTTGGGCTTGCGGCCATGGGACGCCGCGCGGCGTCCCATGGCCGCATCGTTCGGAGGCGCGCTCGTGCTCGTCCGGGGAGTCCTTCTCGCTGCGCTCATGGTTCACGGCTCGCGGGCCGGAGCCAGCGGCGACGCAGTCGTCGTGCTGCACGGTGCGATCGAGACGGCCGCCGGCGAACCACTGCCTGGCGACATCGAAGTCCTGCTGAGCGCGCTGCCGGACAGCGCCGACCCGACCGCGCCGGTGACGCTTCGTTGCCCGATCGACCAGGGAGCCTGGAGCTGCCCCGGTCCGTCGGGCTCGTTCGACGTGCGGCTGGAGGCGGCCGGCTACGCGCCGCGCTACGCGTGGGACGTGCGCCTCGAGCCCGGTGCGAGCGCCGATCTCGGACGGACCGTGCTGCGCCGCGCGTCGTCTGTCGTCGGACGTGCCGTTCGCGGCGACGCTTCGAGCCCTCGCGGCCCCTGTCGCGCCACGCTGCGCGAGGACGGGACGCGGCGCGGAACTCCTCGGCCCGGGCCGGAAGACGCGCACGACACGACGAGTGTTCCGCTCAGCGCACACGGCCGTTTCCACATCGTCGGCGTAGCGCCGGGCGAGCATCTGCTCGCCGTCGAGTGCGAAACGGCGAGCGCCTCACGCGAGGTGCGCGTGCGCGCCGGCCGTGAGACGCAGATCGATCCGCCGCTGCGGCTCGAGGAGCTGTCGTTCGACGTCGTCGTCACGCCGCGCGTCGGTCCCGACGGCCAGCCCTGGCGCCTCAGCGTGGCCGCGCTGGCTCCGCGCTTCCGTCGGGTCGCGGACGGTGCCGCGGCCTCCATCGATGGCCACTGGGCCCAGCGCGGCCTCGCGGCCGGCACCTATCGCGTCGACCTCGAGAGCGGAGACGGCACGCGCTGGCTGCAACGGTTCGTCGAGCTGCATGCCGGGAGCGGGCCGCTGCCGCTGCGCGTGGCCTTCGTGGAGGTCGCGGGCCGGGTGCGGCTGGGCTCGCAGCCGTTGCGCGCACGCCTGGAGTTCTTCAACCAGAACGGCGGCGAGCCGGCGATGCTGGCGAGCGACGGCGACGGCCGCTTCGCGGGACTGCTGCCGATGGCGCCGGACGTCGCGGAGACCGGCTGGACCGTCGAGGCGCATGCGGCGGATCCGCCGATCCACCGGCGCCTCGAGGGTGTCCGGGTGCTTTCGGTCGCGGGCAAGGCCGCCGACCCGCTGGACCTGGCGCTGCCGGCCGTCGCCGTGCGCGGGACCGTGGTGTCCGAGGACGGTGAACCGCAGGTCGGCGCGCAGGTCATCTTCGAGGACGCCGCCGGCGCTCGAACCGTGGCGGCCACCGACGACGCGGGCGCATTCGAGCTGGCCGAGCTGCCACTAGGGAGCTACACGGCCGTGGCCGAGTCGGTCGAGGGCGTCTCGGAGCGCGCGACGCTGGAGGTGGCGGAAGGCCTCGAGAGCGAGCTGCCACTTGTTCTCGAGCGCGCCGAGCGTGTCGCCTTCCACGTCGTCGGAAGTGAGGGGCCGGTGGCCGACGCGGCCATCCAGGCCTGGTTCCCGCCCGGCACGCCGCGCGGCTTCACGCGCACCGACGCGGACGGCCGCTTCGAGCTGATCCTGCCGGCCGGCACGACCGAGGTCGGGCTGACGGTCGGAGCGCCGGGGCACGCGCTCAGGCTCGTCCGGTTGCCGTCGTCGGACGAGCAGACCCTCGCGCTGGGCACGTCCGGTGGAAGGCTGGTGCTCGACCTGCAGCGGCCCGGGCTCGAGGGAACGCCGTACCTCGTGCACGACGGCGCGATCGAAGCCGCCGCTGCGCTCGCGGGGTTGGGAACCGGCGACGCCGGCGGCGATGGCCCGGCGGTCGTCGAGGCGATCGAGCCCGGCGTCTACGCGCTCTGCCTGGCGGGCGTGGACGACCCGCGGGCGCTCTGGCAGGGCGCGCTGCCGGCGGGCCACTGCCGGACGGGCATCGTCGAAGCAGGCCGGACCTTGACCCTGTCGCTCCCCTGAGCAGTTCCAGGGTTCAAGTCCCTGCGCCGGCTCCAAACGGTTCGGTCTCCGGTAGCTCCTCGACGGCTGGTACGACCGCGGCGCAATCGCCCGAAATGCGACCGAGCGGCTCCCTCGAGCGTCCAATAGACCGACAGCGGCCCTCGATTTCCGTGCGATAGACTCCTCTTGGAGGTGACCATGCCGCGCTCCGCGCTCGTTCTCGTGGTTGCGGTGACCGTGCTCCTCCCGCATCGCCCTGCGTGGACTTGCTCGATGATCTACGGCCCGGACATCGAACGGAACGCCGTGCTGCCCCCCGGCGCGGAGTTCCGAATGTGGTCGTCCTACAGGAGCGAGGGGTTCGGGCTCGAGCTGCGGGACGAGGCCGAACGCCTCGTCCCCGCGGACGTCGCCGCGTATTCAGTCCCACTCAAGCGGATGTACCGCTGGCCAGGCCAGTACATCGTGCTCAAGCCGAGGCAGCGCCTCTCGCCGGGCGCCTATCGGCTGGCCTCGAGTCGCGACCCGGACCGTGGCGCGGCCCTCCGCGACGACGTGCGGTTCCTGGTGGTCGACTCTGGGCAGCCGTACTCGCGTCCGACCGCTCCTGGCAAGTTGCAGGCCCGACTCCTTCAGGAGCAATGCCAGGTGAACACGAACGCCGACTGCAGCCCGAAGCTGGGTCAATGCGCCTTCCTCGTGCTCGACTTCGAGGATCCGGGCAAGGACGACCGTTCCGTCTACGACGTCCGATGGGTGCCGGCCGTCCGAGGCAAGGCCGACCCGGACCGGGCGGGCGGGTCACCGGGGTATCGCAGTGAAGCCGTCGCCGCCGGCCGAGCGATCCGTATTCCGATCTGGGTCCTGGATGAGCTCGACGCTTCGCACACGACCTTGCGCATCGAGCTGCGCGCGCTCGATGCCGAAGGGAACGCAAGCCCGCCGGCCATCGCGGAGATCGATGCCGCCGAGGTGCGCGCGACGGCTCAGGTCGTCGACCCACCGGACCCCGCGCGCGCGGCCGCGCGTCAGCTGGAGCCAACGATCGACCTGCGCGACGTCGACGACCGCTACGTCCAGGACGTCGCGCGGTTCGCTCGGGCCGCCGCCGACCCCGAAACGGCCGAGACGCTCGCGCTTCTCTCGGGTGTCTCAGCGCCTCCCGGGCCGCTGAACGACGAGGCGTTCCGACGGGCCGTGCTGTCGCAACCGGCTCGGCTCCGCATCCGTGGACACCTCCGGGGACGCAAGAGCACGACCGTGACGGCCTGGGTCCGGGTACGCGACGGGCGAGTGCACCTGATGGATGCGGGCCCGCTACGCACGGCCATCGCGCAACTGCCGATCGATCTCCCGGAGGTCGAGCGGGTCGAGCTCAAGACGTACGAGTATGGATCGGGACAGGTCGAGGCGCAGCTGTTCCTGTCGGGTGGTGACTCCGTGCTGGGGACATGGCATCCGTTGATGCCCAAGCCCGACCTCCGCAGCGAGGTCCAGCGCAAGTACGGAACCCGCGCGCTCGTGGACAAGCACCCGGTGTTCCGTGAGCTCGTCGCAGGGTACGGCCGACCGCGCCAGCGATCGGGCGACGCGGTCTCGTTCGGCCTCGATTACTTCCGCACGGTCAGCGCGTCGTTCGAGATCCGCGAGGGCCGCGTCAACAGCGTGCGGCTCACCGGCCCGCTACCAGTCCTGCGCATCGGTCCGTTCCTTCCCCTGCTCGACGGCGCCGCGGCAAGCGCCGGAGTCCGGCCCGATCCGCAGCGGACCCCGAGCGTCACGATGACGATTGCCGAGGACGGGACGGTCGCGGGCGAGCTTGGCAACCCGGGGGAGACGGTGCCATTCAAGGGGCGTGTCGATCTGGCCCAGATGAGGACGTCCAACGGCTCGCGCTAACCGCCACGTCTGCGACCGGGGCTCGGTTACTTCCCGCGAAGCGAATACAGCCTGGTCTCGGTCCGGAGCAGCAGCCGGTCGCCGGCGATAGCGGGCGTGGCCAGCGCCATCTCGTCCTGCGAGTTGACGTGCAGCGCCTCGAAGGTGGCGCCGGCCTTCACGACGTAGGTCCGGCCCTCCTCGTCCAGGCAGAAGATCCTGCCGTTGTACGCCCACGGCGACGAGGTGAAGGCGCCGCTGCCGCCCTCGCCCCCCAGCCGGCTCTTGTAGCTCTGCTGGCCCGTCTTCGCGTCGAACCGGGTCAGGATGCCCATCTCGGTGAGCACGTACAGGCCGCCGTCGTACGCGACCGGCGTGGGGAGGTAGCTCCCGCCCTTCGCGTCGGACCAGGCGACGTGCGCGTTGGGCCGCGCCTCCCCGTCCTTCGGCCCGATCTCGCCCGACGCGCCCGGCTTCAACGCGAACATGGTGCCCTTGTGCCCGCCGTTCACATAGAGCCATCCGTCGTAGGCAAAGGGACTCGGTATGGCGATGGAGGACATTCCCGAGAGGCGCCACAGCTCCTTTCCCTGGAGGTCGTAGCTCACCGCGGTGCCCGCGCCCACCGCGACGATCTCCGTACGCAGCGCGTTCCTCCAGACGAACGGCGTGGTCCAGCTGGTCTTTCGCGCCGAAGTCCCGACATCCCGATCCGTCCGCCACAACCGCTTGCCCGTTCGCTTGTCGTGGGACGCGATGAACGGCTGCTTCTCGTTGTCGTTGAGGATGATGATCTGGTCCCCGGCCAGCGCCGGCGAGGCGCCGGTTCCGCATTCCCCGAAGATGGGGCTCGCGTCCAGCTTCTCGTTCCACAGCAGCTTGCCCGTCAGGTCGAACGCCCACAGGCCGAGGTTCCCGACGTAGACGTAGATGGCCTGGCCGTCCGTGACCGGCGTCTCGGAGGTGAAGCTGCCCTTGCGATGGCGTCCGCCGGGAGGCCGCCCGCTGTAGAACTCCTGCTTCCAGTCGACCGCGCCGGACTTGAGATCCAGGCTGTAGAGCCAGTAGTGCAGCGTGACTTCGTTCGGCAGCTCGCTGTCGCGCTCGTAGACCTTGGCTTCCGCCTCTGCCTCGCTCAGGCCCTGCTGCTTCAGCTCCCTGTGGTACTCCGTGGTGTAGGTGGTGCCGATCTGGGGCGATTTCGACTTGCCGTCCGTCACGGCCGTGGTCACGAAGACCTTGCCGCCCGTGACGATCGGCGACGACCACCCGCGCCCCGGGATCGCCGCCACCCACTCGACGTTCTCGGTCTTCGACCAGCGGTCGGGGAGAGCCTTGCTCAGCCCGACCGGGTTCAGGTCCGGCCCGCGGAACTGCGGCCAATCCGTCGCGGCCGGCAGGGCCGCGACGCTCGACCAGAGCCACGCGGCGAACCCCATCATTCCGGGCATCATCGGCGTCTCCCCGCGCCCCCGCGAGATCACGATCACTCTCAACGACGACCTGGCCAGGCTCAAGGTCCATTCCTTGCCGTTTGATCGGGTCCATTCGTGATGGAGCCTTCGCGTCGACGTTCTCGTGGTCGAATGGGTCCATGGTGCTGCAGCTCGACGGAGCAGGACCGCTTCACCAGCAGGTGTATCGCGCCTTTCGCAACGAGATCCTGGGCGGGGAGCGGGCCCCGGGCGAACGGGTTCCTTCGACCCGCGCCCTGGCGGACCTGCTGAAGGTCTCGCGAAACACCGCCGTATCGGCCTACGAGCAGCTGCTGGCGGAGGGCTATCTCGAGACACGAGTGGGGGCAGCCGGAACCGTGGTGGCGCCGGTACTGCCACCGGGACGCCTGGCGTTGCGGCCCCCGGCACGGCCTGGCTCGCAAAGACGCCCGTCGCGGCGCGCGACGGTGCGGCTCGCCATCGCGGGACGGACGATCCTGGGAGCCGCCCGGGCCGTGAACAGGAGCCTGGGATTGGCAAGCCTCACCTGGGAGCTCCACCCGCCGCACATGCGTTACGACTTCCGACCCGGTCGCGCGGCGTTCGGCGATCTGCCGTACGCGCTCTGGTGCAAGCTCCTCGCCGCGCGCGCCCGCCAGGCGCGGCTGCGGGATCTCGACTATGGGCCGCCGCAGGGCCGCGCGGAGCTTCGGCAAGCCATCGCCGCCCGTCTCCGCCGCCTGCGTGGAGTCGATGCCAGCCCGGAGCGAATCGTGATCGTCAGCGGAACGCAGCAGGCCCTGGACTTGATCAGCCGAGTCCTGCTGAACCCTGGCGACCGCGTGCTGATCGAGGAGCCTCACTACACGGGCGCGCGGTGCGCCTTCCTGGCGGCGGGAGCGGAGCTGGTCCGAGCACCGGTCGATGACGAGGGGATTCGGATTCCGCGAGCCGCGGCAGGAAGACGCCCGGCCCGGCTGGCCTACGTGACTCCGTCGCACCAGTTTCCGACGGGCGTGGTCCTCCCCATCGCGCGACGCGTCGCGCTCCTGGAGTGGGCCTCCCGGGTGGGGGCCTTCATCGTCGAGGACGACTACGACAGCGAGTACCGCTACGACGGGCCCCCGCTTCCGGCGTTGACCGGGCTCGACCGCGACGGCCGCGCCATCTACGTGGGAACGTTCTCCAAGATCCTGTTTCCCGCACTGAGGCTCGCGTATCTCGTCCTGCCCGCATCGCTGGTCGAGCCGGTGACGGCCGCCAAGGCGATCGGAGACGCCGGAACCGCGACGCTGGAGCAACTGGCCCTCGCCGACTTCATCGGCCTGGGCCACTTCGATCGCCATCTCCGCCGCACCAATGCCTCGAATGCCGCGCGGCGCAATGCGTTGGTGGCCGCGATACACAGGGAGTTCGGCGAGCGTGCGGACGTGTGCGGTGCGAATGCCGGGCTCCATCTGCTCGTCTGGCTGAAAGGGAGGAGCGGCGGAACGATCAAGGATGTGGCCCACAAAGCCGCAGAGGCCGGAGTGGGAGTGTTCTCCGTGGATCCGTTCTACCTGGAGCCTCCAAGACGCACGGGCATCGTTCTCGGGTATGCACCCTTGAGCGAACGGGACGTGCGAGAGGGCATCGGGCGGTTGGCGCAGGCGCTCGGATGATGAGGACGCCCGGCCCGTTTCAGAAGTGTACGTCCGCCGAGGCCACGACCTGTCGGCCCGGCCGGTACACGCCGGAGCCGTGGTACTTGTACTCTTCGTCACCGGCGTTCTCGAGGCCGAGGACCAGGCTCATCGGCCCCAGCGTCAGCCCCGCGCGCAGGTTGAGGACGTGGAAGGCCTCCGTCCCCTTGGGACCGATGCGCACGTCGGCGATGTCGGCGGGCGCCAGGCGCCGCTGGGCGCCGCCGAACAGGTACACGGCCTCGCCCCACGGCTGGAGCCTGGAACGGCCCGTCCAACGCGTGCCCAGCGTGCCGAAGGACGGAGGCATGCGCGCCAGGGGAACGTCGGCCACGGTGTCGTCGCCTCGGGTGTAGGTGAAGGTGCCGAAGAGGCTGACGCCGGCCCCCGGGTTCCAGCGGGCGTCGGCCTCGACACCGGTCACGATGGAGCTGCCCAGGTTCAGGCGCTGCAGGACGGCGGGCTCCGCAGTGTCGCGCTGCCCATCGCCGTCGACGTCGAAATAGGGCAGCCCGTGTATGGTGCCGGGCGCGCGGGTCAGGAGGTCCTCCAGCCGGCTCTGGTAGTAGAAAGCGGAGCCCTCCAGGCGTTTGCCGCCCAGTTTCACGCCCACCTCGTAGCCGAGGACCTTCTCCGGCCCGATGTCCGGGTTGGGCACCTCCACGCCCTCTGGCCGCTCGCTGAACACCGAGATGTCGTCGAGGTTGGGGGCGCGGAACCCATAGGTGACCGAGCCGACCAGATGGATTGCGCCATGGGCATGGAGCACCGCGCTCATGGACCCCGTGAGCTGGTCGGCCGAGGCGCCCAGGTCGAGATCGCCCAGTGAGCTGTGCTCGAGGCCCGCGCTTTCGAAGCGGGAGTAGCGCCCGCCCAGCTTCAGGGTAAGTCGGCTGCCCAGGTCGAAGCGGTCCTGCGCGTAGAAGGCCAACGTGCCGTAGGTGGCGCCGTCCGTCCAGGTCCCGCGCTTCGGGGTCACGGTGCCCGTGCGGAGGTCGACGTCCTCCCGGGTGGAGTGGATCTTCTCCCACGACCAGTCCACGCCGTAGACCACCCGATGGCGGCCGTCGCCGGGGAACCAGGAGATGTCCGCGTTCACGCCGAGGACGTCCTGTCGGTCACCGAGATCGATTCGCAGGGACGGGGTCTTGGTCCGGATCTCGTGCGTCTCTTCCTCCTGCCGGTTCCAGTAGCCGGCGATCCGCACACCGCTCGACCAGCTCCGCCGGGTCTGGTCGTGGTAGGCGGCCGTGAGCATCTGCAGGCGCTGGGGGTCGAGGTCGTAGACCAGGTTGGTGCCGCTGGCCACGCGGTCCGTCCGCGGGACGTCGTCCTGCCCCAGGCGGTCGAAGGACAGGGACAGGGTGCGCTCGGGGGAGACGAAGTACTCCAGGCTGGCGTGTCCCGCCGCCTCGTCGTAGCCGGTGGCTGCCTGCCTGCCGATCCGCCCGCCCCCTTCGACGTCGCCGGCGCCACGGTAGGTCGCGCCGGCCAGGAAGCGGTACCGCTCGCCCTGGCCGTAGACCTGGGCATGCTCGGTGTGCGCCTGGTCCGCGCTGGAGAACCGACCCTGCACCATGCCGCCCAGCCCCTTGGCGGTGGCGTCCGAAGGCGGGCCCTTGCGCGTGACGATGTTGATGACGCCGCCCATCGCGTCGCTGCCCAGCACCGATCCCACGCCGCGCACGATCTCGATGCGGTCCACCGTGGCCAGGTCGATGGTGCTGAGGTACTGGATGGGCCCGAAGCGATAGGTGGCCGTGTTGACCTTGATGCCGTCGATGAGGATGAGGATCTGCTTGCCGATCATGCCGCGGATGATCGGTGAGCCGCCGCCGTAGTTGGTCTGTTGGACGAAGACGCCGGCCTCCTCCATCAGCGCCTCGGGCAGCGTCCGCGCCCCGCGCCTCCGCGCGTCCTCGGCGGTGATCACCTGCACCGCCCGCGCCGTCTCGAACACGGGCTCCGCGATGCGATTCACGGAGTAGACCAGCTGCTGCGGGACGATTTCCTCCGTGGAGACCGTCGCAGGCGGCGCCTCGCTGTCCGTGCCCGCAGCAGGGGGCGCCTCGCCGTCCGCGCCTGCCGCGCGTGCCATCAACAGCGCTCCGCTGAGTGCCGCCGCCCCGACCGTCCGCCCGATCTTCATGATTCTCCTCGCTTCTCGGGTCTCAATCCTTGACCCGCAGCAGCCCGACACCGTCCACCACCGTCTCGCCCGACACGTATCCCACCGCGCCCGGATGGGTCTTCACGAACTCGACCACTTCCTCATCCGACGCCTTCACCAGCGGCGGGGAGCCGCGTCCGGCAAACTGCCGCTGCTCCCAGTACGTCCTCAGCTCGCCCAGCGAGCGCTGGTGGACTTCCTTCGAGAAGTTCACGCGCACCTTCGTCCGCTCGGATTGGTCGACCGGCAGCACAGACTCGCCAGCGGGCCACCGGGCCACCTTCTTGAGGAAGAGGTCCGAGAGCTCCTGCCGTGTCACTGGGTCCGCCCGGACGCCGGGGTTCACGACGACCTTGAAGGGGGCCGGCTCCGCCGCCGAGGATTCCAACGCCAGGGACAGCGGAAGCGCGTGGACTGCGAGCACGCCGGCCAGCGGCAGCGAGCAGGCCACGGCCAGGAGCTTGTATAGGATGCGCGGCGCCGTGCCGGGCAAGGGACCTCCACTCCCGCCACCGGAGGAGGGGCTCCGAGGCCCTCCCAATCTACGGCGGAGGCCGCGGAGGCACGATCCTCCTCATGCATCAGAGGCGCTGATGCATCCAGCTTGTCGGGACACGCCGGGCGGCGAGGTGGCACCAACTCCTGTGGAGACCGCTGCACGCAGACCGGGACCACAGGGCTGCGTTCCTGGCGCGGGAAGTCGCGCCTTGCCAGGCGCCAACGTCAATCGGGCCGTGCGGGCGGCTCGCCGTCGGCCGTATTCCCGGGCGGCTGACGCTTCGGTGGCTTGTCCGCTCGCAGCTTGTCGGCGGCGTCGAGCTCGTCCTGTTTCCGGCGGATGTCTTCCGCCATCTTGTCGAAGGCGTCGATCGGATCGTCGCTCACGGCCTCATTCTAGTCGGACGTCCACGATCGGAACGGCCCGGGAAGGACGTCGGACGCCGATGACGTCTCGGTCGTTTCCGGAACGGTGAGCAGCGCCTGCTGTACGGTCTGCGGCAGCGCCAGGTCGGGCGGTCCCAGCCCGAGCAGCGCATGCACCTTCTCGACGTAGTCGCGCGTCTCCGGGAACGGAGGGACGCCGCCATGTCGCTGCACGTTGGTGGGACCGGCGTTGTACGCAGCCGCCGCCAGCGTCAGGTTCCCGTCGAACACGTCGAGCAGGAAGCGGAGATAGCGGGCGCCCGCGAAGATGTTCTGGCGCGGGTCGAACAGGTTGCGCGCCCCCATGTCGCGGGCGGTCGCCGGCATGAGCTGCATCAGCCCCTTGGCCCCCTTCGACGAAACGGCGCGCGGCTCGAAGCCCGACTCGATCTGGATGATGGCTCGGACCAGGTCCTCGCCGACGCGATGCTTGCGAGCAGCCGCCTCGATGTGGGCGTCGAACCGGTCGTTCCGTGAGAGCAGCAGGCTCGGGTGTGGTGGCTCGAGCAGCACCATCGGCGGGTTGTCGGCCGCGGGAGCGAGGTCGGGGAGGGTCGGCACGCGAGTGGCCGCGAGGATCCCGTTTCCGCCGCGTCGCGCCTGTGGCTCGGGCACGCCTGGGCGCGCCGTGCTCAGCGTCAGGGCCGCGGTGAGAGTCGCCTTCCGCACGACGGAATGGATCCGCTGGCTCGTCCGCCGACGCGGCTTGTCCCCGTGAAGAGCACGGTGTCGCCGCTCGACCTTCTTGCGCTCCCGCCGCTGCCTCCTCCGCTCGCTTATCCGCTCCCGCAATCTCCGGGCATCGCGACCCGCCACGGCTGTCACTCCCTGCGAAATGAGGAGGCCCAGTCCTCCGGCTGGCGGGGGCATTGGCGGTGAGCTGCCGTGAACCTCCGCAGTCCGCGGCTACGGATTCAGAAGCCCGCCTCAGGCCCAGCGGCGGCGGTAGCGGCTTCCCGAGATCAGGTGGATGAGCGCGACGAACAACGCGGCACCGACGATCGACCACAGGATCGGGAAAGGGTGGCCGTCGATGCGCACCATCAGTGGCTCGCCGAGATGGAGCTGGCCGGCGATCCAGGGTCCGATCAGGGCCCCGATGAAGCCCACGACGATCGAAGTGACCAGGCCGCCGCGGGTGCTCCCGGCGATCTCGCGGCCGATCGCGCCGACGACGGCGGCGATCAACAACAGAACCAGCAGCTCGACCAATGAGAGTGACATGCGCGATCCCCTCCAACCGGAAGCCATTGCAATCCGCGCGCCGGAGGTCGACGGGCGGGCTCGCCTCGTAAACCGTTGCAAACAGGAGTGTCGGCGCGCGAAGGCAGTTGGGTTCCGCCGTCCATGAGCAGGTCTTACAGCGACGCGGCAAGGCCGCCGGCCACGAAATCGATCGGCCCATTCACCGAGCGCCACGTGTGTGCCATGCTTCGTCATGGCGATGACGAGCCTGCACGGCGTCTCGAATCCTGGTGGTGGACGACGACCTGGACGCGCGCGAGCTGATGCGCATGTTCCTGCGCCCGACCGGCGCGACGGTCGTCGAAGCGCGCGATGGCTACGAGGCGCTGACGTGCTGTACACGTGCCTCCAGGGATTCTCGGGGCACCTGGTGAAGCCGATCGAGCCCGAGATGGTGGACGCGCTGCTCGTGGGAGTGCTGCGCAAGCGGCCGCCCGCGGCGCGTCCCTAGATCCGGTCCAGCCTGAGCGTGCGACAATGGCGCCGGACTCCTTCCGGATGGGGGTAAGGCCCGGCTTGAGCCGCGCAGGGCGTACCGCCTGCCGCAACCTCCTGACCACGCTCGTGCTGGGCGTGAGCCTCGCCGCGAGCCTTCACGCCGGACCAGGCGCGACGTTCGCCCGTCTCGGCGTCGAGCAGGGCCTCTCCCAGAACACCGTGCAGGTCATCCTGCAGGACGCCACCGGCTTCCTGTGGTTCGGGACGGAGGAGGGGCTCAACCGCTACGACGGCTACTCGCTCCGCGTCTTCAAGCACGACCCGCGACGCCCCGGCACGCTTCCCGACAACACGGTGACGGCGCTGCACGCCGACAGGGCCGGCCGCTTCTGGGTCGGCACCGACAGCGGGCTCAGCCTCTTCGACCGCGGCAGCGAGACCTTCGTCGTGATCCCCGCGGTCAAGGGACGCATCACCGGCGTGCTCGAGGAGCCCGACGGCACCATCTGGGTCGGGGCCGACGGCTACGGGGTCTTCGAGCGTGACGCGTCGACGGGCGCCTTCGTCCTGCACCAGAACGCGGCCGGGGACGCCGGCAGCTTCGCGAGCTACCTGCCCTCGATGCTGCTGCGCGACCGGCAGGGCCGCATCTGGATCGGGACGCGCAACGCCGGCCTGGAGCGGCTCGACCGGAGCGCGTCGGGCTCGCCGCGGCGTTTCGTCCACTACACCCACGATCCCCGGAACCCGCGCAGCCTGGCGCACAACGAGGTCTGGGGGCTCGCGGAGGACACGACGGGCCGGCTGTGGGTCGCGACCTACGGCGGCGGCGTGAGCGTCCTCGACCCCGAGACCGGGACCTTCCGCCATCACCGTCACCGGCCGGGCGATCCCGCCTCGCTCCCGACGGACCTCGTGACGGCGGTCTTCCGCGACCGCTCGGGCGAGATGTGGGTGGGCACGGACGGAGGAGGCGTTCAGCGCTTCGACTCGGCCACCGGAGCCTTCGTGGGATACCGGCACGACCCGCTCAACTCCAGTTCGCTCAGCCAGGACGTCGTCCGCACCTTCTACCAGGACCGGCAGGACCAGCTCTGGATCGGGACGTTCCTGGGTGGAGTGAACATGCTGCGCCGGCCGCGCCACCCGTTCGGGTACTTCACGCACGACTCGAGGGACGCCGAGAGCCTCGCCAACCCCACGGTCGCGTCGCTGATGGAGGACGCACGAGGACGCGTCTGGGTGGGAACCGCTGGCGGCTGGCTGCACCTCTTCGACCGCGAGCGCGGCCGCTTCGTCCGGTACCGGCTCCCGGCCAGCCTGTCCGGCGCGCTCGCCCTGCACGAGGACCGCCGCGGCCGGTTGTGGGTCGGATCCTATCGGGGAGGCGTCGCCCGCTTCGATCCGGAGACGGGATCGTCGACGACGTACGTCCATCGCGCCGGGGACCCCGCCACCATCGCGAACGACGAGGTCTGGGCCATCGCCGAGGACGACTCGGGGAGCCTGTGGCTGGGGACCAACAACGGGCTCGACCGCTTCGACCCCGCGAGCGGACGGGTCACGGCCCACCACGACACGCCGCGAGCGGACGACACCCGCGACAACGCCGGCGTCCGCGCGCTGCTGATCGACCGGGCCGGCACCCTCTGGGTGGGGGACCTGTCCGGCCTGCGTTTCCTGCCGCGCGGCGGCGACCGCCTGGTGCGCGTGCGGCCCACCGACATCGGCCTGCGGCACGACGGCGTCGTGGCCCTGCACGAGGATGCGCTCGGGACGATCTGGCTGGGCACCTACGGCGGAGGCCTGAAACGGCTCGATCCGAAGACCGGCGAGCTCGCGACGTACAAGGAGTTCGTCAGCAACGTCCTCTACGGAGTCCAGCCCGATGGGGAGGGGCGGCTCTGGGTCAGCACGAACCACGGGCTCGCGCGCTTCGACCCGTCGACCGGGGCCGTCTGGTCCTTCGACCTGACCAACGGCCTGCAGAGCCTCCAGTTCCACCTCGGCGCCAGCCTGCGCTCGCGGACGGGACGCCTGCTGTTCGGCAGCGTGGACGGCCTCTACGAGTTCGACCCCGAGAGCATCAAGCCGGACTCGTTCGCGCCCCCGATCGTCTTCACGTCGATGCGGATCTTCAACGAGCCCGCCGCGCTGCCCTCGTCGATCGACACGCTGGAGGAGGTCACCCTGTCGCACGGCGACAAGGTGGTGTCGCTGGAGTTCGCCGCGCTGGACTACAACATCCCCCGTCGCAACCAGTACGCCTACCGGATGGAAGGGCTCAGCGACCGCTGGATCGAGCTGGGCGGGAAGCGGGAGGTGACCTTCACCAACCTCGACTCCGGCCGCTACGTCCTGCGCGTACGCGCCTCGAACGGCGACGGCGTCTGGAGCGAGTCGCCCACGACGCTGCGCGTGGTCGTGCAGCCGCCCTTGTGGGGAACGTGGTGGTTCCGCGCCCTGGCCGTGGCCTTGGTGGCGGCGGCGCTGTTCGCGGCCCACCGCCTCCGCGTCCGTCGCCTGACCGCCGACCTGGACGAGCGCACGCGCGCGGAGTCGGCGCTGCGTCGGGCCGAGGAGAAGTACCGCAGCATCTTCGAGAACGCCAGGGAGGGGATCTTCCGGGTGGACCCGGACGGCCGGCTGCTCGCCGTCAACCCGGCCCTCGCCCAGATGCTGGGCTACGGCTCGCCCGAGGAGATGATGGCCGAGGCGGGCGGCCGACCCGACCCGCACCTGGCGCCCGACGAGCTGGCGCGGGCGGTCGCGCGCCTGCGTGACGAAGGGGCGGTGCAGGGCGTGGAATGTGAGGTCCTCCGCAAGGACGGCCGCCGTCTCTGGGTCTCGGCCAGCGCCCACACCGCCCGCGACGAGGCGGGACGCGTCGTCCACTACGAAGGGACCGCCGTCGACGTGACGGAGCGGAAGCGCTCGGTGGAGGAGGTGCGCCGCACGGTCTCCGTCCTGCGGTCGACGCTGGAGTCGACCGCCGACGGGATCCTGGTGGTGGACAGGTCCGGCCGGGTCGTGTCGTCGAACCAGCGCCTGGCGCAGCTCTGGCGCCTCACTCCGGACGAGCTGCAGCAGGGCAGCGCGGTGCAGTTCCTGGACCACGTTCGCGGGCAGCTGAAGAGCCCCGAGACCTTCCTGGAGACGGTGGCGCTCATGGACGCGCAGCCGGAGGCCGAGTCCTTCGACGTGCTGGAGTTCGAGGACGGCCGCGTCTTCGAGTGCTACTCGCTGCCGCACCGCCTGGACGGCGCCGCGGTCGGGCGCGTCTGGAGCTTCCGCGAGATCACCGAGCGGCGGCGGGCCGAGGAGCGGATCGAGTACCAGGCCTACCACGACTCCGTGACCGGCCTGCCCAACCGGCTCCTGCTCATGGACCGGCTGACGCAGGCGCTCGTCCACGCGCACCGGCACCAGCGCCGGCTGGCGGTGCTCTTCCTCGACGTGGACCACTTCAAGCTCGTCAACGACACGCTGGGCCACGCCGCCGGGGACCGCCTGCTGCGCAGCGTGGCCGAGCGGCTCAGCGCCTGCGTGCGCGCCGACGACACCGTCGCCCGCGTGGGAGGCGACGAGTTCATGGTGCTGTTCTCGGACCTGCAGCGGTCCGATCACGCGCCGCGGATGGCCGAGAAGGTGCTGCAGGCGCTGGAGCACCCGTTCACGATCGAGGGCGAGACCGTCTACGTCACCGCCAGCGTCGGCGTGGCGCTGTATCCCGAGGACGGGGACGAGTCGGGCGCCCTGATGCGCAACGCGGACACCGCCATGTACCGGGCCAAGGAGCTGGGCCGGAACAACTACCAGCTCTGCACGCCCGGCATGAACACGCGCGCGATCGAGAGGATGAGCCTGGAGAGCGGGCTGCGGCGCGCGCTCGAGCGGGACGAGTTCGTGCTCCACTACCAGCCGCTGGTCGACCTCGCGACGGGGCGGTGGGTGGGGACCGAGGCGCTCCTGCGCTGGCAGCATCCGCAGCTCGGCCTGGTCCCGCCGGACACGTTCATCCCGCTGGCCGAGGAGAGCCGGCTGATCCTGCCGCTGGGCGAGTGGGTCCTGCACGCGGCGTGCGGCCAGCTGAAGCGGTGGCGCGAGGCGGGGCTCGACGGCCTGCGCATGTCGGTCAACCTCTCGATGCGCCAGCTCCAGCAGAGGGAGCTGGCCCGCAGCGTGGAGGCGTCGCTGAGACGAGCCGGCGTGCCCGCGGACGCGCTGGAGCTGGAGATCACCGAGAGCGTCGCCATGCACAACGTGGACTGGACGAAGAGCGTGCTGCGCGCGCTGCGTGAGATGGGGGTGCGCATCTCGATCGACGACTTCGGCACCGGCCAGTCGTCGCTCAGCCACCTCAAGCACTTTCCGCTCAGCACGCTCAAGATCGACCGCGGGTTCGTGCGCGACATCGCGATCGATCCGGACGACGAGGCGATCGTGAAGGCCGTCATCGCGCTCGCCCACACGCTGAAGCTGGCGGTGGTGGCCGAAGGGATCGAGACCGACGCGCAGCTGGCCTTCCTGGCCGACGCCGGCTGCGAAGAGGGCCAGGGCTACCTGTTCTGCGCGCCGCGCCCGGCCAGCGAGCTGGGGACGGTGCTGGCCGGCGGCGGGATCGTCGTTTCACGCCAACGGGACGGGGCGGCCGGTCGCTGAGCTTCCCCGTACGCGCCGACCCCCCACCGGTCGAACATGTGAGGACGCTTCATAATCAGCGTCCATGAGACGCACCTGGGCGCTGGCGAGGATCGCGCTGGCGGTGATCGCCGTGGTCGCCGCGGTCGCGGCCGCCGCCGGCGTCTTCTGGGCACGCCGGGCGATGCGGCGGGTCGACGTCACGGCGCTGCGGTCCCGGTGGCCCGCGGCCATGACGTTCGAGTCCGCGGACCGCGCCGCGCTCGACCTCGTCTCCCGGATGACGCTCGACGAGAAGCTGGAGCAGATGGCGGGCAGCGGGATCGCCCCGATGACGGTGTCGCTCCTCCTGCACGGCCGGATGGCGCCGGTCTACTCCGGCGCCAACGAGCGCCTCGGGATTCCGCCGGTGGCCTTCAGCGACGGCCCGCGGGGGGTGACCATCGGTCGGCCCACGTCCTTCCCGGTCGCCATCGCGCGCGCCGCCACGTGGGACGTCGACCTGGAGCGGCGGGTCGGCGACGCGATCGGCCAGGAGGTCCGCGCACAGGGGGCCAACTACTGGGGCGGCCTGTGCCTCAACCTGGTCCGCCACCCCTCGATGGGGCGCGCCCAGGAGTCGTACGGTGAGGATCCGTGGCTCACCGGCGAGATGGGAGCCGCGGTCCTGCGGGCCGTCCAGCGCCACAACGTGATGGCGTGCGCGAAGCACTTCGCGCTGAACAACCAGGAGACGGCCCGTTTCAAGGTCGACGTCCAGGTCGACGAACGGACGTTGCACGAGGTCTACCTTCCGCACTTCCGGAAGGCGGCGGACCACGGCGCGGCCAGCTTCATGAGCGCCTACAACAAGGTCCGCGGCGAATGGTGCGGCGAGAGCCGCCACCTGCTGACGGGGATCCTGCGCGACCAGTGGGGCTTCGGGGGCTTCGTCACCAGCGACTGGATGTGGGGCCTGCACGACGCCGCGCGGGGCGTGCGGGCCGGGCTCGACATCGAGATGCCGGCGGCGCGCCATTATGGCGCGGGCCTCAAGGCCCGGATCGAGCGAGGCGAGGTCCCCCTGGCCGACGTCGACGAGAGCGTGCGGCGGATCGTGCGCACGAAGCTGCAGTACCTCACTCGCCCCGATCCGCAGGCGTACCCGCCCGACCTCGTCGCGTCGTCGGGGCACGTGGCGCTGGCGCGCGAGGTCGCCGAGAAGGGAATGGTGCTGCTGCAGAACGACGGCTCCCTGCTGCCGCTCGACAAGACGAAGGTCAAGCGCCTGGCCGTGGTCGGGCACCTGACCGACGCCGACAACACGGGCGATCACGGGAGCAGCCGGGTCGAGCCGCCCCACGTGACGTCCGTCCTGACGGGCCTGCGCGACTCCCTCGGCTCTGGCGCCACGGTCCAGTACTCGTACGGCGCCGACAGCGACGAGGTGGCGCGGATCGCCCGTGAAGCCGACGCCGTCGTCGTCGTGGCCGGAGCGCGGTGGGACGAGGTGGGCGAGTACGTCTCCGACGAGCAAGGGATGAAGCCGAGCGGCCCCGCGGAGAAACGGCCGTTGAGCGTGAAGCTGCCGTTCCTGCATGCGATCGAGATCTCGGGCGGGGACTACGTGCCGCTCGCGCTCAAGCCGCGCGACGTGGCCGTCATCGAGGCGGCGTCAAGGGCGAACCCGCGGTGCGTCGTCCTCCTGGTCGGCGGCAGCGTCTACACGATGGAGGAGTGGCGACACTCGGTGCCGTCCATCCTCATGGCCTGGTACTTCGGCATGGAAGGAGGCCACGCGCTGGCCCGCATCCTGTTCGGGGACGTCAACCCCAGCGGCCGTATGCCGCTCACCACGCCGAGGAGCGAGGCCCAGCTGCCTCCGTTCGACGAGTTCGCCGACCGGGTGGAGTACGGTCCGTACCACGGCTACACGCTGGTCGACCGGAGCGGCCAGGAGCCGGCGTTCCCGTTCGGGCACGGGCTCAGCTATACGACGTATGACTATGCGAACCTGAAGGTCCTGACGCCGCACGTTCCGGCCGACGGCACGGTGGAGGTGAGCGTGGACGTGACGAACCGCGGGGCGCGCGCTGGGGAGGAGGTCGTGCAGCTCTACGTGGGGTTCGAGGGATCCACGATCGAGCGGCCGGTGAAGCTGCTGCGCGGCTTCAGGAAGGTCGCGCTCGTGCCGGGCGAGACGAGGAGGGTGGCGCTCTCGGTCCCCGTGAAGGACCTCGCGTGGTACGACGTGGCGACGAAATCGTGGCGGGTGGAGACGATGACTTACGGGATCTTCGTCGGCCCCTCCTCGCGCGGGGCGGACCTGCTGAAGGCGAGCGTCGTCGTGACGGAAGGCCCATGAGCCCTCGAACGACGCACCGGCTGATCGTCTCCATCCTGCTGGGTGGGGCCTGCTCGAGCCCTCAGCCCCGCGCGGCTCTCGCGGTGAAGGAGCTGGAATCGCCGGCCGCCGAAGGTGGCGAGCCCAACCTCGCGGTGACGCCGGACGGCCGGTTCCTGCTGAGCTGGACCCAGAAGACGGAGGCGGGTCACTCGCTGCGGCTCGCGACGCGGCGCGCGGGTGAGCCGTGGTCGGCGCCGGCGACCATCGCCGAGGGAGCCGGCTGGTTCGTGAACTGGGCCGACTTCCCGTCGGTCGCCGCGCTGCCCGACGGGACGGTCTACGCGCACTGGCTGGCGAAGAGCGGGGCCGGCACGTACGCGTACGACGTGCGCGTCGCCCGGTCCACCGATGCCGGCCGGACGTGGGGCCCCTCGATCGCGCCCCATCGCGACGGCACGCCGACCGAGCACGGGTTCGCGTCGATGTCGCCCTGGAGCGCGGGCGGCATGGGCATCGTGTGGCTCGACGGACGGAAGACCTCGGGCCACGCCGGTGGCCAGGCCGAGATGGCGCTCATGCACACGACGGTCGATCGCGAGGGCGCGCTCGGCGCCGAGACCGTCCTCGACGGGCGCGTCTGCGACTGCTGCCAGACCGACGCGGCGGTCGCGGCCGACGCCACGGTCGTCGTGTACCGCGACCGTTCCGCGACCGAAGTGCGCGACATGTCCTTCGTGCGCTTCGCGCAGGGCCGCTGGTCGGAGCCGCGGCCGCTCGCGACGGACGGCTGGGAGATCAACGGCTGTCCCGTCAACGGTCCGGCGATCGCCGCGGCCGGGCGCGACGTCGGGGTCGCGTGGTTCACCGCGGCCGCCGACCAGCCGCGGGTGAAGGTCGCGTTCTCCGCGGACGCGGGCGCGACGTTCGCGGAGCCGATCGTCGTCGACGACCAGCGTCCGCTGGGGCGCGTCGACGTCTTGCTGCTGGACGACGCGTCCGCGCTGGTCAGCTGGCTCCAGCAGGTGGGGAACGGCGCGCGGGTGAGGGTCCGCCGGATCGCCCGCGACGGCCGGATGGACGAGCCGCTGACCGTCGGGGAGTCCACCGGCGCGCGCTCGAGCGGGTTCCCGCGCATGGCGCGCCTGGGCGACGAGGTGGTGGTCGCGTGGCGCGACGGGAACGATCCGCCTCGCGTCCGCACGGCGATCGTCGGCCGGTCGCGCTGACGACCGCGCTCAGCGCGGCCGCGGCCCGCGGAGTGGAGGCGGGCTCTACTCGCGGCTCCAGGAGACGGTGTTCGCCAGCACTTCGCGCACCGCGAGGTAGGTCGGCTTGTGCCCGTCGCGCTGGACGCGGGCCGTGGCCCCCCCGCTCAACTGCTTGCTGCGCAGGAAGGCGATCGCGGACAGGAGGAAGCGGTTGCCCAGCGTGGGCAGGTCGGAACCGTCGGTGAGCAGGGGATGAGGAGTGGGCGACGGGGCGCTCATCGGTGGCTCGCAACCCGGACATGGGCGTCGCGATAGGTCGTCAGGTCGGCGTTCGTCACGGCCAGCCGTCCGGCCGCGATCGGCTCCGAGTCGGCCAACGCACGCACGAGCCTCTGGTACGAGATGTCGGGTCCGTCCTGCAGCAACGCGCGGCGCCGCGAGAACGCTTCCAGCGGGATCGACACGGTGTACGTACGGACGTTGTCGCCCTCCTGGACCAGGAGGAGGTACTCCCGCCGTCCGGGGGCTTCCTGGAAGCCGACGTATTGCACGACGAGCGAGGCCGGCAGCGGGGTGCCCCGGTTCGACGAGGGCGGGCGAGGAGAAGGAGCCGGCACGATGGGCCTCCGCGGCACAGTGTGCTCGTGGAGGGGCCGATCTGGCCCGCGCGGCTCTTCTGTGAGCGCTCAGTGTAGCACGGAGCCTCGTCAGGCCCTCTGCGCCGCCCTCCTCACGCCCGCCCCTCGAACACCACGACGCTGCGGGCCGGGGCGAGCCCCTGCGTCGCCGGATGCGGCCGCTGGCTCTCGCGCTCCACGATGTCCTCGGGCGGCGGCCGTGAGGTGTCGATCGCGAGATGCCACCGCCGCCCGGGGACCTCCGGCAGCGGGACCTCCAGGTCCCGGTCGGACATGTTGATCATGAGGTGGAGATCCTCCTCGCGCTCGGCGATGCCCGCGATCGTCATCCTCAGGAACCTGCCGTCCGGCTCGTCCCATGGCGCCTCGTCCAATCGCGGGCCGTGCCACGCGACGTCGGGGAGGCCCCGGCCCGGAACCGTGCGACCGTCGTAGAAGCGGTTGGCCGTGAGGCAGGGGTGGCGCCGGCGGAACGCGATGAGCTCCGCCGTGAACCGCGCCATGTCGCGGTTGGCCTCGACCAGCCGCCAGTCGAGCCACGACACCTCGTTGTCCTGGCAATACGCGTTGTTGTTCCCGCCCTGCGTGCGCAGCACCTCGTCGCCCGCGAGCAGCATCGGCACGCCTCGCGAGAGGAGCAGCAGCGCGAGGTGGTTGCGGGCCTGGCGGCGGCGCAGGCCGACGACGGCCGGGTCGGAGGTCTCGCCCTCGACGCCGCAGTTCCAGCTCGCGTTGTCGTCCGTGCCGTCGCGGTTGCTCTCGCCGTTCGCCTCGTTGTGCTTGCCGTCGTAGCTCACGAGGTCGTGCAGCGTGAAGCCGTCGTGGCAGGTGACGAAGTTGACGCTGTGGTGGGGCCGGCGGCCGTCGTCCCCGTAGAGGTCGGAGCTGCCGGCGAGGCGGGTCGCGACCTCGCCCAGCAGCCCGCGATCGCCGCGCACGAACCGGCGCATGACGTCGCGGTAGCGGCCGTTCCACTCGGCCCACGCCATGCCGGGGAAGTCGCCCACGTGGTAGAGCCCCGCCGCGTCCCAGGCCTCCGCGATGAGCGGCACGCGCGAGAGGACGCGCGAGGACTCGATGGCCCAGATGAGCGGCGGGTCGGCCATCCGCTCGCCGGCCTGGTCGCGCGTGAACACGCTGGCCAGGTCGAAGCGGAAGCCGTCGACGCCCATCCGCTCCACCCAGTACTCGAGGCAGTGGACGATGAACGCGCACACCAGCGGGTGGTTGCAGTTCACCGTGTTGCCGCAGCCGGTGTAGTCGCGGTAGCGGCGCCGGTCGGCCGGGTCGAGGTGGTAGAAGACGTCGTTCGCGAGCCCCTTGAAGTTGATGGCGGGACCGGTGGCCCCGCCTTCCGCGGTGTGGTTGAACACGACGTCGAGCAGGACGCCGATGCCCGCGTCGTGCAGCGCGTCGGCCAGCGCGCGGAACTCGTGCCGGCCGCGCTTCGGGTCCAGGCAGTACCGCGGGTGCGGGCTGAAGAAGCTGTGCGTGCTGTAGCCCCAGAAGTTGCGGAGGCCCCGCGCGGCCGCCGTCGCGGGCACGTCCTGCTCGTCGAACGCCATCACCGGCAGCAGCTCCACGTGCGTGACGCCCAGGTCGCGCAGGTACGGGATCTTCTCGATCAGCCCCGCGAACGTTCCCGGGCGCTCGACGCCGCTCGTGGGGTGGCGGGTGAAGCCGCCCACGTGGAGCTCGTAGATCACGGCGCCGTCGAGCGGGCGAGCGCGGTTGGTGCGGCGCTCCGGCGGCGGCTCGGTCACGACGGCGCGCAGCGACGCGTGGCCGTCCTCTCCGGCCATCGCGTGCCGCCGGTCCCAGACGGCGTCGGTCACGCCGCGAGCCCATGGGTCGACGAGCTCCCGGCGTGGATGGAATGCGTGGCCCGTCTGCTGCGTGTCGGAGGGGCCGTCGGCCCGCCAGGTGTAGCAGGTGCCCGTCGGGAGCCCCTCGACCAGGACGTGCCAGAAGAAGAACGAGCGGTTCGTGTCCGGCGAGAACACGATGGCCTGGAAGGGCTCGGGGCTGTCCGCGGCCTCGTAGAGCAGCAGCTCCATCCGCGTGGCGTGTCGGGCGAAGACGCTGAAGTTGACGCCCTCCGGCGTGACGGACGCGCCGGGCGGGAAGCGGGAGCCCGGGCTCGTCCGGTAGCGCCCGCCGCTGGCGGGGCGCGCTTCGTCGGTCGGTGGCAAGGGTGCCATTATGCTCGCATGAGCGACTGGCGGGATGTCGACGCGGGGGAGGCCGAGCGCCTGGTCGCAGCGGGTGCCGTACACGTCGTCGACGTCCGCTCCCCCGAGGAGTACCGCGACCTCGGGCACGTGCCGGGCGCGATCCTGCTCCCCGTCGACCTGATCGTGGCCGGCGCGGCCACGCTGCCGCGCGACGGGCGCCGGCTGCTGGTCCATTGCGAGCACGGCATCCGCAGCATCCACGCGTGCGAGGTGCTCGCGCGGGCCGGGATCGAGGGGCTGCTGAACATGAGCGGCGGGCTCTCGGTGTGGTCGGGTCCGCGCGAGTTCGGGCCGGAAACGCCCGCCGTGACGGGGCCCTCCTCCTGGCTGCTCGAGTGCGCCGACCTGCTGCCGCCGGGGCGGGGGCGCGCGCTCGACCTCGCGTGCGGGCGCGGGCGGCACGCGCTGCTGCTCGCCGCCGCCGGGTTCGAGGTGCACGCGGTGGACCGCGACGAGGCCGCGCTCTCCGCGCTGGACGCGACGGCGCGCCGGCTCGGCCTGCCGGTGACGGTCGAGACGCTCGATCTGGAGACGGGCGAGGTGTCCCTGGGCGCGGGCGCGTACGCGCTCGTCACCGTGTTCCACTACCTGCATCGCCCGCTGTTCCCGGCGATCGCGGCCGCGATGGCTCCGGGCGGGCTCCTGCTCTACGAGACGTTCACGGTCGATCAGGCCGCGCTCGGCCATCCGAAGAGCCCCGCGTTCCTGCTCCAGCACGGCGAGCTGGCGCGGCTGGTGGCCCCGCTCGAGGTCGTGCGCGAGCGCGACGGCGTGCACGAAGGCCGGCACGTGGCGGGCGTGGCGGCCCGGAAGGGCCCCTGACGGCCGGGCAGCGCGACCCGCGTCACGATATCTGCCGCCCCGTCTCGCGCGCCCGGCCGGAATCGTCACATCATGACCGTGGCTGTCATATATGGTCGGCGATGCTGGCCGCCGGGGCACAACGAGGAGGGAACGCATGAAGATGGTGGATCTGTTCGTGGCGCAGCTGGAGCGGGAGGCGGCGATCTCGCGGCGGTCGCTGGAGCGCGTGCCCGAAGGCCGGCCCGACTGGAAGCCGCACGAGAAGTCGATGCCCCTGCAGTACCTGTCGACCCTGGTGGCCTCGATGCCGTCCTGGATCGAGATGGCGATCCTCCAGGACGAGCTGGACCTGGCGACGGGCGAGAAGCCCCCGGCCTGGACGAAGAACGGCGAGCTTCTCGACACGCACGAAAAGGCCGTCGCCCGGGGCCTCAAGGCCTTGCGCGGTACCACCGACGAGCACCTCATGACGTCCTGGAAGCTCAAGGTGGCCGGCCAGACGGTGATGGAGGCGCCCCGGCACGTGGTCATCGAGGACACGTTCACGCACCTGGCCCATCATCGCGGCCAGCTCTCGGTCTACCTGCGCCTCAACGGCGCCGCGGTCCCCTCCATCTACGGGCCCACGGCGGACGAGCAGTCGTTCCGGTAGCTACGCCGCCGTGACGACCGCCGCGTCGGTTCGCGCGGACGATCGGTCGAGCGCCAGGGCCAGCGGCGGCATCAGGATCGGCAGCGAGTGGAACACGAGGCGGCCGAGCGTGTACTCCACGTTGACGGTCAGGCCGGTCACGGCGAGGCCGAGCGGTATCAGCGCGTCCCAGGGAGTCCAGTAG